>CALCHX010000223.1 GCA_937906875.1 uncultured Gemmatimonadota bacterium | reverse complement strand
AGGGTGGCCGCACCGTCGGCGCCGGCGTCGTCACCAAGATCCTCAAGTAATCGCGTTCCACCACGTCACATCATTCCCGGGCAACCATGGCTGGCAAGATTCGTATCCGGCTGAAGGCATTCGATCATGCAGTGATCGACCAGGCCTCGGCGGACATAGTCAGGACGGCGGAGAAGACCGGAGCGCAGGTTTCCGGTCCCATCCCGCTGCCGACGAAGACTCAGCGCTGGACCGTTCTGCGCTCGCCGCACATCGACAAGAAGTCGCGGGAGCAGTTCGAGTTGAAGACGCACAAGCGGTTGATCGACATCCTGGACAGCAGGGCACAGACGGTGGATGCCCTGACGAAGCTGGATCTTCCGGCTGGCGTGGACGTCGAGATCAAGGTCGAATAGCTGGTTCAGGTGGGCGCTACGATGAGACGGGAGAGAGTCCTCGTGGCGTCCGCTACAGTCCACCGGCCACAACGTACGGCGCGCAAATGACCGCCGGCGGGCCGCGACTATGAGGAAGGTTTTCAGATGATCGGCATAATCGGGAAGAAGCTGGGGATGACCCAGATCTTCAATGACAGGGGGCAGCAGATTCCCTGCACGGTGGTGGAGGCGCCGCCCAATCCAGTCGTCCAGGTATTGACGCCGGAGGTTGGGGGTGTGAATGCCGTGCAGCTCGGATTCGGCTCCCAGAAGCTGCGTCGGGAGAGCGTGGGCAGGGAGCGCACGCCTCGTGGGCGTCGCGCCAGCAAGGCGGAGGTCGGGCATGCGGCAAAGGCCGGGCTCGAGGCGCCGCCGCGCGTGCTGCGGAACTTCCGGCTGGACGATGCTCCGGGCAAGAACCCGGAGATACCGACGTATACAGTCGGCGACAACATCACCGTCGAGATCTTCGCGCCGGGCGAGCAGGTCAAGGTGACCGGCACGACCAAGGGGCGGGGGTTCCAGGGTGTGGTGAAGCGCTACGGCATTGGTGGCGGCCCCAACACACACGGCAGCACCAAGCATCGTCAACCCGGTTCAATCGGACCAGGCACGAACCCGTCGCGCGTTATCAAGGGCAAGAAGATGCCCGGGCAGTACGGCAACGAGCGTCACACCCAGACGCACCTTCGCGTCGAGAAGGTTGACGTCGAGCGAAACCTGATCTACATCCGCGGCGCGGTTGCCGGACCCACCAACGGGATCGTCCTCGTCCGCAAGCAGGGCTGATTCAATGGACAAGACTACGACGACCTTTCAGGCGACGGCACACGCCGCGGACGGGACAGCGCGCGAGCGCGTGGCTCTTCCGGCGGAGTTGTTCGACGGCACGGTGAACATGCCCGTGATGCACCAGGTGGTGAAGGCATACATGGCCAACCAGCGCCAGGGTAACGCGTCGACGAAGACGCGTGGACAGGTGGTGGGTGGCGGCAGGAAGCCGTGGAAGCAGAAGGGGACGGGACGTGCTCGTCAGGGCTCGATCCGTGCGCCCCACTTCGTGGGCGGTGGAACCGTGTTCGGTCCCACCTCCGATCGCAACTACGAGCAGAAGGTACCGCGTCAGCTCCGCTCCCTTGGCCGCAAGAGTGCGATGAACGCTCGCGCCCGTGAGGATGCGCTGCTGGTCATCGACGCGATCCGGATGGACGTGCCGAAGACCTCGACGATGCTGGCGTTGCTGGATCGCCTCGGTGCAGCCGACCGCAAGGTGCTGCTGCTGACCGACGGCGTGAAGCCGACAGTGTACATGAGCGCGCGCAATCTTCAGAACGTGCACGTGATGCCGTACAGCGACGCTTCCACATACCACATCCTCTGGTCGGACGTGTTGGTGGTGGAGGCTGGCGCGCTCGGCGAGCCGCTGGAGAGCACCGGAGCGGTGGAGGCTGCCACGCCGGCCAAGCGGGCGGGCCGCAAGACGACCTCGGCGAGTGCCGCCGCGGGCGAGACCAGCGAGGCCGCGCCGAAGAAGCGCGCCACGCGGAAGAAGGCCGCCGGCGAGTCGTCGGCCGAGGAGGCTTAAGGGATGCCGACGCTATATCAGACAATCGTCCGGCCGCTCGTGACGGAGGCCAGTTCGACGGCCTTCCAGGAGCGCGGGGAGTACATCTTCGAGGTGCACCCGGACGCCAACAAGTTCGAGATCAAGCAGGCGATCCAGCAGATCTTCGACGTGAAGGTTACCGGCGTGTGGACGTCGAACCAGCGCGGCAAGGCTCGGCGTGTCGGCAAGTCGGCCGGCAAGCGTCCGAACTGGAAAAAGGCGGTCGTGACGCTCCGTGAGGGTGACGTGATCGAATCGATCTTCGAGGGCTAAGCGATGGGAATCCGACAGTTCAAGCCGGTGTCCAAGGGAACGCGCTTCCGGTCGGTCTCGGATTTCTCCGAGATCACCCGCAGCACGCCCGAGAAGTCGCTCACCGCGCCACTCAAGAAGTCTGGCGGCCGGGACAACCACGGCCACATCTCGATGCGTCGCATTGGCGGCGGCCACAAGCGGAAGTACCGGATCATCGACTTCCGGCGCAACAAGTTCGGCATGCCGGCAGTGGTGCGCGAGATCGAGTACGATCCGAACCGTTCGGCGCGTATCGCCCTCGTCCAGTACGAGGACGGTGAGAAGCGCTACATCCTTCACCCGAAGGGACTGAAGGTGGGGGACACGGTATTCTCCGGTCCGGGCTCGGATGTACGCCTGGGCAATGCCCTGCCGCTACGCGAGGTGCCGCTGGGATCCTCGGTGCACAACGTGGAGCTGAAGATCGGCAAGGGGGGGCAGATGGCCCGCTCGGCCGGCACTTCGGTCCAGGTCGTGGCCAAGGAGGGCGACTATGTGACGCTGCGCCTGGCGTCGACGGAGATGCGCATGGTGCACGCGAACTGCCTTGCCACGATCGGCGAGGTTGGCAACTCGGAGCACGAGCAGATCTCGCACGGCAAGGCGGGCAAGTCCCGCTGGCTGGGCAAGCGACCGAAGGTGCGCGGCGAGGTGATGAACCCCGTCGACCACCCGCACGGCGGTCGGACGCGTGGCGGACGGAACGTCGTCAGCCCGTGGGGCAAGAAGGAAGGAGTCAAGACGCGCAACAAGCGCAAGGCGTCGCAGCGGCTGATAGTGAGAGGCCGGAAGCGCGGCAAGGCCACGAAGTAACCCGGGACCAAGACCATGGCGAGAAGCATCAAGAAGGGGCCGTTCGTGCATGACAGCCTTCAGAAGAGGCTCCAGGCGATGAACAGCAGAAACGAGAAGCGCGTCGTGAAGACGTGGTCCCGGGCGAGCACCATCCTGCCGGAGTTCGTCGGGCACACATTCGCGGTGCACAACGGGAACAAGTTCATTCCTGTCTACGTCACCGAGAACATGGTCGGGCACAAGCTCGGCGAGTTCTCGCCGACCCGCCTGTTCCGTGGCCATGCCGGGAGCAGGCCGGCCGACAAGAAGGCGAAGAGGTAATCATGGCCGAATCCAGAGCAATCCAGCGCTCCACGCGGCAGTCGCCGTACAAGATGCGGCTGGTGATAGATCAGATCCGCGGCAAGAACGTCAACGAGGCGCTGGCCCTGTTGAAGTTCTCCAAGAAGCACGCGGCGAAGCAGATCGAGAAGACGCTTGCCTCGGCTGTGGCCAACGCGGAGCACCAGGCTCGCCTGGACAACACCGCGCTCGATGTGGACGCGCTGTACGTGAAGCACGCCGTCATCAACGAGGGCCCCAAGCTGAAGCGGTTCATGCCGGCGGCGATGGGACGCGCCATGCCCATTCAGAAACGCACCAGCCATGTTCACATCGTGGTTGCCGAGAAGGAAGGACGACGCTAATGGGACAGAAGACCAATCCGATCGGCTTCCGGCTGGGCGTGAGCAAGTCGTGGCGTTCGACGTGGTATGCGAACCGCGACATGCCGGCGCTCCTCAAGGAGGACGAACTGCTGCGCAACTACCTCAAGGCGCGCCTCGGGCACGCGGCCATAGCCGACATCCGCATCGAGCGGAAGCCGGGTAAGGTCGTCGTGACGATCCACACCGGGCGACCGGGCGTGGTGATCGGGAAGAAGGGCGCCGAGGTGGACAAGCTGCGCGATGAGCTGGCGCAGTTGTCGGGCAAGGAAGTGGGAATCAACGTCGAGGAGATCAAGCGGCCGGAGATCGAGGCCCAACTGGTCGCCGACGCGATCGCCAACCAGCTCGCGCAGCGGGTGAGTTTCCGGCGGGCGATGAAGCGTGCCGTTCAGGGCGCGATGCGCGCCGGGGCACAGGGAATCAAGGTCAAGGCTGGCGGCCGTCTGGGCGGGGCCGAGATCGCGCGCGTGGAAGGTTATCACGAAGGTCGTGTGCCGCTCCATACGCTGCGCGCCGACATCGATTACGCGACATCGACCGCGAGGACCACCTACGGCGCCATCGGCGTCAAGGTCTGGATCTTCAAGGGAGAGGTCGTGGACGACCGGCGTGGCAAGACGTACTCGACCGGCGCCTGAGGGGGATAGATAGATGCTGAGTCCAAAGCGGGTGAAGTTCCGCAAGATGTTCAAGGGGCGGACGACCGGGATCGCCCAGCGCGGCAGTGAGGTGTCGTTCGGCCAGTACGGACTGCAATCGCTGGAGCCGGGGTGGGTTTCGAACCGGCAGATCGAGGCGGCCCGAGTGGCGCTGACGCGTCACATCAAGCGTGGCGGCAAGGTCTGGATCCGGATCTTCCCCGACAAGCCAGTGAGCAAGAAGCCGGCAGAGACCCGCATGGGTAAGGGAAAGGGGTCTCCGGACAAGTGGGTAGCGGTTGTGAAGCCTGGCCGCATGATGTTCGAGCTCGAGGGGGTCAGCCGCGAGGTCGCCGAGTCGGCGATGGCGCTGGCATCGGCCAAGTTGAGCGTGAAGACCAAGTTCGTCGTGCGCGAGGGGGCACAGACCGATGCGAGCTGATGAGATTCGCGACCTGAGTGATGCCGATCTGGCGTCACGGTTGGCGGACCTGGAGCGGGAGCGATTCCATCTCCGGTTCAAGAGTGGGACGCAGCCGCTGGAGGATCCTCTCCTGCTGCGCACGCTGCGGCACGAGGTAGCGCGAGTGAAGACGATCCAGCGGGAGCGCGCGTTGGGTATCGTGCGGGTGGCGGCCGGGAAGGTCGCGCCGGCCAAGAAGAAGGCGAAGAAGACGGCGAAGTCGGCGACGCGTGGCACCACGCGCCGCGCCGGCCGCTGAGCCCGGGAGCACTGAGCAATGGCAGAGATGACTGATAGCCAGCAGACGGCCGGAGTGGCTGAGACCACCGGCACCCGGGGCTCGCGGAAGGTCCGCACCGGGCTCGTCGTGAGCGACAAGATGGACAAGACGGTGGTGGTGAAGATCACGCGACGCGTGCCACACCCGGTTTACGGCAAGATGGTGACCCGCACCAAGCGGGTAAAAGCGCACGACGAGGAGAACTCGGTGAAGACCGGGGACACCGTGCGCATCATGGAGACCCGCCCGCTGTCAAAGGACAAGCGGTGGCGCGTGGTCGAGGTTACCGAGCGCGCACGCTGACGGAGAGGGAGGAGCCATGATCCAGCAGGAATCAGTAGTGAAGGTCGCGGACAACTCGGGCGCCAAGCGTGCCCTGGTCATCCGCGTCCTCGGAGGTTCGGGGCGTCGATACGCCGGATTGGGTGATCGCGTCATCGTGGCCGTCAAGGACGCGCTGCCGAATGGTACCGTCAAGAAGTCCGACGTGGCCAAGGCAGTGGTGGTACGGACGGTCAAGGAGACGCGTCGCAAGGACGGCAGTTATATCCGCTTCGATGAGAACGCGATCGTGATGATCAACGATAACGGGGAGCCTCGTGCCACCCGTATCTTCGGACCGGTCGCCCGCGAGCTGCGCGACAAGAAGTACATGAAGATCGTCTCGCTGGCGCCAGAGGTTATCTGAGATGCGCATCCTGACACAGCGTAAGACCGCCAAGAAGCGGAACCGCGTCCGTCACCAGGTGAATGCTGAGAAGCAGCCGATCCACGTGACGACGGGTGACGTGGTTCGCGTGGTCCGTGGCAACGACAAGGGCAAGGAAGGGAAGGTGCTCCGGGTCGTGCGCAAGACGGGCCGCGTGGTGGTCGAGGGCGTTAACATCGTGAAGAAGCATCGCCGGGCACGGACAGCGGAGGAGCAGGGTGGCATCATCGAGATGCCGGCGCCTCTCCACGCGTCCAACGTGATGCTGCTCGATCCCAAGTCTGGCAAGCCGACGCGCACAAGGGTTCGCGTCGAAGCCGACGGTACGAAGGAGCGCCTGAGTGTGAAGAGCGGGGAGCCCATCCCGCGCGCGCACTGAGGCCGGGGAACTGACGCATGGCTAAGGACAGCAAGGCCCCCAAGGGGCAGGGCTCCAAGGGGCAGAACCCCAAGGAGAAGGGATCCAAGGGGCAGGCTCCTAAGGGGCAGGCCGCCAAGGGTTCGAAGAGGAGCGCGACGAGGGCTGAGGCTGCCGCACCGGTGGAGCACACCGGGGTTGGCCTGCCGGTGCCGCCGCCGCGGCTCAGGCAGTACTATCTGGAGACTGTCCGGCCGCGGTTGGCCGAGCAGTTCGGCCTGGCCAACATGCATCAGCTGCCGACTCTGCAGAAGATCGTCATCAACGTCGGCCTGGGTGAGGCGTTGAAGCAGCCCAAGCTGCTCGACAACGTCTCCGAGGAGCTGGCGATCATCACTGGGCAGCGTCCGGTGCGGAAGAAGGCGAGGAAGTCGATCGCCAACTTCGGCCTCCGCGAGGGCCAGGAGATCGGCGTCGCGGTGACGCTGCGTGGCGCTCGCATGTGGGAGTTCCTGGACCGGCTCATCACCGTCGCGATTCCGCGCATACGCGATTTTCGCGGCCTGAACACTCGCTCCTTCGACGGACGCGGGAACTACTCCATGGGGATCAAGGAACAGATGATCTTCCCGGAGATCAGCTACGACCAGATCGAACAGATCCACGGGATGGACATCACCCTGGTGACCTCCACGAACCGGGACGATCACGGTATCGCGCTCCTGCGCGAGCTGGGGATGCCGTTCCGGGGCGAGGAGCGGCCGAAGGGGATGGCGGCTGCCTGACGGCCGACCGCTCCGACGCCACCACCGACCTTCCTCGAGAACAGATATCGATGGCCAAGACCAGCAAGACCGTGAAGAACCAGCAGCGCCGTGAGATCGTGGCGCGTTATGCCGTGCGCCGCGCGGAGCTCAAGGAGACCATCCGCAAGCCGACGACGACGATCGAGGAGCGCGAAGCTGCCTACAGGGCACTGCGCGCGATGCCTCGGGACGCGTCAGCGACGAGGGTCCGGAACCGGTGCAACATGACCGGCCGGCCGCGGGGCTACCTGCGTCAGTTCGGACTGTCGCGAGTTTCCTTCCGGGACATGGCCCTCAACGGCTACATCCCGGGCGTACGCAAGGCCAGCTGGTAGGACGGACTCCGATCCGCCCGCGGTGACTGGATCATCGCTGGTGGATCAGGTCCACTCTGCCTCACTTCCCCTTCAAGCCCTCACGTCCGGAAAGGATACGGGGGGCGCAGGAATCATTCATGAGTATGACCGATCCGGTAGCTGACATGCTCACGCGGATCCGCAATGCCTGCGGATCGAACCATCGTCGCGTGGACATGCCGGCTTCCAAGCTCAAAGTCGAGATTGCCCGTCTCCTCAAGGAGAATCACTACATCACCGACTACCGGCTGGTGGAGAGCGAGGAGGGTCGCCCGCTTCTGCGCGTGATCCTCAAGTATGCCCACGGCGGCCACGCGGTGATCCGCGAGCTGAAGCGCGTGAGCTCTCCGGGCCTGCGGAAGTACGTTGGCGTGTCGGAGATTCCGCGCGTTCGCAATGGCCTCGGAATGGCCATCGTGAGCACGTCGCGCGGCCTCATGAGCGACCGCGAGGCGCGCCAGCAGCGCACCGGCGGCGAGCTCATCGCCCTCGTCTGGTAAGGGGGACAGGAGACATGTCACGAATTGGAAAGGCGCCGATTACCATACCGGCCGGAGTGACGGTGAAGACCGACGGTCGACGGATGACCGTGACGGGCCCGCGTGGCACGCTCGAGCGCGAGCTGCCGGCGGAGATCATCATCACGCAGGAAGAAGGCGAGATCCGGGTCACCCGCCCGAGCGAGGAGGCCAATCATCGCGCGCTGCACGGGCTGACACGTACGCTCGTGGCGAACATGGTGGAGGGAGTGACGAAGGGCTTCCAGAAGACGCTCGACATTGTCGGCGTCGGCTACCGGGCAGAGACGCGTCCGTACGGGCTCTTCATGGCACTGGGCTTCTCGCATCCGATCGAGTATCAGGCGCCGGAGGGGATCAAGCTGACGGCGACGACGCCGACGCAGGTCCTCGTGGATGGTGCCAACAAGGAAGTGGTGGGTCAGGTCGCGGCGGAGATTCGCAAGCTGCGTCCGCCCGAGCCGTACAAGGGGAAGGGCATCAAGTACGCAGGCGAGCAGATCCGCCGGAAGGCCGGCAAGGCGGGGGGCAAGTAATGAAGATCATTGGCAAGGCGAACCGTACCGAGCGGCGAATCCGTCGCCATCTGCGAGTTCGCAAGAAGGTTACAGGAACGATCGAGCGGCCGCGTCTCGTGGTCTATCGCTCGCTCAAGCACATGACGGCGCAACTCGTGGACGATGTCCAGGGCCACACGCTGATGACCGTATCCGACGGCAAGTTCACGGGTACGAAGTCGGAGCGATCGGCGGCGGTCGGGAAGGCGCTCGCCGAGCGGGCCAGGGAGGCGGGGATCACGAAGGTCGTGTTCGACCGCGCTGGCTATCAGTACCACGGCCGCGTCAAGGCGGTCGCCGACGGTGCCCGCGAAGGCGGGCTGGAGTTCTAAAATGGCAGATTTTCAGAGTTCAGGCGCCAGTGCGCGCCCAGGCGGTAGCCCCGGTGGATTCGGTGGCGGAGCCGGAGGCCGCGGAGGCCGTGGTGGTGGCGGACGGGGCGGCGGTGGTCGTGGGCGCGGAGCGCCCGGCGGTCCCGGCGGCGCTCCCGGCCGTGGCGGACCCGGCGGAGAAGGCCGTGGCCGCGGTCGGGACGGACAGGGCGGTCGTGACCAGCAGCGCGAGGGGAGCGATCTCGTCGAGAACGTGATCGCGATCAATCGTGTCGCCAAGGTCGTCAAGGGCGGTCGTCGCTTCTCGTTCAACGCACTCGTAGCAGTCGGCGATGGACAGGGACGTGTCGGCTTCTCGACGGGCAAGGCGAACGAGGTATCGGAGGCCGTCCGCAAGGCGGTTGACGGCGCGCGCCGCAACATGGTGCTCGTGCCGCTCACCGGCGGTACGATCCCGCACGAGGTCGTTGGTCGCCATGGGGCGGGCAAGGTGTTGATGAAGCCCGCCGCGCCCGGCGCCGGCGTGATCGCTGGTGGTGCCGTGCGTGCCATCCTCGAGTGTGCCGGTATCGCGGATATCCTCACGAAGAGCCTCGGCTCCAGCAACCCGCACAACATGGTGCTCGCGGCCATGGAAGGGCTGTCCCAGCTCACCACAGTGGAGCAGATAGCCAAGGAGCGCGGAGTGGATGTGGCGTCGATAGGTTATCGGTCGCGGGCACGAGTGAAGGAGGTCGTCTGATGCCGCGGACATTCGTCTGGCACCCACGCAAGGGTCCCAAGTACACGGCGCCAGCACTGCCGTTGACCGATGGGCAGCTTCGCATCGAGCAGGTGCGGAGCGGCATCGGCCAGAAGGCTACAATGCGCCGGACGCTGGAGGCTCTCGGCCTCCGGCATCATCAGGCGGTGGTGATCAAGCAGGACTCGCCGTCGCTGCGCGGCATGCTCAAGCAGGTGCGTCACCTGGTTCAGGTGACGCCCGTCGAGGAGTGAACTGACGATGGCTGAGATGGAGAAGATAGGGCTCCACAACCTGGCACCTTCGCCGGGCTCGCACAGGGACCGCAAGCGGCTTGGCCGTGGTCCAGGCTCGGGCACCGGCAAGACCTCGGGCAAGGGGCACAAGGGAAGCAAGGCGCGCGCTGGACATCATGGCCCCGGAGGCGGCAAGCCCGGCTTCGAGGGCGGCCAGATGCCGTTGACGCGTCGTGTTCCGAAGCGTGGTTTCACCAATCCGTTCCGCGTCGAGAACCAGCTCGTGCGCCTGGATGCGCTCGCGCTGCTCACCGACGAGGAGATCACGCCGGAGACGTTGATGGCGGCCGGACTGGCTCGGCCCCGCAAGGGCCCGGTCAAGCTGCTGGCCAATGGAGAGACCTCCCGTGCCGTGACCGTTCGTGGCGTGAAGGTCAGCGCCGGCGCGCGCGAGAAGATCGTGGCGGCCGGAGGCCGCGTCGAGGCGTAGTATGGCACAGGCCAACCCCGCCGCAGCACTCGCGAGCATCTACAAGACTCCCGAGCTCTGGCAGAAGATCGTTTTCACGGCCGTCTGCCTCTTTGTCTACCGCATCGGCGCGCACGTCACGGCGCCGGGCGTGGACGTCATCGCCCTGACTGATTACTTCGCCAATCAGCAGGGTGGGGGCGGGCTGCTGGGACTGTACGACCTATTCGTCGGCGGTGGGCTGTCGAGGGCGACCGTGTTCGCCCTCGGCATCATGCCCTACATATCCGCCAGCATCTTCATGCAGATCGCCGGCGCCGTGGTGCCGACGATCGACAAGATGAACAAGGATGAGGAGGGCCGGAAGAAGGTCACCCAATGGACGCGCTACATCACCATAGCCCTGGCTGTCGTCCAGGCGTGGGGCTTCGCGCTGTTCACCGAATCGCTGGAGGGTGCGGTCCATGCACCCGGACTGGCGTTCCGGCTCCAGATGGTGCTCTTCCTCACCACTGGCGCGATGTTCGTCATGTGGCTCGGTGAGCAGATCACCGAGAATGGCATCGGCAACGGCGCCAGCCTGCTCATCTTCTTCTCGATCGTCGAGCGCTTCTGGCCTGGCATCATCACCACCGCTGGCCTCGTCTCGACGGGCGCCATCGGACCGTTCACGCTCATCCTCCTCGGCGTCGTCATGCTCGCCGTGGTCGCTGGTGTGGTCGCGATGACACTGGCCGCCCGACGCATCGCCATCCAGATCCCGCAGCGCACCATGGGACGCGGACGGATGCGTGAGGCAGCGAAGAACTTCATCCCGCTCAAGGTCAACGCCGCCGGCGTGATGCCGATCATCTTCGCGCAGTCGGTGATCGTCGTACCTGGCGCGATCGCGCAGTTCAGTGGTCGTGAGTCGCTGCAGGGCATGGCCGAGATGATGGCGCCGGGCACGTGGCTGTACTACCTGCTCTCCGCCGTCCTCATCATCTTCTTCACCTACTTCTACACGTCGATCATCTTCAACCCGGTCGACCTGTCGGAGAACCTGAAGAAGCAGGGCGGCTTCGTTCCAGGCGTCCGCCCGGGCGCGAAGACGGCAGACTACATCGATCACGTCGTCACGCGCATAACCCTGCCGGGCTCCATCTTCCTCACCTTCATCGCCCTGTTGCCGATCTTCATCTTCGACGGCTTCGGCGTGCCATTCTCCTTCGGTGGAACGTCGCTCCTGATCGTCGTGGGTGTGGCGCTGGATACGATGCAGCAGATGCAGCAGCACCTGCTCCTCCGCAAGTACGATGGGTTCATGAAGAAGGGCCGTGTTCGGTTCCGTGGGCGTGGCTCCGGGATCGGCGGCAACTGAGGCGCGGCAGAAGATGATTCTGGTGCTTCTCGGACCCCCGGGGGCGGGAAAGGGCACTCAGGGAGACCGGCTTGCAGCCTCCCTGAAGGTGCCCAGGATTGCCACCGGGGACGTGTTGCGGGCTGCGGTGCTCAAGGGCACGCCCCTCGGCATGGAGGCCAAGGCGGCCATGGATCGCGGAGACCTCGTCCCTGACGAGGTCATCCTCGGTATCATGCAGGAAGCCCTCTCTGCACCCGAGGCGGAGCGGGGAGCCATCCTGGATGGCGTGGTTCGGACGGTCCCTCAGGCTGAGGGACTGGCACGAGTCACCGCCACGCTGGGCCGGCAGGTGGATGCTGTTCTCCTCTTCGAGGTCTCCGAGGAGGAGTTGCTGCGCCGTCTGGGTGGACGCACGGTATGTTCGGTGTGCCAGACCCCGTTCAAGGGACGCGAAGTTGGCGAGTTGTGTGAGAAGTGCGGCGGGCGACTCATCAGACGGAAGGACGACGAACCGGAGGCCATCCGCCACCGGCTCGCGGTCTTCCAGGCCCAGACGGCGCCCGTGGTGGCGTGGTATCGGGCCAGCTCGACGCCCATCCTGGCGATCGATGCGGCGGGCACGCCCGACGAGGTCGAGGCACGCATGCTCGCTGCGTTAGCACAGGTGAGAAGTTGATCCAGCTGAAATCACCGCGCGAGATCGAGGTGATGGCGGAGGGCGGTGCCATCCTTGGCGCCGCCCTCGTGCTCTTGCGCGAGAATGTGCGTCCAGGCATCACCACTCTGGAACTGGACCAGATTGCCGAGCGCTTCATCCGCGACCACGATGGCGCCACCCCGGCATTCAAGGGGCTGTACGGTTTTCGCGGGTCAGCGTGCATCTCGATCAACGAGGAGATCGTGCACGGCATCCCGTCGCGAAAGCGAGTTCTCGCCGAGGGCGACATCGTCACGCTGGACCTGGGTGTCAAGCTCGGCGGCTACTTCACCGATTCGGCCATCACGGTGCCGGTGGGTGAGGTGGATGCGGAGACCCAGCGCCTGCTGGATGTGACCGCGGCCTCACTGGAGGCCGGCATACGCGCCGCCGTGGTGGGCAACCACGTCGGCGATATCGGCTACGCGGTCCAGCAGGTGGTGGAGCCGGAAGGCTTCAGCATAGTTCGCGACCTCGTTGGACACGGGCTGGGTCTGAGCCTGCACGAGGAGCCGCAGGTCCCGAACTACGGCAAGCCGCGCCGGGGTGCGACGCTCGCCGCCGGGCTGACCATCGCCATCGAGCCAATGGTCAACGTCGGCGTGCCCCACACCCGCACCCTGTCTGACAAGTGGACTGTCGTCACGGCTGACGGACGACGCTCGGCGCATTTCGAGCACACCGTGGCGGTGACCGAGGACGGACCCCGGATCCTTACCGCACGGAACGAGTAGCGGGGTCAGCGTTGCGGTTGCTGGCGCATTCTTGGCTCGAGCAGCTTTGCGGCCACAGGCTGACGTAGCCGTAGCTGTGAGGCGCCTGCCAGCCAGATGGCGCTCTCCGGCATCAGACCCACCACCTCGCTCCACGTCACCTCCACGCCACGAGCCGCCGCCTCCTCGCGCACGCGCTCGTAAGCGACATGGACGGGAGTCCGGCTTATGTCGACGAGGTTCATGGAGAGCTGAGCCTGTCCGTCGACCTCGAGCGCCAGGGCCTTCACTGCCGGTAGCCCTCCCGACGATTCGCGAACTGCGCGGGCGATCTCACGGGCCACGGGCAGGTTGGCGGCCGGTCCCAGGAAGACATTGTAGGCGACGAGCAGGTCCCGGGCGCCAATGACGACCGCGCCGGCGGTGGGGTGAAGTCGCGGCGGACCGAAATCGGGCGTCCGCAACGGGTCGCGGCCCAAGGCATTTCTGATTCCCTCGAATCCGCCGCGCCTCACGTCGGCGAGGTTCCGGCGTTCGGGCCGCGTGGCGGCGTATTCGTAGAGATAGACGGGGATGTCGAGTTCATCGGCGACCCGTCGACCGAGGGCGTTGGCGGCCTCGACGCACTGGGCCATGCTGGTACCGCCCAACGGCACGAACGGAACGACGTCGGCCGCGCCCAGGCGTGGGTGGACTCCAACGTGGGTGTTGAGGTCGATACGTAGCGCTGCTTCGCGAACAGCGGCGAAGGCAGCGTCCACGGCGGCCTCCGGGGTTGCCACGAAGGTGATGACGGAGCGGTTGTGCGACTCGTCCGACGACAGGTCGAGGACTCGGGCCCCGCTCACCCCGGCTATGGCGGCGCCGATCGCGGCGACGACATCCGGGCGTCTCCCCTCCGAGAAGTTGGGCACGCATTCCACGAGCGCCGGTGCCGGGGCGCCCTCGCGGACAGCTCGCCGTCCAAGCGAGGAGGCGAACGTCGCCGGGATCGAGACCAGCCGCGCGGCCGGCGCCGATCGGTCATTCTCGCTGTCCGCTGACTGACTGTCAGGATCGCCGTGGGGTGAGGCCCCGGCGTCGGCCGCGTGGAGTTCGCCGAGCAGCCAGTTGTGCATGTTCGAGTTGCCGGCGACGATCGGGCCATGTGCAACCAGGGCATCCTTGCCAGCACGATCGGTGGCGACCCCGCCGGCCTCGCGGATGATGAGCAATCCGGCGCCCACGTCCCACGGTGCCAGGGACAGCTCCCAGAAGGCGTCCAGTCGTCCGCGAGCCACATCCACCAGGTCGAGCGCGGCCGAGCCGCCGCGACGAACGCCGGCTGTCTGCCTGGCTACCCGACCGAGCTGCGGCAGGTAAGTGGCGAGCAGGTCCGGATCGCTGAAAGGAACCCCGGTACCGATCAGGGCGCGCGCTGGTTGCGTGATGCGTGATACGTGCAGCCTCTCCTCGCCACACCACGCCCCGTGGCCGTCGACGGCCGTGCAGACTTCGTCGGTGACCACGTCATGGACCACACCTGCCGCCAGCCGTCCCGCGACGAGGACGGCGATGGAGACGGAATACTCCGGGTATCCGTGCAGGAAATTGGTGGTGCCGTCCAGGGGATCCACGACGAATATGAGATCGGCATCGCGGGCGAGATCGGGCGATCCCTCCTCGCCGAGTATGGCGGCGTCCGGAATCAGGCGCCCGATCACCTGTCTGATACGCTCCTCGGCTGCGAGGTCGACCGCACTGACGAAATCAGTCGCACTCTTCTCCTCCCACTTCAGGGTGGCGCGACCGGTGGTGCGCTCACGGATCACGTCCGCGGCGGCCCGAGCGGCGGCGGTCGCGACGTCGAGAAGATGGAGGTCGGATACGAGCGTCGCTTGCGAGCGCATCTGGGGGCCTCTACGTTCGTGGGATGTCAAGGATATTCAGCGGGATACAGCCGTCCGGAGAGTTGCACGTAGGCAATTATCTGGGTGCGGTGCGCAACTGGGTCGCCCTCCAGCAGGAACAGGACTGCATCTTCTGCGTGGTGAACCTGCATGCCATCACCGTACCCTACGCTCCCGACGACCTCAGGCGAAGGACGCGGGAGATGGTGGTCTCGCTGATAGCAGCCGGCGTCGACCCGGAAGTCTGTACGCTCTTCGTGCAGTCGGCCGTGCCGGAACATACGGAGCTCAACTGGATCTTCAACACCGTTACCCCGCTGGGCGAACTGGAGCGGCAGACGCAGTTCAAGGAGAAGGCGTCGCGCCAGGAGAGTGTGATGGCGGGCCTTCTCAACTACCCCGTACTGCAGGCCGCGGACATACTGTTGTACCGCGCCGACGGTGTGCCGGTGGGAGAGGACCAGGTACAGCATCTGGAGCTGTCCCGCGAGATCGCGCGCCGCTGGAACGCACGGTTTGCCTCCGACGGAGAACCGTTCTTTCCCGAGCCCAGGGCGTTGCTCACCCCTACGCGCCGCATAATGGGCCTGGACGGTCAGGCGAAGATGTCGAAGTCGATGGGCAACACCATTGGCCTGCTGGAGCCTGCCGATAGCGTATGGCAGAAACTCAGGCCAGCGATGACAGACCCGGCACGGGTCAGGAAGACCGATCCCGGCACGCCCGAAATCTGCAACATCTACCAGTTGCACAGGGCGTTCAGCACCCCCGACGAGGTGGAGACGGTGGCCGTGAACTGTCGGACTGCGGGCTGGGGCTGTATCGACTGCAAGAAGGTGCTGCATGAGTCGATGGAGCGCACGCTGCTACCCATCCGGCGGCGGGCGGAGGAGATCGCGGCCACTCCGGCACGCCTGGACGAGATGCTCGCAGCCGGCGCCGAACGAGCGCGCACGGTGGCTGGAGCGACGATGGTCGAGGTCCGCGATCGCATGGGGATTGCATGATATGGCAGGTACTCCCATCACCGCGAGCTACTCATGGCAAGGCAGAAACCGACTGGCAAGGATGGCGCGGTCACGACGATGATCTGCGTGACGTGCGGCAATCAGCAGTTCTTCACCGGCGTCGTCCCGTTGGCCATGGTCTGTCCGACGTGTCGCGGCACCGTGTTCCGGGAGTTCGACACCCCGGCAGCCGACGATCAGGCTGCCGAGTCTGCTGCACAGGAACAGGCGCGTAGCCTGGGTTACGGCGACTCGTCGCCGGATAGCGACCCAGGCGACGTTCTGGATCTGGACAACAGCGCGTGACATTTACCGGAATGGCTGCTGGAAACCTGCAGCGCGACCTGGTGAGGACCGCGCCCGAGCGAAGCGTGCCCGAGCGCGGCACGTCACGGCGCGGCACGTCGGAACGTGGCACACCGGAGCGAGGCACGTCGGAACGCGGCGCACCAGGGCGCGGCACGTCGGAACGCGGCACACCGGAGCGAGGCACGTCGGAACGCGGCGCACCAGGGCGCGGCAGGTCGGAACGCGGCACACCGGAGCGAGGCACGCCGGAACGCGGCACACCGGAGCGAACGACGACCAGGGATCCCGCGGACTCCGCCGTGTTCGGCAGCCGACTGCTCGTCGCCGATCTGCGGGCGGCGGCACCCGCGTGGACACCTCCGGAGAGGGTGCTGGATTCGCTGCGGCGGGCCACACCAGATGGGTGGCGAGTGCACGTGGTGCGCTCATTGACAGTTTCCGATGGTGATGGTGCCGATCGTCCGAGTGATGAGACACTGTCGGTGATCGGGGACGCCGAGGCGTATCTGGGATTCGGGGCGCCACGGGCGCTACTGGAGGCCGCGCCGGGGTTGCGCTGGATCCACTCCGCAACCGCCGGCGTGGGATCGCTGCTGACCCCGGAGCTGAGAGCCCGTGAGCTGCTGCTCACCAACTCCGCCGGTGTGCACGCCCAACCAATCGCCGAGTACGTGTTGGGCGGGGTGCTTCACTTCCTGCGCGGACTGGACATCGCGGTGCGCCTGCAGGCCGAAGGACGTTGGGACCGCGAACCGTTCGTGGGCGCGGGTCACAGCGCACGCGAGGTGGGCGAATGCCGGGTGCTGGTGGTGGGTACCGGTGGGATAGGCGGCGCCGTGGGGCGCGCTCTGAGCGCGCTCGGGGCGCATTGTGTCGGGATACGGCGCCGGCCAGAGTTGGGCGCGCCCACCGGTTTCATTCGCGTGGTCGGCCTGGATGGCCTGGATGACGAACTGCCGTCGGCCGACGTGCTCGTGCTCGCCGCTCCACTCACGAGCCAGACGAGGGCGCTGATCTCGGCCGAGCGACTGGATCGGCTCCCGCCCGGGGCGATAGTGGTGAATGTGGCTCGCGGTGCGCTACTGGATGAGCAGGCCCTGGCCGAGCAGTTGGAGAGCGGAAAGTTGCGCGGAGCCGTGCTCGACGTCTTTGAGGAGGAACCCCTGCCGGCGGATAGTCCGCTGTGGGGAAAATCGCGCGCGCTCCTCTCTCCGCACGTCTCCGGCGTTTCGCCACGTCGCTTCTGGGAGAGGGAGCTCGCGCTGATCCTCGACAATTGGCGGCGCTACCGGGCTGGCGAGCCGTTGCGCAACCTCGTGGACCAGCGAGCAGGCTACTGAGCCCAAATGGAAAAGATCATCAAGGCCGCGGTGGAGCGTGGCGCTTCCGACCTGCACATAAAGGCCGGAGACGTCTTCCGGGCACGAATCGACGGCAAGTTGGTCGCGCTCACGAGGCAGGCACTCACGCCGGAGCAGACCAAGGCGATCGCACTCCGTCTGATACAGAACGAGGCGGTGAGGCAGGACATCGACAACCTGCGCGACTATGACTGCTCGTGGGGGGCGACAGGCATCGGCCGGTTCCGGGTCAATATCCTGCGGCAGCGCTCCAGCTTCATGATCGTCATGCGCGTGATCCCGTTCGAGGTCCCCACCTTCGAGAAGCTCCAACTGCCGTCGGTCATGAACAGCATCGCGCAGGCAGAGCGCGGGATGGTGCTCGTGACCGGCGTGACAGGATCGGGCAAGTCGAGCACGATGGCGGCACTTCTGCACCAGATCAACGCCAACCAGAACAAGCACGTCGTGACGCTGGAGAACCCGATCGAGTTCCTGCATCGGGATCTCCAGAGTTCGATAACCCAGCGCGAGATCGGGGTGGACACCGACAGTTTCAGCGTGGGGCTGAGGGCGGCGCTCCGCCAGGATCCGGACGTCGTGATGATCGGCGAGATGCGCGACGCGGAGACCATCGACACGGCGATGAAGGCGGCCGAGACGGGCCACCTGCTCATCTCCACACTCCACACGCCGGACGCCCAGACCACGATCTCGCGCATCCTTGCCATGTTCCCCGCCGAGGAGCAGGACACGGTGCGCATCCGGCTGGCCGAATCGCTGGCGGCGGTGGTATCTCAACGCCTGCTGCCGCGGGCTGACGGGCAGGGACGGGTAGTGGCGGCCGAGGTGATGGTTTGCACGTCCACCATCCGCGAGCTCATTCTCGAGCCCAACCGCGTGGCCGAGATTCCTGAGTACATTGCGGAAGGGCGCGAGCAGTACGGCATGCAGACGTTCGATCAGCACCTTGCCGACCTGGTGACCGGTGGCCGGGTGACGTACGATGTGGCACTGTCAGCGGCGACCCGTCCCTCCGATTTTGCCCTGCAGTTCAGGATGCTGCGGACCAGCGCTGTCCCCGACCGACCGCCGACAATGGAGATGGCGGCGGTGCAGGAGTCGGCACCGGCACTGTCCGACGGCCTCAGCGTCGGCTTCGAGTTCCTGGATAGTTGATCGGCGCTCCGGTGCGCGGCCGCCGGGGTGTCCGCCCCAATCTGCCGTCGTCCGGAGAATCGTCGTGATCGATGAGAGCGAGAACATGTCCCCGTCTGCCCTGCGCGACGGACACCGAGGCAGTCGCAACCGCCTGAGCGGACTCTTCGGCCCGGTGGTCACCACCTTCCGGGCGGATGAGGGACTCGATCTGGATGCGTTCGGATCGAATCTGAGAGCGCACCTGGCGGCGGGGATGGACGGTATTCTGGTGACCGGCTCGACCGGCGAGGCAGCGCTGGTGGACGATGGCGAGCGGGAGCGGTTACTGGCGATGGCTCGCGGAGTCGTGCCGGCGGACAGGTGGCTGGTGGCCGGGGTCGGAGCAGAGTCCACACGACAGGTGGTGCAGCGGTGCCGCGTGGCGGCTTCGATCGGCGTGGATGCGGTGCTCGTGGTTGCACCGCACTACTACGGTTCCCAGATGACGCACGCGGCGCTCAGTGCTCACTACCTGCGCGTCGCTGACGAGAGCAGGATCCCCGTGGCACTCTACAATATCCCGCGGTACATGCACTTCTCACTGCCGCCGGAACTGGTGCATGAGTTGGCCGCGCACGAGAACGTGATCGGGATGAAGGACAGTTCCGGCGACGCTGCTCTCCTTGACAGCTACCTGGAGGCACGGTCGCCCACCTTCGCCGTCCTCACCGGGAACGGGAGCGGCCTGGCGGCGGCAATGGCCAGTGGAGCCGATGGCGGTACCCTGGCGGTCGGCCTGATCGCGACGTCTCTGGCCACTGGCATCCTCAACGCCGCTCGTGCCGGCGACATGGCGCTGGCATCGTCGATCCAGGCGCGGCTGTCACCGGTGAACAGTGCGATTGTCGCCGCGCTCGGAGTGCCTGGAATCAAGGCCGCGCTGGAGATGGTGGGTCTGCACGGCGGTCCATGTCGTCTACCGCTGCTCGATCTCGATTCTCGAGGTCGCGAGACTGTCCGGTCGGTGCTCGCCGCGGCCGGCCTGGTGGAGGCTGGCGCGCCAGCCTGACCTTGCAGCGAACCTCGGGGGCCGATCGCAGACTCGGCGAGATGGTTGAAGGCGCTGATGAAGATCCGGTGGCTGTCGCGGCCGGGGTCCAGGCGCTCCTGCACGAGCTGGCGTCAGGTCCCAGGCCGGCCGGCTCGGCTGCCGAGGAGAGAGCACGGACTGTCTGCGCGACGTGGTTGACGTCACGCGGCTATTCAGTCGCCGAGGAGCCGTTCGGCTTTTCCGCCCTGCCCGGTCGATGGGGCACGCCGCTGATGGGAGTCCTGTCGCTGGTCCTGCTGGGTGCCGTCATCGCTCGCGGGGCCGGCGGGCGACCACTGGATGGAGTGCTGCTGCTCGCTGGCGCTGGCCTCGTGCTGGCCGCGGCCGGAAGCTGGGTCTCGCGGCGTGGCATACTGTCGCTGCCGCTGGTACGGTGTCGCTCGGTCAATCTGGTAGCGACGCGCGGCGGTCGCCCGCCTCTCGTCTGGCTGATGGCGCACCTGGATAGCAAGTCGCAGCCCGTGCCGATCGCTGTGCGAGCGGCCGGAGTGATCGGGACGCTGACGACATGGGTGGTCACCGGGTCGCTGTTGGTGGCCGGTGCGGCCGGATTGGGATTTGCCACGGAGCTGTGGTGGGTTCTGCTGGCCGCAGGCGCCGCCTCTGCCATTCCGGTCGTCGCGAGTACCGTCGGTGACCGATCCAACGGCGCGCTCGACAACGCGTCTGGCGTTGCCGCGGTACTCGGCGCGGCCGCTCTGCTCCCGACAGGAAGTGCTGAATCGGTAGGCGTGGTGATCACGAGCGCGGAGGAGCTGGGGCTGGCTGGCGCGCGCGCCTGGTCGGCGGGCAGGGCTCCTGCCGTCGCCATCAACTGCGATAGCGTCGACGATGGCGGAGAGATCGTGGTGATGTACTCGGGCCGCCGGCCGGGGGAGCTGTTGGGACGGCTGACCGATGCCGCTGAGCCGGGTGACCCGGTGCGCGTCCGTCGGCTGGTGCCCGGAATCCTTGCCGATCATGTGGCGCTCACCGAGGCGGGCTGGTCGGCCGTTACCGTGAGTCGTGGCTCCGTCCGGACGTTGCACCGCATCCATACGCGTTCGGACAACCTGGCTCACCTGCGCGGCGATGGCCTGATGCAACTGTCGCGGCTTCTGGCTCGAGCGGCCGCGAGGCTGACCGTCGGAGTCAACAGGGCGGTGTCCGGCAGCGATCGGAATGCCGGGCATGGAGTTGGAGGGATGGAGTGACCGCTGTCGTGGTTCTCGCGATCGCTCTCTTCCTGGCCCTTCTGCTGATACCATTGGGGCTCCCGGGGCTGTGGGTGATGGTGGGGATAGCCCTGCTCTCTGACCTGCTGAGCGTCGGCATTGATATCGGCTGGGTGCCGTTGGCGGGGGTGACAGCCCTCGCGCTGGCGGCCGAGGTGATCGAGTTCGCCCTTGGAGGGCGAATGGCCCGGCGGTACGGAGGTTCCAGGCGCGCCGAGTGGGGGGCGATAGTGGGAGGATTGGTGGGGGTCGTGGTGGGTTTCCCGGTGCCGGTGATAGGATCGATGATCGGCGCCTTTGCAGGCGCATTCGTGGGCGCCATGGTAGCCGAGCTGAGCTTGCGACGGGGTACGCGGGCGGCGACTCGGGCGGCCACCGGGGCGCTGGTAGGGCGTGTGCTGGCGGTGGTCGTGAAGACAGGGATAGGAGCCACCATGGCCGTCTGGCTGCTCTGGATCGCCTGGCCGTGATCGACAGTTGGCCTCGCAGCGGGTTGCATCGCGGGCCGCCAATCATAGATTGCAACAACGCCCCGCGCCCCGCCGTCGGGGCGTTTTGCGTGGACGTCTGTCCACGCGGCGGCGTGGCTACTTCGGGCCACCGCCGACTCCCGCTGTCGCGCTCATGATCGCGGCGGCGCCAACGCCGGCGATACCGTCAGGAGAAGCATGTTCGATTCTACTAAGCGCGTCGTGGTCGTCGTTGGCGCGCAGTGGGGTGATGAGGGCAAGGGGAAGCTGGTGGATGTACTTGCCGAGCGCGCCGACTGGGTAGTGCGCTACCAGGGTGGCGCCAACGCCGGCCATACGGTCCACATCGGCGACCTGTCGTTCGTGCTCCATCAGATCCCCAGCGGCATCATGCACACGGGCGTCCGATGCGCGATCGGGAACGGCGTGGTCCTGGATCCGGATACGCTGTTCGACGAGATCGACGAACTGGTTCGGGACGGCGTGGACGTGGAGGGTCGCCTGTACGTGAGCGACCGCGCGCATCTCGTGCTGCCGTACCACAAGCTGCTGGACGGGGCGAGCGTGGCGAGCCGGGAGATCGGTACCACGGGGCGTGGAATCGGTCCGGCATACGAGGACAAGGTGGCCCGGCGCGGGGTGCGGGTACTGGACCTGCGCCACCCGGCGCGAGTGCGGGCGCTCGTGGAGCGGGCGGTGGCACACGCCAATGCGCAGTTGACCGGAGTCACCGACGTGCGTGCCGATGCTGACGAGACAATCGCCCTCCTGGAGCGGCTGGCGCCGCGCCTGCTCCCGCTGGCCGAGGACGTAGGGCTGGCCGTGCACCGCGCAATGAAGAGCGGGGCGACGGTGCTGCTGGAAGGGGCCCAGGGCTCCCTGTTGGACATCGATCACGGCACCTACCCGTTCGTGACGTCCAGCAACACCACCTCCGGTGGCGCCGCAGTTGGCGCTGGTATCTCGCCGACAGCGATAGACGCCGCTCTGGGAGTGGTGAAGGCCTACACGACCCGCGTGGGCAACGGGCCGCTGCCGACGGAGATGGACGAGCCGATGATGAGCGAGATGCGCCGACTGGGCAACGAGTTCGGGGCGACCACGGGCCGCGCCCGCCGCTGTGGCTGGTTCGACGCGGTGGTGGTTCGCTACGCGGTGCGCATCAATGGCCTGAGCGACCTGGCGGTGACCAAGCTGGACGTGCTGGATACGCTGGATCGAGTGGCCATCTGCACCGGTTATGAGGCCGAGGGGGAGCTGTACACCGAGTTCCCGGGTGACATCGCAACGCTGGATGAGATCCGTCCTCGGTACGAGTGGTTCGATGGTTGGAAGCGTTCGACAGCCGACGCACGTCGGTTGGAGGAGCTGCCGCCGGAAGCGCGGCGCTACCTGGATCGCATTCAGGAGTTGGTGGAGGCCCCGATCACCTATGTGAGCGTCGGGACGCGTCGGGACCAGATCATAGGGCTGGACTGAGATGACGGGGGACAGCGCGATGGTTGGCGCGGACCAGCGCGCTGTGGGCGGCCAGCCGGAGGCTGAACGCGTGGACGTGCTGATCGTGGGCGCCGGTCCGTGCGGCCTGGCGACGGCGATCGCCTGCCAGCGGGCCGGACTGCACGCCGAAGTGGTCGACCGCGGTTGCCTGGTGAGCGGGATCTACGGCTATCCCACATTCATGAACTTCTTCTCGACCGCCGAGCGGCTGAGCATTGGCGGCATCCCGTTCTCGGTGGCGACGGAGAAGCCGAGCCGTCGGGACGCGCTGGCCTACTATCGGACGGTGACATCGCACTTCGGGCTGCGGGTGCGTCAGTATGAGGAGGTACTGGGACTGGCCGTGCTGGGGGAAGGTGAGGGGGTCAGCGCTGGAACTGGCGCGGGTGCGATGGACGTGGCTCGCGTCGAGGGTGGGAGTGGCGGGGTAGCGGGGGGAAGGATTCGTGGG
>CALCHX010000222.1 GCA_937906875.1 uncultured Gemmatimonadota bacterium | reverse complement strand
CCCTCGCCCTCCGCCTCCTCGCCACACCCGAGCCCGTGACCCTCGACTGGGACGCCGGCATCCCGCGCACACTCTGGTGGCGCGGACGCGGCATTCCAGTCCAGCGAGCCGACGGCCCCGAACGGCTGGCCGGAGACTGGTGGACCGAGCCATACCGACGCGACTACTGGCGCTGCTCCGGCGCCGACGGCGAGTTCCTCGTCTACCGCGACACTCTCCACGGCTCGACACGCCCCACCGCACCGCAGTGGTACCTGCAGGGATGGTATGACTGACCAGCATCCCGGCCCCAGCATGAACGGTTCGAACGAGCCGGCCGTCAGCCGCGCGAGTACGCGCTCCCGCGACACAGCCTCCTACGTCGAACTGCACTGCCACTCCGCCTTCTCCCTCCTCGACGGCGCCTCCCAGCCCGAGGAGCTCGTGAGCCGGGCGGCGGCACTCGGCTACCCCGCCCTCGCCCTCACCGACCACGCCGACCTGGGCGGCATCGTCCGTTTCGACCAGGCTGCCATCGCCGCCGGAATTCGCGCCATCGTCGGCGCCGAACTGGAAGTGGAACTGACCGACACCCTCCACGGGCAGATCGTGCTCCTGGCCGAGGATCGCGAAGGCTACGGCAACCTCTGCACGCTCGTCACCCGCGCCCGGATGGACCGGCCACGCGGCATGCCCGCCGTCCCGCTGGACATCCTCGCCGCCCACACCAAGGGGCTCACCGCCCTCACCGGCGGACCGCGCGGCATCGTGCCCGCCCGGCTCATCGCCGGCGACAACGAGGGCGCCCGTGACGCCGCCAGCCTGCTGCACGAGCTGTTCGGCAGTCGGCTGACTGTCGAATGCTGGTACCACGGGCTGGCCGAGGAGCGTGCCCTCACCGCCCTCCTCACCCCACTCGCGCGCTGGCTCGGCGTGCCCTGGGTGGTGGCCAACGACGTGCGCTACGCCGATCCGTCCGGCCATCCCGTGCACGACGTCCTCTGCGCCCTTCGCCATCAGCGTCCCCTCCACCAGATGGGCACCCGCCTGCTACCCAACGGAGAGTGGTGCCTGCACAGCGCGCGGCGACTCCATGCCCGGTGGCGTCACGACACATCCGGGTTGCGAGCGACACTCGATGTGGCCGAGCGATGCGCCTTCCGCTTCTCCGAACTGCGCCCCACCCTCCCCAACTTTCCGCTCCCGCCCGGCGTCACCGCCGACCAGTACCTCGCCTCACTCGTCGAGGCCGGAGCCGCCGAGCGATGGGGCGGCTCGCTCGACGACACCCAATCCAGGCAGATCACCCACGAACTGGCCCTCATTCGCAGACTCGGCCTGGCCGGCTACTTCCTCATCGTCTGGGACATCGTGCGCTTCGCCCGCCGCGAGGGGATACTCTGCCAGGGACGTGGCTCGGCCGCCAACTCCGCCGTCTGCTACTGCCTGGGCATCACCGCCGTGGACCCGGTGAAGATGGGGCTTCTCTTCGAACGATTCCTGAGCGACGAACGACGCGAACCGCCGGACATAGACATCGACTTCGCCCATCGTGAACGCGAACGCGTGCTGCAGTACGTCTACGACAGGTACGGCCGCGACAACGCCGCGATGGTCTGCGAGCACATCACCTGGCGCGGTCCCTCCGCCATGCGCGATGCACTGCGCGTGCTCGGCATCTCCGCCACGCCCACCGCCGACACGGGGACAGCCGCGACCACGGCTACGGATAGGCCCCTGGGGACGGGAACGACGACCGCGACCGACACGCCACGCACGACCGAACTCCTCGCCACCATCACCGAAGGTCTGCGGCAGGTGCCGCGACATCGCTCCATCCATGTCGGCGGTTTCGTGCTCACCGCCGAGCCGCTGCACACCGTCGTCCCCATCGAGCCCGCCTCGATGCCCGGGCGTACTGTAATCCAGTGGGAGAAGGACGACCTCGATCTCGTGGGACTGGTCAAGATCGACCTGCTGGGACTGGGCATGTTGACGCTGCTTCAGGACTGTTTCGTCTATCTCCGTGCCACCCGCGGCATCTCGCTCGACCTGGCCACCGTCCCCGCCGACGACTCGGCCGTCTACGACATGCTCTGCCGCGCCGACACCATCGGCGTCTTCCAGGTGGAGAGCCGCGCGCAACAGAACACCCTGCCGCGCCTCAAGCCGCGCCACTTCTACGACCTGGTGGTGGAGGTGGCACTCATCCGGCCCGGCCCCATCCAGGGCGACATGGTGCACCCCTACCTGCGGCGCCGTGCCGGCACCGAGGCGGTCACCTACCCGCATCCGGCCCTCGAGCCCATCCTGCGCCGCACACTCGGCATCCCACTCTTCCAGGAGCAGGGGATGCAGGTGGCCATCGCCTGCGCCGGCTTCACTCCTGGCGAGTCTGACGAACTACGCCGCGCGATGGGGCACAAGCGTTCGCGCGAACGGATGAGCGAGATCTGCGAGCGGCTGGTGCAGGGAATGGCGCGGAACGGCATCCCCGAGGAGACGGCGGTCAGGATCTACAACCAGATCAATGCCTTCGCCGACTACGGCTTTCCCGAATCGCACGCCGCCAGCTTCGCGCTGCTCGTCTATGCCTCGGCGTACCTCAAGCACCACTACGCGCCGGAATTCACCTGCGCCCTGCTCAATGCGCAGCCCATGGGGTTCTACTCGCCCGGCACCATCATCGACGATGCGCGCCGCCACGGCGTGACGGTGCTGCCGGTGGACATCACCCGCTCGACGTGGGACCACCGACTGGTATGGGCCGAGGGCGAGGCTGGCAGCAACGGCAACGCTGCCAGCGCTGGCCATGCTGGTGAGCCCCGACTACTACTCGGCCTGCGCTCCATTCGCGGCCTCGGCGATCGCGCGCGTGAGCGACTGGAGAGCGCGTTGGCCGACGGCGCATTCGTCTCGGTGGTGGATGTAGTGCAGCGGACCCGACTCGACCGGCGCGCCCTGCGGCTGCTGGCAGAATCCGGGGCACTGGATTCCCTGGTAGCCGACCAACCATCTGCCGAGCGGCGACGGACGGCGCTCTGGCAGGCGCTGGAGGCACAGCGCGGGGCGGCTGGACCACTCGCCCCCATGGCGCCGCGACCCATCACGCCACCGCTTCCCGCGCTGTCCCCCATGGAGTTGACGGAGGCCGACTACCGCCTCACCGCGCTCTCGCTCAACGGTCATCCCATGCGACACCTGCGTGATGTCCTGGCCCCCAACGACGTTCGTACTGCACAATCGCTACTCGCGGCTCGGGATGGCGAGCGAGCCGCCCTGGCAGGCCTCGTCATCTGCCGCCAGCGTCCGCCGACGGCAAAGGGATTCGCCTTCCTCACCCTGGAAGATGAGACAGGATGCCTGAACGTCGTCGTCACGCCGCGCCGCTTCCTGAACCAGGAACGGCTGATATCCACTGCTCCGCTGCTTCTGGTTCGCGGCACGCTGCAGGTTGAGAGCGGTGTCGTGAACCTGCGCGGTGAGAGCTTTCACGCGCTGAGCGCAGCGGTGGGCGCGGAGCACGCGCGCAGACATGATTACCGCTGACTTGGTGTGCCGGCCGTTCCCTGCCACGTCGCCGATCCACACCCCGGCGCAACGGGCGCCGGCGCTGCTCCATCGTCTGGTACCGATTCAGTGCAGGACCCGGAGCGCGAAGTCGAACGGCCGAACCATCAACCACGACAGA
This sequence comes from uncultured Gemmatimonadota bacterium, assembly GCA_937906875.1. Taxonomy (GTDB): domain Bacteria; phylum Gemmatimonadota; class Gemmatimonadetes; order Gemmatimonadales; family Gemmatimonadaceae; genus CALCHX01. The sequence continues at coordinate 19,868 of CALCHX010000222.1, read as the reverse complement.
GCCGGATGGCCGCGATCGCAAACGATCAACGGCCGGTCCCGTCCCCACAAGTCAGTTCCGCCCCGGACGCCGGCTCACTCACCGGACCGCCGGAACCATTCATGACCACGGAGCCCACATGGCCGCGAGCGCGAACGATCAGCGACCGATCTCCATCCCCACGTACCAGTTCCGCCCGGGGCCCGGCTCACGCACCCGACCACCGAAGCCGTTCACGACGACCGTGCTCACATAGTCGCGATCGAACAGGTTCTCGACGCCGGCGAACGGCAGCACCGACGCACCGCCCAACCGCGTCGCCCACGACGCGCGGGCCCGCGTGATGCCTGGGCCCCAGCCCTCCACCCGCACGACGTTGGCGTCGTCGGCGAAGACGGCCGAACTGATCGTCTGGTCGATGTCCAACGACAGCTTCGTGGTCGGCCGGGTGCGTAGTCCCAGTCGCAGGAAGTGGCTCGGGACGCCGGGCAGTTCATTGCCGTCCAGCACCGTCGTCCGGTCACCGCTCACCACGCGATAGTCCCCGAATCGATAGTGCGCCCAGGTGTAGGCGGCCGACAATGACAGCGCCCTGTGCAGGCTCGCATCCAGACCCACCTCCACGCCGTCGTTGTCGGTCGCGCCGGCGTTCCGGTAGAAGGCGCGCCCATTCGTCTCCTCGTACTGCACGATCGCGTCGGTCACTCGCGTGCGGAACGCGGCCATGGAGTACGTGAGACGACCACTAGCCAGCGTGCCGCGGGCGCCCGCCTCGAACGTCGCTGCACGCTGCGGCCCGAGTTCGGTGGAGAAACCGCCACCACCATCGGCGCGGCCCTGCAACTCCACAGTCGTCGGGGTCTCGAAGGCGGTGGAGACGTTGACGTAGGGAACGAACGCGGCGTCCACCATGTAGCTCGCCCCCAGGTGGCCGCTCCACGCCGGTAGCGTACGCGTGCCGCCATCGTCACCGTCACTCAGGAAATTGTCAGCGGCGGCGAATCGCACGCGATCGTGGCGCGCGCCAGCGCTCAGGGTGAGCGGCGACAGCGGCGACCAGGTGACCTGGGCGAATGGACCCATGCTCCAGACGGTCTCCCGCTGGTCAAGCAGCAGGGTGTCGGTGGGAGCCGTCGGACGGCCCCCGGTAGCACGATAGTTCGCCCGATCATCGCGCATCCACTGCCACTGAACTCCGGCAATGAATTGCGGCGCATTCGCAGTGCTGCCCAGCCGCCGTCCGCCCGAGACACGCGCTCCGGCGGCGACCCGGTCGATCGTGATGTAGGTGCCGTTGGTGGGTCCCCGGGGCGGCGGCGGCGCCGAGCCGATGGCGTTCCGGAGGTCACGACCCAGGCCGAAGACACTCGCGTCCCAGTTCCAGTCGCTGTCGCTCGCGGCGTCGTGTCGCAGGCGCAGCGACAGTTGCTGCTGACTCACCCGCTTGTCGGCCCCACGCAGGATGTTGTTCTCCGCCGCCCTGGATGGATCCTCGGCAAATTCGGCAGCGGTGAGGGGCCCGGGATTGAGCGCCGTCGGAACGTCGCCCAGGTTGAGGCGCAGGGCGAGCGTGGTGCTGGGCCCCGTGGCATAGTCCAGCGCGGCATTGAGCTGGCGCACGTCGGCCTCGGAGTGCGGACGGAAACCGTCCCATGTCAGCCGCGAGAGCGACAGCGCGCCCACGGCTCGCCCGCTCCGCCCCCCCACTCGCGCCTGCCACTTCCGCATGCCGAATGAACCCGCCTCCAGGCGTGTGGATGGCTCGAAGGCAGTCGACGCGCCGAGGTCGGTGGTGAAGCTGAGCACACCGCCGGCGCTGTTGCCATGGAGTGACGACGCCGAACCACGCAGTACTTCCACGCGCGAGAGCGTGGCCAGTTCGACGTTGCTCAACTGGCTCTGGCCATCGGGCAACGTCTGCGGTATGCCGTCCAGAAGGACAACCACGCCGCGAACCCCGAAGTTGGCACGACTGCCAGCGCCGCGGATCGAGACCCGCTGGTCGAGCGCGAAGTTGTAGCGATTGCCAACGAAGACACCGGGTATCGCCGCCAGCGCCTCGTCCAGACCCACCGTGGCCTGGGACCCGCGCAGCGCGTCCTTCTCGACCACACCGATCGCCCATGGGGCACGGGTAAGCGACTCGCGCTCGCCGGTGACCGTCACCGTCACGCCGGGCAATCGCTGAGCGGTCGAATCTCGACGGAGGCTGTCCTGTGCGGTCGCTGGGACAGGTGGCTGGGCCACGGCAACTGCTGTGGATCCCACGCCAGCCAGGAGCGTGACGATTGCGAGGGGGAGTTTTCGGGTAGGAAACAAGCTTCGATGCATCCAGCAGACTGGGGGTCGGCGGGCGACGGCGCGGTATCGAAGGCTGCCGGCGCGACGGAAATGCTCCGTGCAGGATGTCGACGAAGTTACACGACGGGAGCGCCACGTGGAGCCTGGCGGATGATTCGCGCTCGAGTGGAGAGGGCCACCAGGCGAGAGGGGACGCTCGTCATCGAGCGTCCCCTCCCTTCAGTTCTGACAGATCGCCCAACCGATCCGGCCTGCCTACCCCTCAGCGCTGCACCCGGCGGCCATCACCGCGCGTAGGTGATGGTCAGCGCATCGGCCGCCAGCTCCAACTGATCCGTGGTACCGTTGTTGTTGCGTGGCAGGGCGAAGCGGAGACGGAAGGTGATGCTCGTAGCGCCCGCCCTTCGTGCCGCCTCCACCAGCGATGTCACGTCGGTGCCCGTCGTTCCGGCGAACGCACCCGTCACGAGTACCGAAGCGATGGTTGGTGCCGCGTGATTGATGGAGAGGGAGCTGGTCCATTCCACGTAGAGCCCGCCCAGACCGAATGGGTTGCCGAAGACACCTGCTGACTCCATCACCAGTCCAAGCGACGCGCTCTCGATCCGCGCGTCGGTCGGCAGGTCAGCCAGAGAATAGGTGATGAACGCCTGGAGCGGCGCGAAGTCGCTCTCATCGTCGTCACCAACCACCAGGACCCCGGGTAGCTGCGCCGCCATTCCATCCAGCTCGCCAATCGTACCGATGTCGGTGGCCTGCTTCACCACCGTCTCCCGCACTGGCACGATGACCGTGACCAGGGCGTTGGCGCTCACGGTGCCGGTGGTGACGGTTATTGTCGCGCTTCCGGCACTCACCGCCGCCACGATACCCGTGCTGGAGACGGTCGCCACCGCGGCATTGCTCGTCTCCCACACCATCGTCGTACCGCCAATGACGGTGCCGCTGGCGTCGCGCACCGTCGCTCGCAATGCCTCGGTGACGCCCACCCGGAGCGTTACCGCCGACGGAACCAGGGCCACGCTGGCGGGTTCCGGCTCAGCTACCCCCACGCTCACGGCGGACGTGCCGCTCACTCCTCCGGAAGTAGCCGTGATGGTCGCGGAACCAGGCGCCATCGCGGTCACGACGCCACTGGCGGACACCGCCGCGACGGCAGTGTTGCTGCTCTTCCAGTTGACGATCGCGCCGCCTACCACTGAACCGCTGCCGTCTCGCACAGCCGCAGCCAACGTGCGCGACCCGCCCACGGCCAGCGAGAGCGAGGACGGCGTTATCGTCACGCTCGCCGCGACCGGCGGCGATGCCGCCACGGTGATCGCGGCGCTGCCGCTGACACTTCCCGAGCTCGCAGTGATGGTCGCGCTACCGGCGGCAATGGCCGTCACCATTCCGCTCCCGGAGACCGTGGCCACGGTCGCGTCACTGCTCCTCCAGCTCACGGCCGCGTTTGCCATGGTACCGCCGCTGGCGTCGCGCACCACTGCGGCGAGCGCTTGCGTTCCGCCCACCTCGAGCGAAACCGGAGTGGGGCTCACTGTCACCGTCGCCGCGCTGGGTGCCAGAGACGTCACCGTGACGGCGGCCGTACCGCTGGCGCCGTCGGCTGTGGCGGTGATCGTCGCATTGCCGGCGGTGATGGCGGTGACCGTGCCATTCACCGATACGCTCGCCACGGCCGGGTTACTGCTCTTCCAGATCAGACTCGCGCTCCCCATGGTGGCGCCGCTGCCGTCGCTGACGACGGCGGAGAGGAGTTGCGTCCCGCCCACACTGAGCGACAGGGGCGAGGGCGTCACCACGACCGAGGTCGCCCTGGGAGGTGCCGCGCCTGCTCTCACGGTCACGTACGCGGTGTCGGCATGACCCTCGGCGGCTACGATGATGCGCGCCAGGCCAGCGCTCACAGCGGTCACACGGCCGCTGGCCGTCACGTTCACGACATCCGGGCTGTCGCTGCGCCAGCTCAATGTGCGGCCGGCGAGGGCGTTGTCCAGCGCGTCGCGCGCGATCCCGACCAGCGTTGTCGACGAGCCCACGGAGAGCGTCATCGTGCGCGGAGAGATGAGCACGGAGCCTACCGGTGGAGGGCCGACGGTGACGGAAACCGTATCGGCTGCTGCACCCACGACGGCGATCACGCGCGTCATTCCCTGTGCATTGCCGGTGACCGTGCCGCCCGCCGAGACGGATGCCACCGACGGTTCGAGCGACCGCCAGGAGAGCGGATAGCCGGTCACCAACGCCCCCTGGTCGTCGTGGGCGACGGTGGACAGTTGCACTGTCTTGCCGCGCGGAACGACGACCGGGTCGGGCGAGATGGTGACCGTCGAGACGATGCCCGTCACGCTCGTCGGAGCGACTGTGACGACGGATGTGTCGGCCCTGGTCCCGCGGGTGGCGATGACGCGCGCGCTACCCACGGCGATGCCGCTCACTATTCCGATGGACGACACCGATACCGTCTGCGGCGAGTCCGTGCTCCATGTGACAGGCTGACCGACGACAGTGCCCGATACATCGCGCACAGATGCCGTCAACACTCCGGTCGTACCCAATCGAAGGGCCAGCCTGGATGGCTCCACCGTGACGCTCCCGCCGGCAATGCCCTCCACGGTGATGGTGGCCGTGTCGGAGAACGTACCCGACCGGGCCACTATGAGCGCTCGCCCGGCCACCAGGCCGGTGACGGTACCGTCCCCGCTGACGGTGGCTACCGACGTCGACAGCGACTCCCAGCTCAGCGACGCACCGGTTACCGTGCGTCCGCTGACGTCCACGGCCGCCGCCACCAGGCGAGTGGTGTTGCCGGCGAGAACATTCGCCGTGCTGGGCGTGACGCGCACCATCGCCAGCCTCGCTCCGTCTCCGCCACCCCCATGACCGCCGGTAGGCGGAGGGGTGATGGGCCCCGTTGGCGAATCACTGCCGCCACAGGCGACGAGAATCGCCAGGGCAGCGAGATGGAGGATGGACGTGGCTGGTCTGACGTGAGCGCGAGCTGACATGGCAACAGCAGGACTGAGGACGGCCCCTGGCGGGGCAGCGGCGGGCCGCGAGCGCGGCTTTCTCAGCGGTTGACGAGACGCGCCCGAGGGAGGCAACAGACCGCCCCCCGGGTGCCGGCTCGCACTGTCACACCAGAGGCAACCCGAACCCACGCCCCCTCTGGCGCAGCTCGTTCTCCGCCGTCACTGTCCGCGCAGTTCGGCCAATCGGGACCGCCCCACGGCGTCGGTCGGTGGGCGGATCCCCAGCCAGGCAGCCACGGTCGGCGCCATCTGGACAGTGCTCGCCGGCCCGATCCGCCGCGCCGGGAAGCCGGCGCCGGTCGCACAGAGCACGGTCTGCATGTCAGCGGCTACCGACGGATAACCATGGCCGGCACCAGCGCGATCGGGGCCGGCCATGGCGCCGCGTGGATCCGCGCTCCACCTGTAGCCGTCCGCCACCTCGTAGTACAGGTCGCCGCCCACCGGCCCGCCCATGCCCAGACTGTCGTGCTCCGCCGGACGCCAGAGCCGGGTGACGACCGGCTGTCCGTCGACGCCGCGTACCCCCTCCAGTGCTGCGGCAGCCCGGGCCAGGACTCCAGCCTCCTCAGCCGGCGCCACGATTCCCCCCTTCCAGGCGGTCCGATTCACCATCACCCAGTATCCGTTGGGCGACAGCGCCTGCGTGCGTGCGAGGTCGATCCGGCCGGCCGAGTCGAGTGTCATGAGACCGGCCGCGACGAGGGCGGCGTTCGGGCGAAAGGTTCGCCAGGTGGCTCGCATTCCATGGTCGCCGCCAACAAAGAGGGCGGCATCCGGATCATCGCCAACGAGCGCGCGAAGCGCAGCCATCCTGTGGTCGGCCAGCGCCCAGGCCCGCGCACGCACCACCTGCACGCGACCGGCCACCCGCGCGTCGTAGAGCGGAGACTCCGGCACTACGTAGCCGAACAGCATGTGGTCGGCCTCGTCTATGAGCGGGAAGTAGTCCAGCATCAGGGCTGGCCGGTATGTCGTCCACGCCCACTCGCTACCGCGCTCGAACTGCCGCGTCACCAGTTCCGCGGTCTCCAGGTAGCGCGACTCGGCGGTGCCATCGCCCCCCTGCCACAGCGTCTTGCCGAATGCGCCGCGCTCGGTGAGGTAGCTGGCTCCGTTGCCGTACCAACCCTGGACAGCCGCGTCATAGGCGGCCGCCACTTCCGGGCGGTTCCCCTCCACCACTCGCAGTTCGGGGATGAAGAGGAGATAGCGAGAGCCATCGGCACTGAGTTCGAACAACCGGGCCCTCAGGTAGACCGTTCCGCTATCCACCGGAATGATGAGTGGCGCTGAGAAGTTGCGCGCCAGTTCGCGACCGGCCAGCGGTGATTGTTCCACCGGCCTGGCGATCGCCACCACTCCACCCGTCACGTCGCGCTTGCGGGCCACGAGCACACGGTCATAGCGGTCGGCACCGTGCAGGAGGGCAAAGATGGAGTCCTCGCCAGCGGCCCAGGCAATCTCCCGCGGCGCGACACCGCTGCGCAGCCGCTCCACACCTGCCCAGCCAACAGCCGGACGCGGCGGCGTGTCCCGCTCGGTGAGCACACGATCCTGCTCGATCTGCCTGTTGTATCCGTTCACCACCTGCACGCCAGGCCGGACGATCAGGCGCTGGCCTGCCGCGCGCAGGGAATCCAGCCGTCGGTCGTCGGCTGCGCCGACCGGAGGGTAGCCAGGTGCGCCCGGAGCCTGGGTGACCTGATGGCCGAACGCCGTCCGGCCGCTAGCGACCGCTGTGAGCCAGATCGGCTCGGCGCGCAACGGCTCTGAACTGTAACCGGAGACGCTCTCTAGGAGCGTGTGTTCCGGCTGCGGTAGCACGGGTTGGGAGTTGGCCGCTATCCCATTCACATTTCCGTAAGCACCAGTCCACAGCGCGGCATGGCCGGGTGACGTGACGCTAGGAAAGGCCGGCCGCGCGCCGTCGGCACAGGCCCCATCCGTGAAGAGGGCGCGAAAGGTGGGGACGGCATCCGCATCCACCGTCCGGAGCATGCGCTGCTCGTTCAGCGCGTCGAAGCTGACGACGATGGCGCGTCGCGCACTCGGCACGGCCGGCGAGAGCGAAGGGTTCGCGGCCGCAGAAGGTGCGCAGGCAGAGATCGAGACGGCCAGGAAAGCCAACGAACCGGCGATGGCAACCGGGATGCGGTGCGAGGATGGCGAGAGGATTTTCAATGAAGAAGGATCAGAGAGTAGCGGGCGCGTCGATCACGCTGGGGTCGCACGATTCGTTGGATCTTCTACCGTGGATGTTCGGTGTGGTGCCACGCTTGCCCACACTGAGCGCACAGCCCCAGCTTTGCAAGTCACGACTTTCACCGTCCATTGATTCTGCCACACTCGGATGCCTGCCCGCTACCTGCCGTCCGTCCACCGTCTGGTTGTCGTTACCGGTGTCGCCGTGGCCGCGACCTCCGCAGGCTGCCTGTCACCCGTCAGCCACGGCGTGCTGCCTCCGGCAACAGCCGATACCCTGAGCGTGAGTGACGCCTGGCCGGCGCCGCCGCCCGACGAAGTCGCCAATGCCGTCGGGCTCTATGCGTCCGGCGCCGACACCCTCGGCCTGCTCGAGACACACGGCCGGCTCCTCCTGCTGACCGCCGATTTCACCCGCATCCCTCTCCTCGCCGGTGATTCACCGTTCAGCTACAGCCTGGCCGGCCATGTCGAGGACAGCCTGCACCTGGCATCGCGAAGCACCGGTGACGTCATCGCCCTGCGCGTGGGCGGACGCGAATATGTCCGGCTGCACATCCAGCCGGAGAGCGGCGGAAGCTTCAGGATCGTCCCCCAGCGCCCGGTGGAGGAACTGCGCGCCGAGGCGATCGCCGCCAACCCGCCTGCCCAACCCGATTCGCTTCGCGCACCGGACCTCGTCGAACTCACCACGCTGGACCGGTCGATAAGACTGGACATCCGCTACGCGACGACCAACAACTTCATGGGGGCGCGCTTCTATGATGGGCCTCGGGCATTCCTCCAACGACCGGCCGCCGAGGCGCTGGTACGGGTCAGCAACCGCCTGCGCAGGTTTGGCGTGGGGCTACTGGTCCACGATGCCTACCGCCCGTGGTACGTGACGCGGATGTTCTGGGATGCCACGCCCGAACACCAGCGCGCATTCGTCGCCGACCCCGCGAACGGCTCGCGACACAACCGTGGAGCTGCGGTGGACCTCACCCTCTATGACCTGGACAGCGGCGAGCCAGTCGCGATGCCCAGCGGCTACGACGAATTCTCTCCCCGTGCACGCTGGGACTGGCCAGGTGGAACGGCACGCCAGCGCGCCCTTCGCGACCTCCTGATGCGAGCGATGACCAGGGAGGGTTTCCATGTCTATCCGCCCGAGTGGTGGCACTTCGACCACGAGGGCTGGCGCAACTACCCGGTCCTGAATCTTCCCTTCAACGCCATCGACACCACTGGCTGAGCCGGAGGCGCGCTCGGACCGACTGATGGCCCGGGCTCGATGCGAGGACACGGCACCGGTCCCGGTGCACCGCCCCGTGGGAGAGTGCGGTGGAACGGGATCGGGTATCGAGAATCCGGACCTGCTACTCGATCTCCTCGATGCCGCGCGTGGCGAAGATCCGGGCCACAGCATCGCCGATCTTGTTGTTGGGCGTGCTCGCCCCGGCGGTGAGTCCCACCCGCACCGGGCCCTCGCCGATCAGCCAGGAGTCCCCCTGCACTTCCTCCTTGCCGCCAATTGGCAGGTGACGGATGCCGCCGGTGGCGACGTCCAGGCAATGTGCGTCCTCGATGTGGTACGTCGTCACGCGCTCGGCGCAGAGCGCGGCCAGCGACATCGTGTTGCTCGAGTTGTAGCCGCCAATCACGATCATCACGTCCAGCGGCTCATCCAGCAGTTCGCGCACGGCGTCCTGGCGGTCCTGGGTCGCGCTGCAGATGGTGTCGAACGTGCGGAAGTGCTCGGCGCGGTGCTCGGCGCCGTACGCCTTCTCCATCGACTTCCCGACCTCGGCACCGATGGCCAGCGATTCCCGGGCAAGCATCGTCGTCTGGTTGGCGACGCCCACACGGCTGAGATCCACATCGGGATCGAAGCCAGGGTTCGCGGCATGGGCGAAGCGCTTCAGGAATTCCTCGCGGTCGCCCCGGCCTTCGATGTAGTCGCAGACGTAGCGTGCCTCTTCCATGTTCCGCACGACCAGGTAGCGTCCACCGGGATACTTGCCAACCTGCGACGCCGTCGCGCGCGTCTCCTCGTGGTAGTACTTGCCGTGAATGAGCGCGGTGAATGAGTCGCGGGCATAGCTCTCCACGCGTTTCCAGACATTGAGCACCGAACCGCAGGTGGTATCAACGACGACACAGCCAAGCGCGCGAAGCGCTTCGAAGTCCTCGATGGTGACGCCGAACGCGGGAAGGATCACCACGTCGTCGGGCTGAACCATGCTGAAGTCGAAACCTGCGCTATCCGGCTCGAGGAAGATGACCCCCATCTCCTTGAGCTTGGCGTTGACGTGCGGGTTGTGGATGATCTCACCAGCCAGGATGACGCGCCGATCGGGGAATTTCCGCCGCGTCTGGTAGGCGTAGTCGACCGCCCGTTCAACGCCGTAGCAGAAACCGAACTCACGGGCCAGACGTACGGTGACGTCATCAGCGGTGAGAGTGAAATCGCGGGCTCGCAGCAGATCCACCAGGTGGCCGCTGTAATCCGACGCCAACGTCTCCTGGACCTCAGCCTTCAGGCCGAGCCCCTTCCGGAAGTAGGTGATGCCATTTTCGGTAGAAGCCATAGTATCTGTAAGATAACAGACTTACCGGCCCGCGCTGTCGTCCTCGCACCCAGACACTGAACATGGCCCTCGACGCCGACTTCCTGGCCCTGCAACTGGCACTCGCCGGTCAGTACTCCCTGGAGCGTGAGCTGGGCCGCGGAGGGATGGGAATCGTCTACCTGGCCCGCGAGGTGAGCCTGGAGCGCCTGGTGGCGATCAAGGTGCTGCCACCGGTGTATGCCAGTCGCCCGGAGTTGCGTGAACGCTTCCTGCGCGAGGCGCGCACAGCGGCCCGGCTGTCGCATCCCAACATCGTGCCCATCTTCCGGGTGGGCGAGGCTGGCGACTGCGTCTATTTCGCGATGGCCTACGTGGACGGCGAGACGGTGGTCCAGCGCCTCCGCGGCCGGGGTCCGTTTCCCCCTGCCGAGGCCGCCCGCATACTCCGCGAGGCGGCGTGGGCGCTTGCCTACGCGCACGCGCAGGGAGTCGTCCACAGGGACGTGAAGCCGGACAACATCCTCCTGGAACGGTCCAGCGGGCGGGCCCTGCTGACCGACTTCGGCATCGCCCGCGTCCAGGAGACGACTTCGCTGACCGACGAGCAGGCCATAATGGGGACGGCTCACTTCATGAGCCCCGAGCAGGCCTCCGGTGAGCCGCTGGACGGGCGAAGCGACCTCTACAGCCTGGGCATAGTGGGCTACCTGATGCTCACCGGCCGTCTGCCGTTCGACGCGGCGACGGTGCCGGCGGTGCTCGTCAAGCAGCTCAGCGAGCAGGCGCCTCCGCTGCTCGTAGCCGGCGCTGGCCGGGCCATTCCGCCCCGCCTGGCACAGGCGATCGAACGGTGCATGGCCAAGTCGCCGGCGGCCCGACCCGCCAGCGGCGAGGCGCTCGCCGACGCACTCGCCGCATCGACCCAGGGACGTCGGGTGCTACCGGCGCCACTTCGGGTCTGGCTACAGAAACGGGTCCCGCTCACTCCGGCATACCTGGTGTGGAGTTCGGTGTCTCTGCTCGGCGCTTACGCGATGACGTTGCAGTCCATCTACCAGCCGGAGGTGACGCGGAGCGGGGTGGTCAGCAGGTTTCTCCTGGCGTCTCTTCTCCCCCTTCTCCCTCTCGCCGGCTACCATCTGCGTCACTCCTGGCGCGTCCTGCGGCTGGGCTACACGCGCGGCGACCTGCTGCAGGCCCTCCGGCTACACTCTGAGCAGCAGCGAGAGGAGTCGGTGCTCGATGTTCCCACTGTCCCGCCGTGGCTCGACCGTCTGCTGCGCTTCTCCGTATATGGCTCCTGGACAGCGTTTCTGGCGTTGTTCAGCGTCGGTCCGCTCTTTCTCTCCATGCGCCATTCCCTGCCGTTCCCCAACTGGGTGCTCGGCGTCCCGCCGCTCCTCACCGTCGTAGGCAGCGTGCTCGGCGTGACCTTTCCCGCGCGCGGCCTGCGCCCGGGCCGCGCCACCGAACTGCGGCTGAAATTCTGGGAGAGCCGTCCAGGCCGTTGGCTGGCACGTCTGCTGGAAGGGAGCAGCGAGGGTCGCGGCGCGCCGGAGGAACTCGTCCAGCGCCATACGGAGGTCGCCATCGGGCTGGCCGTCGACCAGCTCTTTGCCGCCCTTCCCAGGCAGTTGCGCGCTCAGCTCCACGAACTCCCGAACGTGGTCACCCAGTTGGAGCAGCATGCTCGCACCGTGCGACGTCGGCTGGACGAGCTGGACATCCTGCTCTCCAGCGCCACCCCGAACGATGGCGACTCCCGGCAGCTCGCCAGCGCCACCGTGGCCGACGATGTCATGACCCAGCGCGACTCGGTGAGCGACGACCTGCGCGGCGCCCGTGATCTCGCCCAGCAGCGGCTGGCCCAGACTGTGGCTGCTCTGGAGACGATTCGCCTCGACCTGCTGCGCCTGCAAGGCGGGGTCGGAGACGTCGGCCGCCTGACGACGGCCATCCACGGAGCGCAGTTACTGGGCATCGAGGTGGAGCGTCTACTGGCCGCCCGGGACGGCGCTGAGAAGGCAATCGCTGCAGACAGCCCGGAGAGTGGCGGCGTCGCCCGTGCCTGAAGCTCAGTAGCGCCTCTGGACGTGATGCGCCCGCGCCTGTACATCTTACCCTTCGCGACCATGAGCCAGCGCCGCCCGTACGTTCAACTGAGTGCGGGCGGCGCGAGGAACCAGCCATCCCGGAGTGACCACCTCCGGCGGCGGAGCCACGCTGCCGCCCGCCCGGTCCTGCACGGCCTCGCCATCACCTGACGCCCGCCTTCCCGCAGCTGCTTCGATCCTCCGTCCGCGGTCTCCCGAATTTGTCCACCATCTTCCTCGTCGCGGCCGCGTTCGGCGGTGCGGTGCTCCTGTTGCAACTACTGCTCGGCCTCGTCGGCCTGGGCGGCGGTCATGACATGAGCGTCGCGCATGACCTGGGCGCGCACGACGGAATCGTGGATGATGGGCTACAACTGCTCACCGTGCGCGGCGTTGCGGCGGCCCTCACCTTCTTCGGTATTGGCGGCATGGCCATGCTTGCCGCCGGTACCGGTAACGTGATCGCGTCACTCGTCGGCGTCGCAGCGGGAACCGCTGTCGCGTTCGCCGTTGCCGTCGTGATGCGACAGTTGGGGCGGCTGGAGAGCGATGGCGTGATCCGGATGGAAGCAGCGATCGGGCTTCCGGCAGTGGTTCATGTGGGTCTGCCCGACGGTGGAGCGGGCAAGGTCATCCTGACTCTGCAGGATCGACTTCTCGAATTGAAGGCCGTCAGCCTTGACGGAGACATTCCCACCGGCACCAACGTCACCGTCGTCGGTCTGACCGACGACGACACCCTCGAAGTCGTACGTACTCCCGAACCTGGAGCATGAGATGGTAGTGGTCCCCGTCCTGGCCGTCCTGGCGGCCCAGCTCGACACTTCCGCTGACCCGCTGGCCACGATCCTCGATGCCGCCACCTGGCCGCTCATCGGGGCGGCCGCGGTTCTCGTACTGCTAGCCAGCCTCTTCCTCCTCTTCGTCAAGCGCTACAAGCGCTGCCCGAGCAACAAGCTGCTGGTCATCAGCGGGCGTGTGAGCGGGGGCAACACGGCGCGCTGCATCTCCGGCGGCGGCGCCTTCGTCTGGCCGGTGATCCAGGAGTGGGACTACCTCACCCTCGAGCCGATCCAGATCGACATCCCGCTCAAGGATGCGCTGAGCTTCGAGAACATCCGGGTCAGCGTGCCGAGCGTCTTCACGGTTGCCGTGGGCACGGACTCCATGGTACGCCAGAACGCCGCGGTCCGTCTTCTCACCCTGGATCAGAACCAGATCAAGCGGCAGGCCCAGGACATCATCTTCGGCCAGCTCCGTCAGGTGATCGCCTCGATGCGCATCGAGGACATCAACCGTGATCGCGACGCCTTCCTGCAGAACATCCAGAAGTCGCTGGAGCCGGAGCTGGAGAAGATCGGCCTGGTGCTGATCAACGTGAACATCACCGACATCACCGACGAGAGCGGCTACATCGAGGCGATCGGCCGGAAGGCGGCGAGCACCGCTGTCCAGCAGGCTCGCGGCGACGTGGCCGAGCAGGAGAAGCTGGGCGAGATCCGCGTCGCCGAGGCGGAGCGCGAGCGTTACGTGAAGGTGGCCGACAACACGAAGCAGCGGGACATCGGAATCCAGGAAGCGTTGCGCGAGAAGGCCGTGCGACTGGCCGAGCTGGACAAGGAGCAGCAGGTCGGAGAGCAGACGGCGATATTCGAGCGCGAGACGCAGGTGAAGGACGCCGAGCAACGCAAGCGCGTGTCGATGGCCGAGGCGGAGGCCAAGGCGATCGCCGGCGAGGCCAGTTCGCAGGCACACATAGTAGCCACCCGGGCGCAACTCCAATTGCGCGAGGCAGAAGCTTTCCAGCTCGCCGAGACGAAGAAGCGGGAAGCGCAGGCGGCAGTGAAGGAGGCAGAGAACCGCGCCCTCACGCGCGCCGCGCTGGCCGACGCCGAGCGAGTGGAGGCCGAGCGCCGCGCCTCCCTGGAGGCACCGGCCAAGGCCGAGAAGGCGAAGATGATCGTGGACGCCCAGGCCGATGCCGAGCGTCGCACGCTGGCGGCGCAGGCGGAGGCGACGACGATATACCTCAAGCTGGAAGCCGAGGCCCGCGGCCAGTACGAGATACTGGCCAAGAAGGGCGAGGGGTTGAAGCTCGTGGTGGAAGCCTGCGGCGGTGCCGAGCAGGCTTATCAGATGCTCATGCTGGAGCACCTGGACAAGCTGGCCGAGACCGCCGCGACGGCCATCTCGAACATCAAGTTCGACAAGGTGGTGGTGTGGGACGGCGGTTCGGGCGCGGGTACCGGTGCGGCAGCGGGCTTTCTCCAGAACCTGGGCAAGACGCTGCCGCCCATGATGCATGTTCTGAAGGATATTGCGGGTGTGGAGTTGCCCGGGTTCATGGGATCGCTCACCGACGACGGCGTGGACGCCGCGTCAACCGGTGGGAACGGCGGTTCACGGGCTGTCGCCGCTGGTGGGCCGAAGGCGACGCCTGAAACGCAGCCAGCCGTGGTGGCCGGAGGACCGAGGATGTCGGCCGAGACGCCGCGAGCCGTGCCCCCGACAGAGGTCAGGCGCACGACAGGCATTCCACCTGAAGGCTGACGGCCGGGGCACCGGGCAACGAGGATGAATGTGGCGCGCCGCCGACAGAGCGCGCCATGTTCGTCTGGTGCGCTGGGGGGCAATTCCTGTCCGCCTGACTCCTGACAGGACCGGCTATCTACAGATTCAACGCCCGATCCGGAACGGCTCGATGAGCGCCCGGATCTCCTCGGGGATCGGCTGGGGCGTCATGTGCTCTGCCTGGACCGCGACCAGCACGACGCGGATCGTCACGTGGTGTGTCCGGCCGTCGGCGCTCCACGCGTCGACGAGCAGCGTCAGCGAGCTCTTGCCGATGGCGAAGATACCGGCGCGAAGCTCGAGCAGGTCGTCGAAGCGAGCCGGCGCGTGGTACTCGATCTGCAATGCGCGCCGCGGCAGCCAGAGGCCGTAGCGCTCAACCACATCCAGCGCGGACGTTCCCGCGGCGCGCCATAGCTCCTGCTCGGCGACGTCGAGCATGCGCGTGTAGGCGCTGTAGCGGACTATGCCGGCGAGATCGACGTCTTCCCAGCGCACACGCTCGGAGACACGAAAGGGGAAGTCATGCAGGGGCGCCGACGGCGCGGACAGGGATGGCGATGCGTTGGTCACGGTAATGATCGGCTGGATAACACGGAAATGCACGAGCGGCGCTACTGGCCCTTGAGGAACGCAAGATGTGGCCGGTGCGTTGCGGCCGGAACCGCCACGCGAAGATTCAGGGCGACCGGCGGCGGCAAACGGCACGATGACGATGATGGGAGCGTTGGAGTGGTGACGTCCAATCTCGCGGCCGGTCGTATCGCTTGAGTGGGGGGATCCCCACCGGCACCCGGTCCCGACGGCCAGCGGCAGAGGCGAGCATGCGGCCACCGCCCCTGCCACCGCCCCTTGCCGGCGCGCGTGGCGCCCCTCTTCCGCCGACCTGCTCCGCGCCCTATGCTAGCTGCTCCCAATGTCTGCATCCCCACTCCCCATCGCTCGCCCGCCCTTCGCCTTCATCGGCGAACGGCTCTGGCTGGACTTCGTGAATACCGACGCCACTCGTGGCAAGGTACGCACGGACGCACTGCTGAGCTTCGACAGCTACCTGCGGTGGCTCGAGGCTGCCGGTGCGCTGGACAGCGAGCGCGCGATGACCATGCGTCGTCGTGCCCTCGAGCAACCTGCGGGAGCCACTGCCGCACTGGTGGAAGCGCGTCGGACGCGCGCCATACTTCGCCAGTTGGCGGAGCGCGGATTCCGCGCCGAGCGCGCTCGCTCCGATGCTGTCGCCGAGCTGAATCGTATCCTCGGGCGGAGCGCGGGCACGAGACGCCTGGAGATTCGTCGCGACGGCAGCATCGCACGTACCTTCGTGCCTGTCGGCGATGCCTTCACCGGACTCCTCATCCCCATCGTCGAGTCGGCAGCCGACACCCTGGTTCTGGACGAACTCCCGCGCGTCAGGCGCTGCGCTGGTTCAGATTGTTCCCGCGTATTCCACGATGCCACGCGCAATGGCGCACGGCGCTGGTGTGACATGAGTGGCTGCGGCAATCGCGCGAAGGCCGCCCGCCATCGCGCCCGCACCGCAGGCGCGCGGCGCGAACCTGTCAGCAGCAGCGACCCTGACTGAACAGCCCGACGCTCGGCCTTCCCTCGTCCGTCACCGCATCAGCGGCCACGTCCTCGACCACGCTTGCTGCGAGGCATTGGCGCTCCACCACGACGCGCGCCATCACGCTTCCTCGCGTCGCCCCCATCCTCGCGCTCTCCCCCGCGCGACGCGTCGCCGGTGCGGCCCCCTCGTGCCCCGTCGTTGAGCCTTGCCCGCGAGCCACGCCTGCCTCCACTGCCACGTTCGCGACTGCCACCTTCGCGGCTGCCGCGTCCGCGCGCCGAACGGTCACCATCCAGTTCTTCCGGCGACCAGGGTCGGTCCAGCAGTTCCTGCAATTCACCCAATGTGTCCGCGCGTACCGAGCCGCGCTTTCCGCGCAGCACCATCAGGCGCACCGGACGATCCAGTTCTGGCAACTCCTCCGCGGTCAGCGTGCGCGCCGCCTTCTCCTGCAGACGCAGGCGAGCCACCCCCCGCGGGCCATCCTCGGTCTCTTCCACCTCGTAGGCGATGGGTACCTCGTGCCCACGTATCTCCACCGCGTCGGGCAGGTCGGCATATCGCTCGACTTCAGCGTCGGAGACGAATGACTCGCGCGGTAGCGCAAGGCGAACGGCGCGGAATTCCTGCAACGACGTCACATCGGCCAGGCGCTCCTCATACCAGGCTATCAGTTCGCGCTCACCGAGCCTGGGCGTGGTGCCGCCAGATCGCCGCCACACCTCGCGAATCTCCTCCACCACCGGCCTGTTCCGGTGGACCGCGACGTGTCGGGCCTCCCCGCGAGCAAGTGCGGTCGCCAGCGCGTGACGTAGCTCGGAGCGGAACTCCTCCGGCCACGGCTCCTCCACTCCCGACACCTCGCGATCCAGTTCGAATCCATGGTATTCCAGGCGAGTTGTCAGCAGCAGCGGCGAGCGCTTGCGATGCGCGTCGTAGCTCACCGTGGTCTCGCCGCGTTGCGCATTGAGGCGGATGAGATCCAGCGGTATCTGCGTGCCCTCTATGCTCGCCCGCGGTATCCCCATCCGATCGGCGAAGAAGCGCAGATAGCCAGCGATGGCGCCCCAGCTTCCGGCCACGCTCGTCTTGGAGACGCGGGCCGACTCACCCCATGCCGTCTCCTCGTCGATCACGAGATCGAAAGGCATGAACTCCGCGAGCAACTGGGCAAATCGCTTGTGGATCGCATTGCTGACGCGCGGCATGCGGGTGGGCAGCCGCACCCCGACACCGCGATAGACACTCGCCATGGCCAGCGCTGCATCCTCGACAGCCTTCACCAGCACGCCACGACGTTCGGCCCACTGCTCCACTTCCTCCGTTCTGAAAAGGTGCCGCTCCAGGCCATAGACCTCACCGATGTATCCGCACTCGCCATAACCCTCGGCGTACAGGTTGTAGGCGGTCAGATGGTCGCTCCCCGGCACCAGCACGCCGTCCAGGTCGCGCTCGTCGCGTGTCATCCTGTGGAGGCTGTCGATCGAACTCATGACGGCAAGGTAGGGCAGTAGTTCGTCCTCACCGTTCACGATCAGCTCCGCCCAGGCGCGATCCACCGGCAACGCCTCGACCGCCCGACCGTAGGCCGTCAGGCGGCCATGCTCCACGATCCCGCGCTTCTCCAGCCTGGCCAGCGAGCGCCGATAGGCTACCGCGTCCAGCGGCACTGGCAACTCCAACTCGTCGGCACGCACACCGAGATCGGCGCAGGTGAGCGCGACACGCTCGGAATCGCCAGCCAGTTGGAACTCCGGCGGCGTCGGTCGCAGCGTGGCGAAGTCGATGTCGCGATCACTGAGTATGAATACCCGACCGCCCTCCACCCGACCGTGAACGCGGCCGGCCATCTGCAGGATCTCGTTGGCGCCGAGGTGCAGCTTGGTGAGTACGTTGCGGCCCCGCTCTATGACGTTGGTGAAGCGCACGTCGTCTATGATCACCGTGTCCAGCCCACGCACGTTGAGTGCGCTCTGGCCGGCGGCGGTCATCGCCAGGAAGTACGGCTTCTGCTCCCCGCCCTCGAGGAATGGTCGCAGGATGCGTATCGGCTCCCCGCCGTGATAGTAGGCGCTGCGGATGCGTGGCGCGCGCTCACTCACCGTCTCCGCCGCATCCTCCACGCCGGCCCGAGTGGGCAGGAACATCACCACTCCTCGCTTCTCGCTGTGGAAGCGCTGCAACGTGCGGTCGCCAAGGAACTGCAACGGCGCCTCGTTCACCACCTTCACCTTTGCTGCCTTCGTCGGGTCGAACGACGAGACCTCGAGCACGTCACCGGAATCCAGGTAGGTGGCGTAGAAGGTGGGGTCGACAGTGGCCGAGAGCCACACGAAGCGACAGCCGACTCGCTTGCCGAGGGCCAGGCAGAGCTCCAGCTCGGCCGACGTCTGGTGGATCTCGTCGACGACCAGCGTGTCCTGGGGCAGGATGTCGCCGTCCTGGAACCATCGGCGGGCTATGCCCGTAGTGACAATGATGAGGTTCCATGTGGGCGTCTCCGGAGTCGCCTCGCGCTCCCGGTTCACCACCCCGACACGGAGCCTGTCCGTTCCCAGGATGGTCTCGGCTATGGGACGGATGGCGAGCGTCTTGCCCGTGCCCGTGCCGGCGATGATGCCGAATCCGCGACCCGAGGCAGCCAGCTCGCGCACCCGCGCTCCGTGATGCACTTCGAGATACGTCTCGAGATGCAGGGCCATTGCCAGTTCGATCGTCTCACAGGCCGCCCTGGTGGGGGCGATCACGATGACGCGGCCGGTGGGCGGCGTGGCCGCCACGAATGCTTCGCGATCGAGCGGCAGGGAACGGTCAGTGGTGGCGCGGGTCATCGCTGCTGGGTGCGGGATTCAGGAGACGGCAGGGCGAGATGACGGTCAGTCGCCGGCTGAAGCAGGCAAACTACTGACCAACTGGCCGTCCAGCAGCGGGCAATGATCGTGAATGGGCCTCTCAGCGGGAGATGACCTGTACCGGCAAGCCGTCGCGGAACAGCTCGACACGATCGGCAATGCCGTCGCCGTTACGGTCCGTCCAGATCTGGACGATGCGCCCGGAAGGGTCTATCCAGGTCACCCGTTCCGGGATGCCGTCGCCATCCCGGTCGGTGATCCGGGCCTGGGCATCGGAGCGCTGGAGCCAGCGTTCCACGTCGTACGACGGCACACCACGGCGAAGGGCGACGGCGCTGGCCATCTCCGGCAGGGTCTGCGGAATCCGGTCGGCGCTCATCCATGGCTCGTCGCAGCGGCCGTCGCGGTCCCGATCGAAGCAGAACGCACCCGAGTAGCCCGCGGCGCCGTCCAGCCGCTGGTCCGGGCGGGCCGTCGAGCCGTAACCTGAACCCACCCCGGCAGCCGTCTCACGCGCGCGGCGGATGGTGTATGGATCACAGCGAACGCCAGGCGCGCAGTAATCCATTGCCGGATCGTAGCGCGCGTCGTCACAGCGGCCATCGCCGTTGCGGTCGGCACAACCGTCCGGCCCCCCCATCAGGTCGTCGCAACGACCGTCAAAGTTCCGGTCGGAGCATTCACCCGGTCGCGGTACCAGCCCAGCCGGATCGAAGCCA
>CALCHX010000221.1 GCA_937906875.1 uncultured Gemmatimonadota bacterium | reverse complement strand
CCGAGCACGGTGTCGATCGCGCTCTGCCGGGTCACCAGGTTGCTCAGCCGGCTGCGCAGCAGGATCGCGCACACCGCGGCCACCACCGCACCCGAGGCATCGAATACGGGTGCGGCGACCGACCCGGTGAACGTCTGCACGTCCGCCATCGTCAGCGCGTACCCCTGCTCCCGCGTGCGCCGCAGCTCCGCGCGAAGATCCGCCGGATCGGTAATGGTGGTCGGGGTGAGCGCCAGCAGGGGCGCTTCCAAATAGCTGTTGACGACCTCGTCGGACTCGTACGCGAGGAGAACCCAGCCCTTCGACCCGGCGTGCAACGGGATGTGATGGCCGAACGTCGCCCGGGTGATCGGCTCCCCGGCGACGGGCTCGTGCGAATACAGCACCAGCGCGATGTCGCCGCTCCGTTCGACAAGCTGGAACACCGCCGAGGGCAGTTCCGTCGATGCGCTTTGTAGCAGCGGCATCGCCAGGTCCAGCAGCGGATGCCCGACCAGGTACGTGGAGCCGATCAACCAGGTATGACGCCCCACCCGATACTCTCCGCCGGCCGCCCGCTCCAGGTACTGGTCTTTCTCAAGTTGAACGAGCGTGCGATAGCAGGTCGCCCACGGCAGGTCGAGCGCCTCGGCGGCCTCGCTGGCCGTCATGGGACGGTCCGCGATCAGCTCGAGCACCCGCATGGCGCGGGCAACGCCCTGCAATTTGGGCTGGCTTCGCATCGCGGTGCGACGGGACAACGCCGTCTCGATCGCAGCTGGATCGTTCTCCGCACTCACCTGGGCCACCTTCTGTGGACACGCCTCTTTCCGACTGCCGAACCCGTGTCCCCTGACAGATCAGAATACTCTGACACCGAAGCGAGTCCCGGACAATCCGTACAAAGTCACGCTTTGGCGTTGGCCAACCACTCGTCCGGGTCGCTCCAGCCTTGCGGCCAGACTAAGCCTCCCTGCTCCTTGACGTCGCGGAAGTACTGACCACGGTCGAACATCGGCAGGTCGGCCCGGGACTCGCGCATGTGCTCGCGGAGCTGCTTGGTCGACATGTCGTCGACCGAGATGGGACTCGTGGCCGTGTCGATCACCACGCCGTAGTCGGTCAGGGCCGCGTCCACCGACACCAGCCCGCACAGCACGTCGTAGCAGACCGCGTCGGGTTCTCTGTCCAGCGGATCGCCCCAGCCGCCGCCGCCCGACGTCCACAGCAGCACCTGGTCGTTCGCGGCGACTGGCACGTTGTCGACCATACCGGGCAGGTGCTCGACGTCGTCGCCGCGGACTACCGAGATGCCGTACGGTTCACCGGCTTTCCCGCCGTTGACGCCGTACGGCGACAGGTCCGACCGGTCCGCGTTCGACAGCAGCAGGCAGTCCTGCAGCGAGCGGATCCGCTTGTCGTAGCCGAGCCCGCCGCGGCGTTTGCCGGGGCCGCCGGAGTCCTCGCGCAGCGCCAGCCGCTCGACCATGATCGGGTACCGCTGCTCAGAGAATTCGGCCGGCAGGTTGCGCGAGTTCGGCACGATGTGCACCACATCGCTGCCGTCGGCCCACGGCCGCCCAGGCCCGCCGCCGCCGAGCACCTCACGGAACAGGCTGAGCTTCCCGTCGGCGTTGCGGCTGTGCAGTCCCCAGATCCGGATCGTCTCGTGATCGGCGGGCATCTTGCCGCCGGTCGCCTTTGCGAGCACGCCGGCGAAGATGCCGAGCGCCCGGATCAGGATGAAGAACCGCAGGCCGGTGGGCCGACCGTAGTGCGGCGTCACCAACGTCCCCTTCTCCGGGAACTTGACGTCCAGCACATCGAGAATGCCTTCATTGATGTCGATCTCGGCCGCCCGCTCCGGCGAGTCGGCCAGGCAGCGCAGCACCGGTCCCATCCACTTGCGCACGAACTTGCCGTCGCAGTAGTCGATGGCCCAGTTGATCGGTCCCTCCGCCTCGGCGTCGGTGCCGGTGAAATCCAGCAGGATGCGATCGGCGGTCTTCGTCATCGTGATCCGCATCGCGTACAGCTTGCGGGTGAACCCGTCGGACTCGACGTAATCCTCGAACGTATAGACGCCGTCGGCGATCTTCGGCAGCAGCTCCTGCCGGATCGTGGCGGAACAGTGCGCGATGATCGCGTCGAACGCGCCCTCGAGCGCGTCCACCCCGTAACGCTCCGCCAGCTCGGACAGGCGGCGGGAGCCGAGTCGGCACGCCCCGATCTCCGAGTCGATGTCGCCGCGCAAGTGCTCGGCCAGCCGCGAATTGCGCTCCAGGATGCGGAACGCCGTGTCGTTGGCGACCCCTTTGCTGTACAGCTTGATCGGCGGGACCACCAGGCCCTCGCCCCACTGGTCGCGGACCTGGACCGGCAGGCTGCCCGGCACCGAGCCACCGATGTCGTCGTGGTGTCCGAAGACCTGGGCGAACCCCAGTAGCCGTTCGCCGGTGAAGATCGGGACCGTGGTGCACAGGTCCGGGATGTGGCCGCAGGAACCGGCGCTGTTGTACGGGTCGTTCCAGAAGAACACGTCCCCGGGGTGGATGTCGTCACCGTAGAACTCGAAGATCGGCTCGATCAGCGAACCGTAGGAGCGGCCGGTGAGCTTGCGCCCTTTGGCGTCGTACAGGCCGACCCGGTAGTCGTGCTGGTCGCGGATCATCGGCGACCGTGCGGCGCGCTCCACGGCGGCCTCGATCTCCACCTCCGCGGAGCGGATCGTGCCGGTGATGACTTCGAGTTCGATCGGACCGAGGCTGCTCATTTCGAATCACTCCTAGCGAGAATCAGGTTTCCGTACAGGTCGACGGTTCCGGCCCAGCCGGGCGGCACGACGACGGTCGCGCCGTACTCTTCGACCACGCACGGGCCGTCCAGGTGCTGGCGCGCGGCCAGGGTCGCGCGGTCGAAGATGTCGCAGTCCAGCCAGCCGTGCGTGCGCCAGTAAACCTTGCGGGTCGAGGCGCCCGGCGATGGTGCCCGATCGGGCGGCAGCAGCGGTAGGGCGCTGGACCGCCGCGTGTGCCCGATCGCCTGCACCCGCAGGTTCACCAACTCCACGTTCTGCCGCCCCGGGTACGAGAAGCCGTAGAGCCGTTCGTGTTCGGCGTGGAACTCGGCGACGGCGGCGGTCAAGTCACGGCCGCCGGCGCCGTCGAGTGTGACGCTGAGCGCGTCGCCGTCGAGCATGACGCTGACCTCGTACCCCTCGCCCTCGTATCGCAAGTCGGCTCCGCGCACCAGGTCTATCCGATCGGCGGCGACGCCCTCTCCGAGCAGGTCGGCGGTGCCCTGCCGTTCCAGGTCGGCCCAGACGGCCTCGACGTCGTCGGAGTCACCGAGCACCAGGCGCACGTGCGTGCGGACGTAGTCGCGCTTGACGTCCGTCACCTGCAGTCCGAGCGCCGAGAGGTTGCCGGGGTTCGGCGGGACCAGCACCGCGCCGATGTTGAGGAATTCCGCGACCGAGGTGGCCAGCAGCGGTCCGGCCCCGCCGAACGCCACCAGGCAATATCCGCCGGGGTCGCGGCCTTTGAGCGTGGAGACCTGCCGGATGCCGGTGACCTGCCCGGCCGTGGCGACCTCGAGGATGCCGGCAGCGGCATCCTCCACGCTGAGGCCGAATCCGCGGCCGAACTCCTCGAGGGCGGCGCGGGCCGCGTCGATGTCCAAGTGCAGGTCGCCGCCGACCAGGGAACTCGGGAAGCGGCCGAGCACCACTGCGGCATCGGTGACCGTCGGTTCCGTCCCGCCGCGGCCGTAGCAGATGGGACCGGGCACCGCGCCGGCACTCTTCGGCCCCACCTTCAGGGTGTTGTTCGGCCCCACCCAGGCCAGTGAGCCACCACCGGTGCCGACGGTGGCCAGGTCGATCATGGGAACTTTGACGGGATAGTTCTCGATCACCGTCTCGCTGGTGAGCCGAATGGAGAGGTTGTCCACGAGCGCGACGTCGGTGGACGTGCCGCCGACGTCCAGGGTAATCAGGTCCTTGAACCCTGCGGCTTTGGCCGCCTCGATCGCGCCGAGCACCCCGCCGGCAGGGCCGGACAGCAGCATCGTGACGGGCTTGTCCGATGCCGCCTCGGCCGTGACGACGCCACCGTTGGACTGCATGATCAGGAACGGCATCCTGTCGGTGCGCTCGTCGATCTGCTTGCGTGCCCGCATCAGATAGTCGCGGCAGTAGGGCTTGACCATCGCGTCCACCAGCGTGGTCATCGCCCGCTCGTATTCGCGGTATTCCGGAAGAACGACGCTGGATAGGGACACGAACAGGTCCGGGAAGCGACTGGCGAGCGCGGCGCCGATCCGCCGTTCGTGCTCCGGGTTGGCGTACGAGTGCAGCAGGCAGACACCCACCCGGTTGACGCCCATCTCGACCAGCTCCGCGACGTCGCGGATGACGCTGTCCGTTTCAAGCTCGCGGTACACCGTACCGTCGAACAGGATGCGCTCCGACACCTCGCGCACAAGGTGCAGCGGCACCAGCCGCGGCGGTTTGACCCAGAAGAACGAGTTGCCGTAGCCGTCCGGCACGGACTGCCGCGCGATCTCCAGGATGTGCCGGAATCCCTCCGTCACCAGCAACCCGATGCCGGAGAACTCGTGCTCCAGCACGGCATTGGTCGCCGTCGTCGTGCCGTGAATGACGGTCTCGATATCGGAGTAGCTCTTGCCGGCGCTGGTGAGGATCTTGTCGATCCCGGTGAGCAGCGCCCGACTCGGATCCTCGCGGTCACTCGGCGTCTTGACCACAAAGACGGACCCGCTCGATTCGTCCACAGCCAGGACGTCGGTGAACGTTCCACCGGTATCGATCGAGACTCGGAAATTGCCGGCCATAGGAAAGTCCTCCCGAAGTTCTTGACGGAATATTCGCTGGGTGGATATTCTATTCGCTGACGAGAGTAGCGTCGAGCCCGACGCAAAGTCAATGACTTTCCCGAGCGATCCGCGAGCCGCCCAGCGGCCCCTCAGGGGCCCGACGAACGGCCACCGACAAGGAGTCTGCGATGCAGCTGGAGAACAGGTTCACCATCCCCGTCACGATTGCTCGGGCCTGGGAGGTGATGCTCGACGTCGAGCGGGTCGTGCCCTGCTTTCCCGGCGCGGCCGTCACCTCCGTGTCCGGCGACTCCATCGAAGGGTCCGTGCGGATCAAGTTCGGGCCCGTGCTGCTCCACTACGCCGGCACCGCCACCTTCCTGGAGAAGGACGAGTCGGCCCATCGGGCGGTGTTGACCGCGCAGGGTAGCGACCGGAAGGGTGGCGGCAGCGCGGGCGCCACGATCACCGCCCAGTTGCACGAGATCGATGGCGGGTCCACGGAGTGCATCATCACCACAGACCTCGAGATCACCGGTCGGCCGGCGCAGTTCGGCCGCGGGATCATGTCCGAGGTCGGCAACCGCATCACCGCCCAGTTCGCCAGCAATCTCTCGGCGATGCTCTCTGCGCCGGAAGCTGGGCCGGCCGCATCTGCCGCGTCGGCCGACAAGCCGCAGGCCACGGGCCGGACGCAGGCGCAGCAGCCGGCAGGCGGGACCACCGCGGCCCGAGTGCAGACGGCCGGCCACGACGACGCGCTGGACGTGCTGAGATTCGCGCAGGGCGCGGCGCTGAAGCGACTAGCGCCGGTGCTGGGCGCGGTGCTGTTGCTGCTGATCTGGTCGGCGCTGCGTGGGCGCGCAGCACGGGGGCCGGCATGCTGCCCGCCCTGCGTCCCTTCGCCACGGACTTGACGATTTCGCTCTTGACAACACCGCCCCGGTCAACCACAGTGTGTCTCATCTCTGATTAACGTATTCTCTCAGCGAATAGGCAGAGGCCCGTGGATCCCACCCTGGAAATGCGTCACATCGACAAGTCGTTTCCGGGTACCCGCGCGCTGAAGGACGTCTGCATCAGCATCCAGCCCGGACGCGTGCACGCACTCGTGGGCGAGAACGGCGCCGGGAAGTCCACTCTCATCAAAATCGCCTCGGGTGCGCTGCAGCCGGACAGCGGTTCGGTGCTGCTGCGCGGCGCGCCGGTCACCCTCAATCCTCGAACCGCGCATGAGCACGGTATCCGAGTGGTGCACCAGGAACGCCAGGTCGCGCCGACTCGGACGGTGGCCGAAAACCTCGTCCTGCACGCGCCCCAGCGCAACGGCCTCGGCCTGGTGACCCGGAAGTCCATTGCCGCAGAGGCGAAGGCGCGGCTGGACCGGCTCGGCGTGGATCTCGACTTGGACGCGCCCGCCTCGACGCTGACCGTGGCGCAGACGCAGATGCTGGAGATCGCCCGCGCCGTGGACTTCAACGCTGCGTGCATCATCATGGACGAACCGAGCGCCAGCCTGCATCGTTCCGAGATAGGGCGGTTGTTCGAGATCACCAGAGCGATCCGCGACAACGGGATAGCCGTCATATATATCAGCCACCACCTGGACGAGGTGATGCAGCTGGCCGACGACTATACGGTGTTGCGCGATGGGCAGCAGGT
>CALCHX010000220.1 GCA_937906875.1 uncultured Gemmatimonadota bacterium | reverse complement strand
GACCTGATCCTCGCCGTGCGCGTGGTGGACGACCTCGACGCCGCCATCGCCCACGAGCACGAGGAGGCCCGCCGAGGCGGCAGCCACGTCGAGGCGCTGAGGCACGCCCCGGACACGGAGCTGCCGATCCGGGAAGGCGCCCGACGTATCCTGCGGGCCACGCGGCCGAAGGAGGGACGAACGCGATGATCCACGACCTGACGATCGGCCACCTCGACCCGGCGGCGCTCCGCGAGCGGAAGGCGATTGCCGTAAAGCCACTGGACCCGGCGGCAGTCGCCCGCGTGCTTGTCGGCTTCCCCGGCCTCAAGATCGAGGAGCAGGACGGCTACTTCGTCGCCCCCTGGCACGGCCGCGAGGATGGCGAGAGGGGGGAGGCCTTCGCCGCCCGTCTGCAAGCCGAGACCGGTTGCCTGGTCGTCGACCGGAGGAACGGGCGGATCGTCGAGTTGGGACGGGCGGCAGGCAGGGCTGCGGGCTAATTATCACGATGCATGTTCAATTCTTTGTGCCTCCAACCCCCGTCCTGAGACTTCCCCCGTCCGGGCCAGTACCATGATCGCGAGCCTGACAGATGGCGTCAGGCGGTGCCAGGTTGCGACCAGCTCACGGAGCGCCGCGTCCTCCCGACACATTTCCGACGGGATCCCGGTGTTGTTTTCGCAAGTCGTTTCCAGAAAACAGTTTGTGCGATTTGGTGTCCGGGTGCAATTCCCGCCGCCTCCACTACTTACGGCAACTGCCAGCTCCTGACTGCAGATGCCACAACACGACGTAAAGCCTCGCTTCGGCGGGGCTTTGCTCGTTTCTGGAGCTCGCGTCGCGGACGCCCCGACTGACACCCGGCGCCACCTCCTGACCCAAGACGCCGCCCGAAACGCAACCATATTGCAACCGATCGGCGTTCACGCATCCGTCGATGCCGGTGCGGACAGGGCCAGTATCTGTCCCCGAGTCTCAGCAGGAAGACCCGGCCAGGCGGCGACCACGGCCTGCAGGTCCGCGTCGTGCTCCAGCGCCTCGACCGCGGCTGGTGCCAGAGGGAACGGCAAGGCGGCCAGGGCCTCCGCCCGGTCCTCCATGCCAATATGGGTGTACTTGGCGGTCTGGCGAATGTCGGCATGGCGGGCAAGCTCCTTCGCCTCCATGATCGACGCGCCCGACCGGACCAGCCCGGTGATGTGGCTGTGCCGCCCGGCGGCGTGGAAGTCGGCCAGCCCCTCGGGCGTTTCATAGGGGATGCCCGCCCGCTCCAGGTCCTTCTGGACCATCGTGTAGGTTTTCCGCCACGCCAGATTCGGGAACAGGGGATCGTCAGGGGCCAGGCCGGCGATCCACCCCCGGACCAGGATCACGAGCTCCGGGTGCATCGGCAGCGTGTCCTTCCGCCGGTGCTTCGAAGACTTGGCCTCGACGGTGAGCGTCGGCGGGGACGCTTCCATCTGGAATGAGCTCGGCGTCAGGCTAGCCAGCTCTCCCCTCCTGAGCCCGGTCAGGTAGCTGATCTGGTAGATCCTCGCCCGCATCTCGCCGTCGTAGCCCTGGACCTCCACGCCGGACGTCCGAGCTGCCTCGACCAGCCGGGCGAACTCGTCGGGCTTCAGGGCCCGTCGCTTGTGCCGGACATCGGTCTCGGCGTTCAGCCGCTCCATCCCCACAAGCGGGTTCCCAGGCAATCGCTTGGTCAGGACGAGCCACTTGCCGAAGGCGTCTGCTGCCTGGAGATAGTGGTTGTAGGTCCGGGCCCCGATATCCTCCTCCTCGCGGAACTCGTTCAGCCAGTCGACGACCTTCTCGCCGTCCATCGCGGCGAGCGTCTTGAACTCGCAACCCTCGACCACCCGCCGGACCCGGGTCATGGTCAGGCGTCGGTGCTTGGCCGTATTGTTGGCGAGCGACCGGTCGAAGGCCTGGAGGTGCTCCTCGATCGGGCTCTGCTTGATCCCAAGGAGCCGCTCCTGGGCGGGGTCGATCATCCCCCGCTTCCGCAGCAGCACCTCGTTCTCGAGCTTGGCCGCCAGCTGCTCGGTCAGGGCCTTGTCGGTGAAGCCCTTGGCGAACTGCCGTTTGCCCTCGTGGTCGGTGTACTGAATGACGTACGGCTTGTTCTTCTTCCCCTTGTCGCGGCCCCTCTTGAAGATCGTGGCCATAGGCGATGCCTCCAAAGAGAAAGGGACGGTCTCCCGTCCCTGATTCTACGTTCAGTAGGTGGAGCGCGCCAGACCGTTACCGTCTGCCGATGAACGGCAGAGGCTCGGCGCTTTTCGGCAGGTAGAGAGGATGCTTGGGGTGGCCGTCGCGGGTGACGCCGAGGGCCAGCGGCTCGAAGCCGTACCCGGCGAGCCAGCCAAGCACGGTCTGATCCTGGCCCCGGTGCTCGCCATGGACGCCCCAGGCGCAGATCACCGGGCCGGCGTCCGGGACCGACAGCGTCCGGTCGAACCAGTCCCGGTTCTCCGGGCCCACCGGATCAGCGGCCCGCTTCATGTCGGCCGGGTCGGTCGCACGAATCGCGAACAGGTTGAGGACCGCCAGACGGCCGCAGCCCCACTGGCGAGCGAAGCCGATGCACCGGCGGATGGTCGGGTCGTCGTTGGTGGCGTCCGCGGTGCTCGGATTTAACATGACGAAGGTGGCGGTCCGCGAGCCGGAACCGACCTGCCGGGTCAGGAGGTAGCGGTAGCTGCCGCAGGCCGAGATGACGGCGTTGTCTTCCAAGGGAAGGGTCAAGGACGCCGACATCTGGCCTGCCTTACTCGTCGAACTTGAGCAGGAACTTCGGGTTGATGACCTTGAAGCTGAGCCGTCCCCCGATGTCCTCGTCATACTCCTCTGCGAGCGGCCGGAGTACCACCCCTTCCCGCTGGACCTTCGGGTTGAGGGCGCTGACCCCCTCCGAGAACGCCACGAGCTGATCGACGGTGTGATCAAGCACGATCGTCCCGAGCTGGGGCACCGGCTCAAGCCCAAGTTCGCTCAAGACTTCGAGCTTCTCGCCGTGGTCGACGAGCCGGTAGTTGTCTACGTTCAGGACGCTGAAGACCCGGAGAGTGACCACCGGGAGCGCGTACTTGTTCTTCTGGATGCCCGGCCCAATGACCTCGGCCTGGATGGCCAGGTCGTGGCCAAGCCGCTCTCGGGCGGCCCGTAGCTTCTCCTCCAGTCGCATGCCCTTGGCGACCCTGACGAGCACGTTCGACTCGTCGGCCTCGTCCATCCAGAGGTTCCGGCTACAGATACCGAAGGCCTCCTCGCGGATGAAGGCGGTGAACGACGTCCCGTCGAGCTTCTCGGTCACGTAGAACGTCTTGCCCCGGTGCCGCTCCAGCACGGTTTCCAGGACCTGCACGCGGGTCTCGTCGGTCTTCGGCAAGAAGCCCGGGAACTGCCCCTTCACCTTCCCGCCCATGCCGACCGGCAGCGGCGGCTCCCACTTCAGGACCCCGAGCAGATCGGTGACGTCTGCCCCCTCTTCGGTCGGGGCCCCGGGCGGCAGGATCGAGAGCGGGAAGCAGATGCCCTGGGAGACCTGGCCGCGCAGTCTGACCGTCTTGATACGGAACCCGGCCGGGAGCGTCACCGCCCCGGTGGCATCCGTCTGGGCGGGCTTAAAGCTACTGGCGCGCAGGAACTCGAACTCGGGCCGCTCGGGCAAAAGTGAGTCGATCTCGCAGTAGACGATCTTGTCGCCCGGCTGGTGCTCGCCCTTCTTGACGACGACCCACCAGCCGAGGACGCGGATCTTCTCGATCGCGTCGGCGTTCGGGATGGGCTCGACGGCGTTCACCGACTGGATGCTGGCTAGTTTGCGCATGGGTGCCCCCATTCTTTCGTTTTCTGCTCGACACGCTCGTCGTGCTGAGGGTTCGTGTGGGATCGAATCGGGATCATCTCGCCCGCCCCTTCGCCTGCTCCGGCTCCCGGAAAGGCGGCTGGAGCTCGCAGACTGGCAGCTCGACGAAGCCCGACCGAACCGTCTGGCCGGTCGGCTTCACGACGCCGGCGGCGACCAGAGCTTCCAGGAGTCCCTCGTTTTCAGCGTAGGACTTGATCAGCACCTGATTACAGCGCAGCGTCGCGGTCGGCACGTTGACGGTGGCCGTAGCGACAGGGCCTTCCTCGTCGACGAGGCTCAGGGCCACGCGGCCGTTGCCATAGCGGCGCTTCTGTACGGTGCAGTCGGTGTCGAGAAAGCGGACGCCGGTCATGCGGCCTCGCGTTCCGGCCAGTGGAAGGCGAGGCCGTTGCGCTGGATGATCTCGAGCTGCAAGTTTTTCCATCGTTCGGGCCAGTGCGTCGTGATATGCAGCAGTATTCCCTCGCACCAGACGCAATTTATCCTTCGCAGCAGGTGACTGCTGACGTGACTATTGTACGGCTCCTCCCCCGGGTCATCTTTGGTGGCCTTTCTGAGGGGGCGTAATTCCACCAATTCGTATAGGTCCCCCACCTGCGGCTCCAACAGGTGCAGGCTGTCGGGGTGCACGTATAGTTTCCCGAGATACGAGAAGTCGTGCTGCCAGAGCTCGCGGAACGTGTCGTCGCAGTCGATGAACCGACTTCCTGCATCGACCTCATGGTCGTCAATATCAAGGGCAAGCAGTTTCATCCCAAAATGCTTCGACATCCACGCGGCGGCCAGCGGGTCGTGATAGAAGTAGCGGATAGAATTGGGGCTTGCGCTCGTCTCAGATTCAGTCATAATGGTGTCTCCTATTATCCAGTAGGACGGAGCATAGCGGCTTTCGTGGTGACGCGCAAGCCCTATGCTCTTCGATCTCCTCCCGGACACCCCCGCTCAATCCACTCCCTGACCTCCGCCGCGCGCCACCTCGTGTTGCGGCCGATCCGCACAGGCTGCGGGACCTTGCCCGCCGAGAGCAGCCGCCAGAGCGTGCGTTCGGAGATCTGCATCAGCCTGGCCAGCTCTTCGGCGTTCAGAAGCATCGGCGTCGTGTCGGTGCTCATCGCTCATGCCCTCCCCGGTCCCGATCCTTGGCCTGGGTCGTCTTGACGCGTTCGCCCGCCTCGTCGAGCAAACGCTGAAAGTCGCTGCGCGTGTCGAGCGGAGTGGAAGGGGAGTTGCGCAGGATGTCGGCGAAGGAATCCTGCGGGTCGCGGGCAGGCTCATCCGGCTCAAGACGCATCTCGTCCCACGACGTCCTGAAGGTCACGAAGCGGTAGGGATTCTCTCCGCGCTGGGCGATCTCGGTTAGCTTCTGGCCATTCCCCATCGCTGTGTCGAGTTCCTGCGGCGTGACCAGTTGCTCGCGGATGGCGAACTGGAGCGCGCCGAGGTGGCTGCTGGAATCGATCCCGAAGTCCACGACCGTGGCCATGCCCGGCCAGACGTCAAGCTGGCAGCACTCGATCAGCTCCTGCGTCAGCGGCCTGATAGGGCGGTCCTGCTGGCCGTTCGGCTGCAGAAAGCTCCGCTCCATCTCGCTCAGCTCAGCCTCGGTGACCGTTGGAACGGTGCGAGGCGGCGAGGGTTGTTCCTGCGCCGCCCTCTGGCGGGCCTCTTCCTCCATCTTCGCCGTCTCAGACTCGCCGTACTTCATGACCCGGACCGCGCGGTCCTCGGCCATGACGTCGTCGCGCCACGCCTTCCACTCCCCGGGCGTCATCGGCCTGTCGTCATCCTCGATACCAGACGTGCCGCGCGTGGCCGCGTCGATCAACCGGTTCCGCTGGGCATCGGCGATCTTGCCGGGGTCGACCTGACCGAGAAGGATGTGGGCCTGATCCCGGTTCGTGATGCCCGTCCAATCGACTGAGTCCTGAAGAATGGCGAGCTTGGCTCGCTCGGGCATGTCTTTCCACGGCCGCTCGACGAGCTGGTGCCCCTTGTCGCTCCCGACGATGGCCGGGTATTGGCGGGCCTTGATCCGGTCAATGTGGTCGAAGACCTGACGGAGGCGGTCTTTGTCGCTGGGCATGGTCAAAGCTCCTCCTCACGGCCGGGCGGCTTGTCGATCTCTTCGCGGCAGACGCGGTAGAACTCGCGGACGGCCTCGATGCGCTCCTCTTCACGAAGGCACGCCTGAATGACCCAGACGCACCGCTGGGCGATCTTGATGCAGATGTTGTGGACCGCCGGATTGACGGACTGGTTTTCGATGAACACGGTCTTCTCTCCTTGAAGACGGGCGGGACGTCGGCATCCCGCCCGTTTCCTCGGTGCACCTGATTGACTGAAGACGGCTCGGCCCCGACGCCGATCACAGCAGCCCGGACTCGCGCATCTTCTCGTCGAAGGCGCGGGCCTCGCCGACCATCGTCTCGCAGAGCGTCTTGAAGAAGCCGGCCGAGAGTCCCTGCGCCATGGCGCAATAGGCCAGGGTGAAGCGGACGTTCTCGTCGCGGCCGACGCCCATCTGCCACGCCGGGAACATCAACTCGGCGTTGCGGTGGAGGAGGTAGGCGGTCGCCGCCGGGGGCAGTCGCCCTGCATCGAGAGCGGCCTCGCTGAGGGTGGAGATACCGATGAGTTCCCCACCCGAACCGCAGGAGACGATGATCTTCCGGACCCGAATGATCGGGTCGCGGAAATGCAGGACGATGCCGTCGTTGCCGATCCGCTCGTCGATCGACCAGCCAATCTCGGAGCAGAGCGCCTCGACCCGGCTCCTGCCGCTGCCGCCGTGCCCGTGCCCGTTCGTGTGCGTGAAGCCGTTCCCGCTGACGGCCGCGCGAACGGCCTCTCCCGCCATGCTCCCCATCCAGTCCCTGAGCGATCCCATGTCTGCTTCCTCCTCGTTAGAACCTGAACGAATCCATGAACTCCCGCTTCTCGAAGTACAGCCTGAGCGCCTCTTGATAGGCGGCGTCTCCCTCCTCCTCCCGGCCCTGGTCACGGAGCTCCTTCGCAGTCGTAATCGCCTCCTTGAACCGCCGTTCGTAGTCCCGCTTCCGTCGCTTAAAGGCTTCGAGCCGGGTCATCAGCCATTGCCAGACGCCGACAGTGACGACCACGACCACTCCGAAAAGCGGCAGGCAGATGCGAGGGTCGTTCTGAGGCTGGCTGTCCCAGACCTCCGGGTGGAGGAAGGACCAGGCGAGGAGGTAGACCTCCCATCCGACGAATGCAATGAGGGCAACGGCTGTCAGGCCCTCGGAAAACCGCTTCATCCTTTCCTCCTGTCAGGTGATTACTTCTTGAAGACGGACTCCAGCCAGGCCTCGACGGCGCTCTTGCCCGCCTCCTGCACGAACTCGTTCTTGAGCGCGGACTTGGTCATGTTGCCGATCTGCTTGGTGGTCTGGGCGATGCTGCAGGAGATGAACCAGAGGAAGAGCCACCCGACGACGCAGAACCCGCTGAACGAAAAGTCGAACGGCCAGATGAGCGCATAAAGCATGTCGTTGCCTCCTGAGCAGTTGTCGCTTTGGTAAAGAACGTGGTTGAGTGATGATGCTGCGGCGGCGCGCAGCGGAGTCCGGCCGGTCCGTCCAGTGACGCCGGGCAGTCCCGCCGCAGCATCGATTGCGGGAAACCTCTATCCGTAGGGATGGCGATTCAGGCAGATAGTGCGCGGCGCGGCGTTACATCTCCCGGCCGCCGCGCTCCGGCTCGCGCTGGTGGTCCTGCTGCTGCACGTCCTTCTGCGGATCCTCCTGGACCTCGCCGGCCCTCGGGTACATGACGAAGGCGTTGCCGTGGAACAGCGCTGCAGCCATCTCGTGCGCGCCGTGCGACCCCATCTCCTTCAACTCGGCCCAGATTTCGCTGGCCATCTTGCGGGGCTGAAGGCCCGGGGCGAACGCCTTGACCGCCTCCTTGACGCCCTCGACGCTCGCCTCCACCGCCCCCATGGGCGGCAGGTGTTGCTGCATCATTCGTTCGAAGTATTCGTTGGCCATGGTTCACCTCATCTGCCAGTAATCCGCCGAGAACGGGTCAGCCGAACCGCTCGGCTGAGCCAGACCGCTGGTAGGGGATGATCCCCCCGCCATCTGCGTCAGGGCCAGGGCAACCAGCCCGGCCCCGACCAGGAACACCACTGCATCGAACAGAGCGCGCACCGTCGTGATGCGGCGCTTCGGCCGACCGCCGAAATTCGGATTTTCGAAGTGCCGCACGATGGAAGTACGGATCGGCGGAACACCTTGAAGGAAGGTCAACGCCGTTCGCTCCGACAGGGACATAATCTCTTCCGGGCGGAGCAGTTTCCGGCCCGCCTGCTGCCAGTTCTCTGACCAGTTGTCCGAGTAGCTGTAGTGGATCCCCCCATGTTCGCCCTCTGATCTCGACGTCCCCCCGGTCCTTCCGCCGCTGGTGACTACCTGAGTGAATTCGCCCAGGCGGTTGCTCACGTATTCGGCCGTCTGGTTGTCGTTCACCGCGAAGTAGATTTGCGTGCAATTCGCGAGTACGGTCTGGTCCTGGTCCTGGGGCCAGCACTTCTTGAGCTGAGCAAGGGCCTGGTAGACCAACATCAACCTGACGCCGTAACCGCGGTACTGGGCGAGAGCGTCCCCCAGCGACTCCATATGGCCAAGAGACGCCGCCTCGTCGAT
This sequence comes from uncultured Gemmatimonadota bacterium, assembly GCA_937906875.1. Classification (GTDB taxonomy): domain Bacteria; phylum Gemmatimonadota; class Gemmatimonadetes; order Gemmatimonadales; family Gemmatimonadaceae; genus CALCHX01. The sequence goes on along the minus strand of CALCHX010000220.1, from coordinate 3,026 downwards.
CACAAAATGCACATGAGTCCTCATCGCTGGCCTCCCTTCACGACGGCACGCAGCAACGAGCCAATCCACATGCGCAGCAGCGCGGCCTGAGCCCTCATGTGCTCGGGTGGTATGATCAGGTATATGGTCATGCGACCAGAAGTCAGCTCCGCCGGGTTAAAACTGCTGGCCTTCGTGCTCTCGGAGACGGACGGCGTGTCGAGGAACCGGAGGTGGCGGGAGGCGCTGGTCAGAACTGAAGCAAGCTCCTTGTCCTTGTGGTTGGACAAGTCGTGCCCTTTCTGCGAGAGAATCCCCTGCCACGCATCCGACTGCTTCATGACTTCCAGCGCCTTCTCTCGCTTTTCCGCATTGCAGATGAAATCTTTCACCATCGGAAGCGACCCGGTCTCATCGGAGTATGCCACGACCATCGCGGCCATCGACTCGATCCATTTCTCGGCCGAATCGTTCCAAAATGGATCCTTCTCGCTCCCGGTCCGGACCACCAGCGCCTCGGCCAGGTCGCGGCAGGAATCGATCGCGTCCGGCTCGTTCGGATCGATGTGCTGGAGCGGATTGAAGGTGTCAGGCTGACGGGTGTGGCACTTGAAGGGATCCAAGAATACGACGCGATGGCCCATCGCTCTTCTCGCCCTCGCCGTCACCCTGGCCAACTCCGATTTGATGTCCACGACGACGCATGAATCGCGGCAGGAAAGAAGGTGTGGGATCACCAGTCCGGTGGACTTGCCCGAACCAGGCGGGGCAATGATCGCGCTGTGAATGACGGGGATGCGAACGGGCTTCGACTCGCCTTTCCTGAAGGCGCCGAGGAAGCGCTCGCAAGCTGTCCTGGACGGCACGCGGGGATTGAACAGCGACGCGACCGCGCGTGCGATCGACTGGCGGCCCGAATTCATCCTGCCGATCAGGAGTCCTGAGTTACTCATCCTGGGCCCCCGGGAGGTCGGTGATGTCAGCGAATCGAGCCGTGCCGTGGGCATAGAGTGCGCGGCCTTTCCGGGCCGCGCCGTAGGCCGCTCCGATGGCGATCGCCGCCCATGCCCACGGGAACAGGTACAGGGTGAGCACCACGCTGTAGGCAGCCAGCAGGACGGATGCGATGAGGACGAGGCGGATGATCATGTGCATTGACGATTCCTGATGGTTGTGGCAGGGTGTGCGGGCAAGCCGTTTGCTATTTATCCTTTAGGTGGCGAATTGTTCATGTTGCTCCCCGGTGTCAATGCCGCCACTCCACGCGCAAGCAGGGTAGGGTCTGCCGAATAACCAATGAGGCAGGGACGGGGAGCAACATCACTTCCCCGCCAGCTCCTTCCGCAGCTTCCTGAGCTCAAAACGCACCTGCAGGAGTCGCCTCTCCGCCGTCGCACGCGTGGCGGCGGCTTCGTGGAGATGGACGGCGACCAGGAGCAGGCAAGTGACGACGGCCAGCACCACCAGCACGGCGATGAGGATGAGCATGGCTTCGGTCATGAACTCTCCAATATGCGTTGACGGACGATGATCATCATGGCATGGTATCGTCCATACCACCCCAGCAAAGGGGGCTTAAGCGTGATGTAAGCACGCGTTTCGAGGTTTACGTGCCAAGCATTTGAGTCAGGTAGCTTGGCCTCGCCCTTCGCGGCTTTCTGGCTCCGATCCAGCCCCGCTGCTTCATCTTCCCGATACCATCACTTCTCCCTCATCGCCCTCATGAACTTGCGCAGTCCGGGCTTCACCGCTCGTCGCCGCTCGGCCATTGCATGCATGGGGGGCGCCCGATGTGGCTCCATCGCTGTGGGCTGGGCACGAGAACCAGAGGAGAAGCACCAGAACACGCTGTAAAGGTGGAGGATCATGGCTTCGGTCATTGCGCGGATGCCCCGAATGAATTAGAGTTGGCGTTACTGCGGCGGCGTGGAAGGTAAGGCCGGTTCGAGCCCGGCCCCGCAGCCTACGCAACCCTGCCGAGACGCAGGGCGCGTGACGGGGGCGTCATGTAGGCGCCCCCAGCGTTTCACCCCGCCTTCGCCTTATCGCGGCACACCGCAACCAGTGTTCGCGCATCCAAACCCTGATCCCGTCCCTTGACCATTTCCTTGGTCGCGTCCTTGACGGCCTCGATGGCTTCGTCGAGGGTCAGATCGTCGCCCGACACCATGACTGTCACGCCGTTGGTGAGGGCGATCTTGATCTTGCTGGCGCGCACGGCGGAGGCAGCGGACCCTCTCTTTTTGCGGCCTTGCCGCTCCAGCTCATCGCGGGTGGCCCCGTTCAGGGTCAGGGCGAGCATCCCGCCCTGCTGGTCCTTAGCGAGCTTCGCGATGGCGTAGGCCTTGGCGAACCCGAACTTCCCGTCGAGGAACGCGTCCAGTGCCTCCGGGATGAGTTCGTCCGGGCAGAGCCATCGTGTGATGGTCGACGGGTCCTTGGACAAGTGGGTGGCGAGCTGGCGCTTGTCCCATTCCGGGTTGAGGGCCATGAGTGATTTGCACGACCGGTAGACGTCCGGTTCGGAAAGATCGACCCTCTGCATGTTCTCCGTCGCGTTGATCGTCGCGATCTGGGCTTCCGTGAGGGTAGCGGGGTAGATCAGCACCTTGAGCAGATTGATCCCGCCAAGCCACGCGGCGGCGACCCGCCGATTGCCGTAGATCAGTCGACGCTTTGCGCCGAGGTCGATCGCCCCGACAGGCTGAAGCTGGCCGTGGAGCACCATCGACTGGTTCAGCTCCCGCAAAGCTTCGTCCGGGCCGAAGCCCGTCCGGCCGTTGCTCCCTTGGGCAAGGAGTTCCTCGTTGGTCGGGAACCAGTCAAGTGGCCTCATGGCCAGGGTGGGTTCGAGGGGGGCAGTCATCATCGCTCTCCCTTCTCAAAGAATCACCGGTCAGTCAGTGCACGCCGCTCCCCAGTGCTCCGCGCGAGGCGGGCACGTCAGGCATCTGGTTCATGCCGTGGGAGGGCGAAATGTGGCGGGCTGTAAGCAGATGCGCGACCTGGCACCTGTGCGCGTCGTCAGGCAGATTCCGGCAGCTCGA
>CALCHX010000219.1 GCA_937906875.1 uncultured Gemmatimonadota bacterium | reverse complement strand
CGGTTGCGCTGACGGCCCTCACCGTCGCGGGGGCTGGGTATCTGATCTATCTGGGTCTGAGCGCGCTGTTCAGCAAGGCGGCGCACATCGAAGCGAGCGACAGGGAGCTCGGCGACGAACGCGTGGCGCAGTTCTTTCGCGGGGCGGGTGTGAGCGGCATCAACCCCAAGGGAGTGCTGCTGCTGATCGCGCTGCTGCCCCAGTTCACGACTCCGCACGGGTGGCCGTCGTCGACGCAGATGCTGGTGCTGGGTGGCCTGCACATCCTCAACGTCGCTGTGGTGTACTTCTGCGTCGCAGTCCTGGCTCGCCGGATCCTGCGCTCCCGCCCACGTGCGAGCATCGTCGTGACGAAGTTCGCGGGAGTGGTGATGATGCTGATCGGTACGGTGCTCCTCATCGAGCAGGTGGTGAAGGGGCTATGACCATCGGAGGCGAAGACCTGACCATAACCTGCGCTGACGGTTTTGCGCTCTCCGCGCGCGTGTACAGGCCCGAGCCATCGACAGACCTCGGCCGCACCGCGATCATCACCGCGGCGACGGGGGCGAAAGCGTCGTACTACTGGCGGTATGCGATGTTCCTCGCGTCGCACGGGTTTAGCGCGGTTGTCGCCGACTACAGGGGTGTGGGCCGGTCGGCCCCGGACGGCGGCCTGCGGGGCATGTCGACGCGGTGGCACGAGTGGGGCACACTCGACGCCGACGCGGTCATCGGTTGGGCGCTTGATGACGGTCCTGACCGCACCGTCGTCGCGGTGGGCCATAGCTTCGGAGGTCTCGCCGTGTGCCTCGCTCCGCACGCGCGTGCGGTGTCTCGGCTGCTCATGGTCGGCGCGCAGCACGCGCATTGGCCGGACTACGCCCGCCGGGCGCGGGCACAGATGGTGTGGCGCTGGCATCTTGTGATGCCCGTGATCTCCACGCTGCTCGGATTCTTCCCCGGCCGCCGACTGGGGTGGATGGAGGACGTGCCTCGCGGTGTCGCCCTGGACTGGGCGCGCGGACGAAGAAACTTCGCGCGCACGATCGGACGCGACGGCGACGCGATCATGGCACGTCTGGCACAGCTCGACTTCGACGTCCTCGCGGTAGCCGCGACCGATGATCCCTTCGCCACGAGCACAGCCACCGATCGGCTCCTCGACTACCTTCCCCACGCCCGGAACCAGCGGTGCTCGATCGCGCCCGACACGGTCGGATCCGCGGAGATCGGCCACCTCGGCCTGTTCCACGAACGCTTCCGCGACACCCTCTGGCCACAGTCCGTCGCGTGGTTGCGAGGGGTCGAATGTGAGGCTGCCACGCGACAGGGACGCGGAGAGAAGTGGGGGTCGGGCTGAAACTGTTCGAGGTCTCAACTTGGAGCTCGCGGTGCCGCCGCCGACTGCACCCGCCGTGCACCCGGAAGCCGATCGGCTACGGCAGCAGCTCGTAGAAGCGAGAAGGGGTCACTCGCGCAAGCTCGGGTAGTTCGACCAGACCCCGCCTGCCTTGCCTTTGCGGCGGTCCGCGGTGAGGGTGCGCACTCCGACGACATCGGCGACCACCGCTGCCGGCATCCGCATCGCCAGCAGGTTCATCCGTGTCTCTCGAGACACGCGTGGACGGATTCCCAGTTCGCCGAGGCGAAGCCTGATGTATGCGGCGGTCATGTGCGTTCCCGGCGACAGCCCCTCGAACAGCCAGTCTGAGCCCCCGGCGGCATAGCCTCGTCGCGGCGGTGCCGCGAGTTGCTGACGCACGAGCGCGCCGACCGCGTCATCGAGCACGACGGGGGTGACGCCGAACCGCACGGTCACCCGCTCTGCGGTGGCGTCGATCTGATCGCGGGTCAGGCTGACGGCACGGCCGAGGATCTGGGCATAGAGGAGCACGAACAGCCCGGCGATGCGAACCTCCAACTCCACGTCGTCATCATCGAGGAGACGGTCGGTGGCACGCCAAAGTTCCTCCTCGGTCATGGTCTGCATCGGGGTTCGTGGGGGATGAACGTTCGTGGCGAGGTTGCCGGCTAGTCGCGATCTCGATGCCCACCTCACGAAGTGTTCCACGGGCTCGCGCGTCTTGATGCGGGCGATGTAGCGGTCGAGCAGGCGCTGGTCGAGGTCGTCGAGGAGCAGCTCCTTGGCATCCATCCACGCCAGGAACCGCACGACCGCAGCGATGTGGCCGCGCCGGCCGATGAAGGACTCCGCGGAAAGGTCGCGTCCATGATCTCGGTAGCGACGGCGCAGTTTGGGCAGGATGTCCCACCGGTAGAAGCGGCGGAGCTTGTTCGCCGAGGTGGGGTCGAGCGTCGCAGCCAAGGCGGCGACGTACAGCGTCAGCTCGTGCTGCAGTACGTGGATCTCCGGGAGCACATTGGCCGCGATGAGCAGTCGCCTGAAGTAGCGGGTCGCCGGCCGTTGTGGCAGAAGATCAAGAGCTGAGTGATCGACCGGCAGCACACCGGTTGCCATGCCCCTCAGAGTTTCGGTGACATGCGGTCGTCGAAGCCAGCGGACAATCGAGTGCGGGTCCATGGGAGCATTCGCGAGGTGCGCCCGGAGCCGGGCCAACTCGACCGGCGCCACCCCGTCCGCGCCGATGAGCTCGTCCAGTCGCGTCTGCAGTCGGCACCGCCCGCAGTGGGTTCCTGTCAGGAACTCCTCGCTGCCGCAGGTGCGGCACGCGAAGCGCGGCGGATGGCCGGCGCAGGTCGCGCACGTGACCATGCCCGCATCGGTGAGAAAGGCGAGCACTCGGATGTTCCCGCACAGCGGGCATTCGGCAGGGTTCCGCCGGAGCGCGCTGTAGCAGACGTTGCAGATCTGCCCGCCGAGCAGGGAGTACAGGCCGACGGCCGAGCGTCCGCAGCGGTCGCAGGTCCGCAAGGGCGTTGCCGTCATCGGCGCGGATCGGCGGGACGATGAAGCCGCGCACGCACCGGGCGCAGATCTCCGATCGCCGTGTCACGCCCGCGCGCAGTGCCCGTCTTCCGGGCCGCTGCCGGTTGCGCCGTCACGGTGATGAGGTCGTTCGGCTGGCAGCCGAAGATGCGGCACAGCGCGGCCAGCACTTCGACGTTCAGCCGCTCCGGGGCCCTGGTAACCAGGCGGTACACCTGCTCGCGGGACAACTCGACACCTTGCTCACGCAGCGGCGCGATCAGCTCGGTGGTCTGGAACATCCCCGCCTCGGCCATCACGGCGCGCAGATGCCAGTCGATGGTCCCCTTGGAATCAGTTGTCATCACAGTTCCCCGTGTTCCTCTTCAGCGCGTCGGCGAGCACCCGATTCTTGTAGTCATCGCCGACAGATGTGTAGATCGCAGTCGTCGAGGCGAACGCATGTCCCACCTGATCCTGCACGAACTTCTCGCTGTAGCCCCACTCGATGAGGTTCGTCACATAGGTGTGCCGCAGCGAATGCAGAGTCAGCTCCTCCGGCAGCCCAGCCTCGTCACGCAACTCCGCGAAGCGGTCATTCAGATAGCGCCCGCTGACTCGTGTCCTGCGCTCTGTCGGCCACAGAATGCTCGTTTCCCAGTCGACAGTCATCCGCGGCCGCGCCTGACCCACCCACTGAGCGAGACCCTCAACGACCCAGTCGAACTCGGGCAGAGTCAACACGGTCCGCCGCTTTGGCCCCGTGCCCCGGCTGCCCTTCCCGTGCCGGACATAGACGGCGCCGAAGGTGCCGAACTGCTCTGCTACCGGGTTCGACCGCAGATCAGCGACATCAAGCCCGATGCACTCGGCACGACGCAATCCGAACGCGTAGATGGTCTTGAACATCTGCGCGTTCCGAAGCGCAGCAAGTGCGCCCTTTCTCTTCGTTCGGACGATGGCCTCGACCCGAGCATCCGCAGCATCGAAGAACTGCTCCAACTCGTCGAACGTCAAGGCTCGGCGACCGGGATCACCTTCATAGTCCAGCAGATGCGCGATCGTGTTCCAGTCGTGGCAGATCTGCTGCGGGGCAACACCGAAACGCACAAGACACTCCGACTGCCAGCCATACCGCTGGTCGGTGAGGAAGTCGCAGAACAGGCGCACCGTCGTCTGATAGCCCCGAATAGTCGACCGCTTCACCGGCTTCTTGTCCGGCCGTGCCCGGGTTGAGTAGTCCTCGAGGTCCTGAGGCTGCCAATGCCACGGGTATGCGGTGCAGTACTCCGTGAAGTGCTCGATGAGTCGCCGGCGTACGTCGATGGTTGTCGCCTGCAAGCCACGACTCGCCTGCTGATCGGCCCAGCCATCCAGCATCGACTCGAAAACGTACTTCCCCTCATCGAGGGCGACGACATTGCCTGTCAGTCGCAGCGAAGACCGAACCTCATCATCCGAACCAGAACGCACGCTCTAATGGTTGCAGTAGATGCATCATTGTTGCAACTGTCGGACACTATGAGTGATCCACGCGCGCAGGCAACGCCCCGTTTTGAGTCCTCTCATTGAGGCTCAGCGAGCGATTCCAGTCGACCGCGTCCTCATCTGGCGACGTTATCGCGGACTGAGCGAGATCCAGCATGCATCCCCGCGTTGCCGATGGCCCCGCTTGCGGCGGAGCTTCAGCGCAGAAAGCCCAGGTCAACAGGGTAATTGTACGCGAGGTTGCATCTGATGCTGATACTTCCCAGTCCCGCGTTCATCGCGAACCGTCCACACATGACGCCACTGTACATCGAGCAGGAAGGCCAAGCCGAGGCTCGGGCCTAGTCAGTTGTAATATCCCGACACGAAGGCAACGAACAAGATCAGCGTTGTGCCCCCAGCTACGGTACCGATGATGCCCAATGTGAGCCCGGCCTTCCGCCCCGGCCCGGGCTTTGCCTTCCGCGCTGCGACGATCGCGTAGATGCTGAGGCCGAGCCCAACCAATCCGAGGACTGATAGCCACGTGCCCGTCAGGAAATATCCGACGACGGACAGTACCAGGCCGGTGATCGATGATCCAAGCTTGTACCGAACCATCGCGGAAGCTGACGAGGTGGGGGCGGCCTCCGCGGGGCCACCCGAAGGTTGGATAGGGGTGTATGCATCGGGAAATGAGGCCGAGCGTCCTGGCGGAGTCGCGTGAACGTCCGAGCGGTCAGGCATCGGGAGATTCGGCACAGCCTTGGAGCGCAGCCGCAGCCAGTTGTCGTAGTAGGCGCGCGCGAGCACTGGGTCCGTCGCGATTCGTTCTGCCTCACTGTTCGAGATGTCCAGTCCAACTGCACGTCTAGCAAAGTCGTTGCGTAGCACAGCTTTGAACTGCTCGAATGAGGTCCCCACCCGGATATTCTGATTCAAGCTAGTCGCAATATCCAAGTCATCGAATTGGCGTATACGCCCCTATTGGGTTGGTCAGCCTGGACCCGTCGAGGTTCCCGGTCCCGGGAACAAGCTCTTCTCCCAGATAGTGACCTCATCTGCGTATCCGCGAGGACTCACCCAGTGGACGGTGACCGTGGGATGTACAGGCATGCTGGTCTCGGCGGACTGAAACCAACCAGAAAGACCCTGCGAATGAACAGACTGCATCTCGCCGGCTGGTACCGCACCGATGTCGTAGCGCTCGCGCGGCCGATCAGGAAACTCGACGACGAGGACAACGTCAGAGGCGTCGGACGTGCCATCGTTCGTGAGCGTGAAGATGTCCAACGCGCCCGAAGACGACTTCTCGGACCCGGCACGCCACTTGTAGTCCCGGAACTCTTGCTGCCGGCGATCGATCGTGGATTGTAGGTCGAGCGCCCTCCTCGATCGCCGGCTCGCACCGACCGCCACAATCCACGAGCCGACCGTAGCCGCCGCGGCCACGGCAGCAATCGCCGCAGTCACCCAATCCATGCGGACGACTCTAGTCGCGACACGCCGAAGCGTCGGTACTTGCAAGAAACCCGAGAAGACAGGGACGGTTAGAAGGTAACAACCAGGAGTATCAGCGGGCACGCCGCAACCTGACTCCGGCAGACTCGACAAAGTCTGCCTAGATCCAGACGGAGTACACCTCGCTACTGTTAGCGCATGCTCTCGGGGACATGCGCATTCTGCGGCAACCAGACACACTTCACGGCACGAGTAGGTCGAGTGAACGGCCCAAGCCGTAACTCGGCCGGGTACGTCTACCCGATCGAGATCGCGGCAACATGCGACGCCTGCCAACGATTCAACACTGCCTCTGGACAATCGGTGGACAAGGGCCGAAAACTGACGGTCGGCTCAATACTCAACTCTGCGCAAGCCGTTGAAGAAGGTGAAGCTATGACGATCGAGCAGTGGTCACCGCCTCCGATGCGCCCAGTGGACACGGCTTTCATCCCCGATCCTGTCGCCGGATACTTCAAAGAAGCCCATGACGCGTTCAGCATAGGCGCCTACCGGGCTGTTCTGCTGCTCGTGCGCAGCCTGGTGGAGGCAACCGCGAAGGACCGCAAGATCGTGTCTGGTCACCTTATCCAGAAGATCAACAAACTCTACGGCGAGGGACATATTCGCAAGGGCACAAGAGACATGGCGCATGCACTCCGCATCCTCGGCAATGACATGGCCCACGGTGATATCGAGGAGGTGCCGGCGCAGGAGGACGCCGACGACGCACTGACGATCGCACGATTCGTTCTCGATGACGTCTACATCGCCGACGCACGCCGAGCCGACATGCTTGAACGTAGAAGCGAAGCGAAAGCACCTGCATCCCCCGAAAGCACAGAGCCAGTCTGATCGACTCCCAGGCAGGGGTTGAAATACTCGGCCCAGAACGAAGCCCCGGCCCCCACGCGAGGGAACTGGGGCTTCGGCGTTCGAGCTACTTCGACTCGACGTGGACAGTGGTCGGCTGCTCACCGCCCTGCAGGTGACGCCATGCCGCCGCGAGGTCCCGCAATGCCGCCGCCCGCGGGCCCTCATGCATCGCTGCTGCCGTCACACGATCCGAAGCCGACTTGATCGCAGCCATCAACGCGTCGAACGTTTCTTCATCCGAAGACACAGAATTTCTCCATTCGCCCAGGCACCTTGCCCGAAGCACTCCAGGGTACGTCCCGCCCCCGACATCCCTTGCCGCCACCGGCTCCTCGCTCTCGACGCTCCTCAAATCTCGCGCCCGCACGCCCGACCCACACGCTGACACCGGGAACGAGTCCCTGAAGCGGAGGTGACTCGCCATGCCCCGAATCACCGACGAGCAGACAACTGAAGTTCTCCGCCTCCACAGCGAGGGCCTCTCCCGCAACGAGATCTCCCGCCGCACCGGCATCAGCGCCGGATCCGTCACCCGAATCGGCCACGCCGCTGGCCTGGCCTTTGACCGGTCCGAAACCAAACACGCGAATGAGGCGCGGCAGGTTGATCTCGCGGCGGCGCGGATTCGCCTGGCGGGGAAGATGCTGCACCGGTCGGAGCGGATGCTCGACGAGCTCGACAACCCGTACCTGGTGTACAACTTCGGCGGCAAGGACAACACGTACGAGGAGCACACGCTGGAGCGTGCACCGGTTGAGGTCCGTCGTAACGCGGTGGTGACGGCGGGGATCACGTTCGACAAGCTGACCCGGATTGTGGAGCGTGACGCCGGCGGTGTCGAGTCTGCGGCGGGCGTGCTGGATCAGGTCGCTGGTGCTCTCCAGGCCGCCGCTGATGTGATGCGGGACGAGGGCGCGACGGATGCTGAGGCTGAATAGCCTGGAGCGTCTCCTGTCCAGGGCGCAGGTCCTCAGCATCGTCGATTCGGTGAAGCGGCCTCTGTCGCTCTGGTATGGGGCGGTGTCGTCAGGGAAGACGTTCGCGTCGCTGATCGCGGTGCGAGTCGCGTCGAGATCTGGTCTGATCGTGATCGTCGGACGGACCTTGCAGACCGTGTATCAGAACGTGATCGTCCCGTTGCAGGACCCGGCACTGTTCGGCTCGGCTGTCGCGTCCCAGGTGATCTACACGCCGGGGGGCGACGAAAGCGATCATCTTGTGCCGTGAGGTGATGATCGTCGGCGCGCACAACGTCGAATCGGTGGGCCGGATCCAGGGTGCGACGATCGCGCTCGTGGACGAGGGTCAGGTTCGTGCCGGTGCTGATGGAGTCCTCCGGCATGTATATCGACCAGCCGCCGAGCTTCGCGGCCTCGGCGCGCACCTGTATGGTGGTCTGGCCTTCGCCGCCGATCCACCGTCCACGGCACCCGGGCGTTTCGCAAGTGATGGTGATGACGCGGTGCGCGCTCATGCGATTGCGTCCAGGATCTGTTGCGTCGTGTCGGCGTCGAGGCGCCGGGGTCCGAGCGCACCCCGGTACGGGATCGGCTCACGGAGCGGGCGCGGGTTCGGGAGCACCAGGTGGTAGGCATCGGACATCGCCCATGGCGAGCACCCGAAGACCTCATCGAGACAGTCAGACCAGTGGTGCACGTCTACGAGGTCGACCACGCCGAGGATGTGACCGAACTGGTCGAATCGCCCGTTCAACAGATCCGCAGGCGACGTCCACCACACATCGCGTGCGAGTCGCTGGATCTCCGGGTGCGAACGCGCTGACGTATCCTCGCGCGTACCCGCGTGGATCGCGATCGCTCCACGCCAAGTCCCCGCCACATTCCTCCCGTGGTTCTCGACATCCTTCCCACCGTGGATGATCGCCCAGGCCCACGGCTGCGAAACCGTCAGGATGCGCATTGAGCACCCCCTAGACTTCGGCACATGGACTGCGGTGATCCTTCGATCAGCTGCCAGTTGGACCGGATCGCTGACGAAATGTCTCGGTTCGACTGGGAGGGCCTGCTGTCTTCTTTTGGGGCGACACTGGTCGGTGCGCTCATCGCCGGTCTCGTCGCATGGATGGTGTTCCGCGGCGAGAGCAGAGAGCGGTACGAGGAACGACTGACCGACGCGGTCGAGTCGCTGTCGACGGCGTTGACCCGAACTGCACGCGACTTTGTGCTCTGGCAGGAACAGCTGATGTCGTACTTCGCGATTCCGGAGCCAGAACGCGATCGCCGGGAACGGCCCGACGAGCCAGACCGTGTGGCGCTCGACGTGGGGCTAGACATGCTGATTGCTCGATCGAAGGGCGCCGACAGGGTTACTGCGCAGCAGATCAGGGAGGTGGCGTACCAGTTGAGCTTCATCCGCGATGGGAGATGGGCAATGCTCGAGTATGCCACGCTGAGACGAGTCGTCGTGGCGTGGAGGGCGGGTCGTCGAACCCAGGAGCAGACTCGCGCGAGCCTGAAGATCGTGGATGACCGCCGCAAGGCCAAGGAAGCGAACCCCGACATCGACGAGTCGCAGCTCCCAACTGCGCCGGAGCGGCATGAGCCGCTGGAACTCGGTGCATAGTTCATGACGCCACCGTCTCCGCACTCTCGAGGAACTCGAGCGACCGCGTGGCCGAGGTCGCGCGCCACCGGCGGGGTGACCGCGTTTCCGGCCTGCTTGACCTTGTCCCGCTTCGACCCGAGCAGCAGATAGTCGGCGGCGAAGCCCATCCCCGCCTTGATCTCGTGCGGTTCGAGCATCCGGAACCCGGCATCGTCGACGTCGAGGCTGATCGGCGGGACCGGCCCGAGCAGCGACTGAGTGCCCGATGTCGTGAGCGCGCGGATCGGTTCGGCGACCGGCGTGGACATCTGCGCGGCGTCGCCCCGCGGGGTGAAGTTCCGCATGACGAGTGCATGGTGGTTCCCGTTCGCCGCGACGGCGTCGATCGGCTCCCCGGTCGGCTTGGCGACCCTGTGGCTGCGGAGCGGGACCCCAGCCCATCGGAGTCGCGCGTGGTGAGTGCAGCTATCGTCGACGATGTCGGGGAGGCATCCTCACGCCACTTGCCGCCAGATGCGACCCATCGACAGTTCCGCGAGCAGGGCTTCGTTCGTGTCCTTCGTCGGCGGGTGGCTGAGCAGCTTCTTCGCCTCGGCGCGCGCCGAGGCAGTGTTCTCGGTGAGGTCGCTCACCTTCGGCGAACCGTGGCTGTGCGCTCCGTCCAATGGTTGGCGCGGTCACCGCGGGCCATCTCCTCTCGGGCGCCGAGGTCCGTGATCAGGCCTTTCGAGATGAGATCTCGCTGGGTGCTGGCCCATTTGTCGCGGTCAGCGAGTACTGCGTTCAGCTCTGTGTGGAGGTCGTTTGAGATCTTCCTCAGATCCATCTTTGGTTCCTGTTCTACTTGTTCCCGAACCTGGATGTGACGGACCCCGCAAACGGGGCCGCCCGTGCGATTCGACCGTCGATGATCCGGGCGAGACCATCGCCACCGATCTCAAGCCGGCCGGTTATCTGCATCCGCGCGAGGTTGTCGTGCCCACGCTGCATGACGAGCGGTCGATCGGAGCCGCCGTCGGCGAATTGACGCGCCCCCGTGGGGACGAGGTCGAACCCGAGTCGCGACGCGGTCTCCGCGAGTACCGGCACCGACGTGGCCCGCTTCGTCGGCGACAGAGGAATGGCTGCTTCCCCGCCGGTCTCCGGCTCCGCCCACACCCAGTACGCGCCTGCGCGAGCGAACTGTGCGACGTGGTGCTCGCGCATGCCGCCGCCGGCATAGAACTCGGCGAACCCGCCTTCCGCGAACGTCCCGTACCGGCCGGAGCCGGACACGTCGCCGTTGAGGTCTTTCAATTGTGACCGTTAGATGATCTTGCCCGACAGGGTCCCAGACTTGCTCATGAAGTTCTGGATCGTCCACAGCGCCTGCGACGTGTCCGCGATCATCTCCCACTCGCTCTTCGTGGGGATCTGGTAGATCTGATCGGCGAGCGCCTTCGCCTGCTTCTCGTTCATCCCGAGCGCCTTGGCCCGGTCGATGAGCGCCTGCTTCCCAGCCTCTAGCGTCTTCTGGTACTTGTCGCTGACGTTGTCCAGAGCGCGCTGGGCTTCTGCCGCTTCCTGCGACTTCCGTGCGGCAGCGATAAGCATGTTCTTGTTGTCGCGGCCGGCCTGCGTGTTCTCGTCCAGAGTGAGGGAGTAGCCGTCGGTCCCCTTCTAGGCCTCCTTGATGGTCTCGTCGACCTTCGCGAGCGCGCCCTTGTAGTCGAGGTTCTTGGTGATCGCGTCCTGCCCGACACCGTTCGCCTCGTTCACGGCGTCGCGACCCTTTCCTACCAGGCGTGGCTCGACCAGCGTCTCACCGCGCTGAAGGACCGCGCCCGGGCACGTAAGCTCGTCCAAGCCACCCTCCGCGACCGGTTCGGATACTGACGTCGACGGCGGTGGGGGTCTGATCGCCAGAGACATTCGGGCCCTCCACCGTGCCACACACGGTGCAGCCGCTCACTCTGTGGGATCTACCACGTCCGCCGCCCAAGCATCAGATATCTCCACGTCGAGTCACCGGCGCCCTCGCTTGAGGTCCTCGATCTCGTCCTCAAGTTCTTCCGCCACACCGATCAGTGCGCTGATGGTGTTCTGCGCATGTGCGAGACCGACCGCGAGCAGCCGCTCAAGGTGAGGATCGCGGCCCATGTTGCCAAGTGTCTGAACTCCCGAGCTGTGGCCGTTGATCGCTTGGCCGATCATTCTTGCCTGACTCTTCGCTGTCGTGATGCTCGCCATGATGAGCGTCTCCCGTTCTCGCGCGACCTTCGCGCGCAACGACCATACGAGGCACCCCGGACAGTCCGGTCAGTCGACGGTCATACCTGGCGGCAGATTCCCACGGATCACCGCGAGGTACGCGCGGGCGTCTTCCTCGGGCAGGCCATCAGCGACATAGGCGGCGACGACCTCTTCGTCGGTGGCGTGTTCGACGTCGTCGAGGGACAGGGGGGTGATCACTTCAGGACCGAGATATGCGGCGCCGTGGCAACGTCAAACCATCGCGGGCACCTGTGCGGTCGCGCCTGACGTCCCCTCGGTCGCCTGTTGGATACGCGACAGCTGGTAGCTGATGGTGGGACGTAGATGGTCGAGCGTCCTCACGACCGAACTATGCACATGGAACTCTTCGCGGAGACGCGCGAGCGGAAGTTCGGCATCCAGGTTCAACACCTCAATGCCAACGACGACTCGCATCGCGTCAAGGTCGACCATGATCCCGTTGCCCAAGTCGACAGTTTCAACGATCGTCTGGTCGGAGAGTTCGATGTAGGCGGCGTTGACTGTCTTGTCAACCGCAACCTTGATGCTCATTTCGTCCTCCAGGCCGTGCTCTTTACAGTGATCTTAGCTGTTGGTGGCCAGTTGTCATCCGGAACGTACACGAGTAATACTCCGCCATTTGGTGTGACCCCCGTGAGAACGTAAGACTGCTGACCCGAGTCGTGCCAACAACTCTGGTACCCGGCCAGAACGGTTTCCACGTCCGTCCGAGTGATCTTCCGCATGCGCATGCGCTGTTGCGCATGCCAACTCAGTACATAGTCCACCAGGCCACCGACATTCACTCTGCCAGGGTGATATCGAAGGCGAGCCGACGCACCTCTTCTCCGTCGAGGCTGACGAAGACTTCGTACAAGCCGACCACGATCGGGACTGCCAGGTTAGCTGCAAACAGAATGCCTACCTTGCCGTCACCGTAGGGTCGAGCCTGAGGTCCGACGAACAGTTCTGTAGCGTTGCTGACCTCGAACATCCCGCCCGGGCCTCGGAGCCTGATCCCCAGTTCCGGGTTAGCCGCGCCCATCGTCGTGCGGACCCTTCCCGCGACCGAGAGCATGAACAGCCCCTCGGTCGACGCCGCCGTGACATTCGTGAAGCTCGCGCCGATGGACGAGAGCTTGCCGTCCATCACCTGAGCGTGGTCAGCGAGGAATACGTAGTCGAGCTCGGCCATGGTCTGAGCCTATCGGCGCACGGTCGAACAGCAGTCGCTTCGCCCGAGCCCAGCGGGTGATCGTCGCCGGATCCCAAAGTGTGCCATTGACGTTCACTACAGGGCCATTCTCAGCCGCATTTCGCCGCACTCGGACACCGGCCACGCGGCTCAGATCACCCGTCTGACCTGGAGCGCATTCAACCGCACTCAACGACACTGCGCTGCTGACGCCATCCCCGCCCCGAATAATCTCCCAAGCAGACAGCGCGGGTTCGATTCCCGTCAGCCCCTCCACCTCTCTCTCGCGTCACGCCTCGGCCCCGGCCCGACAGCGTGTGTCATCGGCGTCCCTCGTTGTGTCTACGGTGGAACAGTGAGCTCTCCTGTGGATGACCCCCGGGCATCCGCGATGCCGTTCGGCGGGCACGCCCGCGGCAGTCATGCCTACCGGCGCTTGCTGGCAGCACTGTTCTTCGCCGGGATCGCCACGTTCGCGCAGCTGTACTCACCGCAGGCGACGCTGCCCGAGATCGCGTCCGAGTTCGACGTGGATGCCGCGGCCTCCGCCCTCACGATCTCGGCGGCCACGCTCGGACTCGCCGTGGGCGTCATCCCGTGGTCGGCCGTGGCCGACCGGCTGGGTCGCGTGCGAGCGATGACGATCGCCATCACGACGGCGACCGTGTTCGGACTCGCTGTGCCGTTCACGCCCTGGTTCGGGATGCTGCTGGCCGGCCGGTTCGTCGAGGGCCTGATGATCGGCGGCGTGCCCGCCGTTGCGATCGCGTACCTGACCGAGGAGGTCGAGCCGCGCAGCGCCGCGCGCGCCGCCGGCACCTACGTGGCCGGGACCACGATCGGCGGGTTGAGCGGCCGGCTGATCGCCGGGCCCGCCGGGCAGTGGCTCGGATGGCGCACCGGGGTTCTCGCGGTCGCCATCGTGTGCGCGGCATCCGCCATCGCGTTCATCGCGCTGGCACCGCACCCGCGCGGTTTCGCGCCCAGCCGCGGAGGCTCCCCTCTCCGCACGTTGTTGCAGCAGCTGGTCACGCACCTGCGCGCACCGCGGCAGCTCGCACTGTATGCGCAGGCGCTGGCGCTCATGGGCGGGTTCGTCGCGATGTACAACTTCCTCACGTTCCGTCTCGAGGCTGCCCCCTTCGCATTGGCGCCCGGAGCGACCGCGCTCATCTTCCTGGCATACCTGGCAGGAACCTGGTCGTCGGCGCGCGCCGGCGCCCTGGCCAGCAGATTCGGACGGATGCCCGTGCTCCTGGTCTCGGCGACGCTGATGGGTGCCGGCGTTCTGGTGACGCTCATCGACGCCCTGCCGGTCGTCATCGCCGGCCTGCTGGTTGCCACCGCCGGGTTCTTCGGCGCGCACGCGGTCGCGTCCGGGTGGACGGGCGCGGACGCCGTGACCGGCCGCGCGCAGGCCTCCTCGCTGTACAACCTCTTCTATTACGTCGGGTCGAGCGTGTTCGGCTGGCTCGGTGGCGTCTTCTTCGCCGCTGCCGGGTGGAACGGCGCCGCCCTGATGATCGTGGCACTGGTAGCCGTGGCGATGCTCGTGGCCGCCCTCGCGCTGCGCGCACGGGCGACGTAGCCGCGCCGCGCGCACCTGGCTGCCGCACGGCCTGGTGCCTGGGTGGTGTTAGGTGAAGATGATGGTGTGGTTTCCGTGTTGGATGATGCGGTTTT
>CALCHX010000218.1 GCA_937906875.1 uncultured Gemmatimonadota bacterium | reverse complement strand
GCGGCCTGCCCGGGGCCGAGGAGTTGGTCAAGGAGAACGGCATTCCGATCGCCAAGAACGTGCGCCGGGCCGTTTTCGTGGGCACCCAGATTTCGCCCGGTCAGGAGCACCGAAAGCCCGACGGCACGATCGTCCGCACCGTCTGGGGTGAGCTGGCCTGGCAGCTCGGCGGCAAGGAAGCCTACGAGATGGTCCGCCAGGATGACGAACGCGCGACCAATCCGGGCAGCACGCTCAAGGATCTGTTCAACAAGTATTCGCCGTGCCTGATCCTGATCGACGAGTGGGTCGCCTACGCCCGGCAGCTTCACGGCGGCGCGGACCTTCCCGCCGGGACGTTCGACACCCAGTTCACCTTCGCCCAGGCCCTCAGCGAGGCTGTGAAAGCCGCCAAGCAGACCCTGCTCGTCGTGAGCATCCCCGCATCCGAGAGTCCCCACCAGCGGGCCGATCGCGGCGTGACCGACATCGAAGTGGGCGGCGAGCGGGGCCGGGAGGCTCTGGCCCGTCTCAAGAACGCCGTCGGACGAGTCGAAGCGTCGTGGCGCCCCGCGAGCCCGGACGAGGGCTTTGAGATCGTCCGTCGCCGCCTTTTCCAACCCATGACCGGAGATCAGTTCATCGCGCGCGACGCCGTCGCGCGGGCCTTCTCCGACTGCTACGGCCAGCAGCCGCAGGACTTCCCGCCGGAGTGCCGCGAGGCGGACTACGAGCGGCGACTGAAGATGGCCTACCCGATCCATCCCGAGCTGTTCGACCGGCTGTACAACGACTGGTCCACCCTCGACAAGTTCCAGCGCACCCGTGGCGTGCTCCGCCTGATGGCCGCCGTGATCCATTCCCTCTGGGAGCGCAACGATGCGAATGTGCTGATCATGCCTTCGACGATCCCGGTCGACGACCCGATCGTCCAGTTCGAGCTGACCCGGTACATGGAGGACCACTGGGTCCCGGTGATCGAGAAGGACGTGGACGGCGCGAATTCGCTGCCGCTTGCCATCGACCGGGAGAATCCCAACCTGGGCCGGTATTCGGCCTCACGCCGCGTCTCCCGCACCATCTACATGGGGTCTGCTCCCACTCAGCGGGCCGCCAACCGCGGGATCGACGAGCGCCAGGTGAAGCTCGGGTGCGTCCAACCCGGCGAGGCCGTGGCGACCTTTGGGGACGCCATCCGCCGGCTCACCGACCGCGCCACCTACCTCTATGTCGACGGCAAGCGCTACTGGTACTCGACCGTCCCGACCGTGACCCGCCTGGCGGACGACCGCGCGAGCCAACTCTCGGACGACGACGTGGAGCAGGAGATCCAGAAGCGGCTCCGGGATGAGGCACGCACGCGGGGCGACTTCGCGAAGGTCCATGCCTGCGTCGAGAGCAGCGACATCCCTGACGAGCGTGAGGCCCGCCTCGTCATCCTCGGTCCGTCCCACCCGCACGCCGCTCGCGACGCCGGCAGCGCGGCCCGCAAGGAGTCCGCGTCGATCCTCGACTCACGCGGCAGCAGCCCCAGGAATTACAAGAATACCCTCGTGTTCCTTGCCGCCGACGCCACCCGCCTGCGCGAGCTGGAACAAGGGGTACGCCAATACCTGGCCTGGAACTCGGTCTGGAGCGATCGGGTCACGCTGAATCTCGACCAGTTCCAGACGCGCCAGGCCGAGTCCAAGCGCAAGACGACCGACGAGACGGTCGACGCCCGCATCCCCGAGACCTACCAGTGGCTGATCGTGCCCGGCCAGCCCGATCCACGCGGCAAGCCCGACTGGTCCGAGTATCGCCTCCAGGGCCAGGAATCGCTCGCCACCCGCGCCATCAAAAAGCTCAAGTCCGAGGAACTGCTGCTCGTGCAGCTCGGCGGCAGCCGACTCCGGCACGAGATCGACCGCGTGCCCCTCTGGCGCGGCGACCATGTCGGCCTCAAACAGCTCTGCGAGGACGTGGCCCGCTATCTGTACCTCCCGCGGGTCAGGGACGAGGATGTCATCGTGTCGGCGGTGGCCGAAGCCCTTGAGCGACTCACATGGCGTGACGACTCCTTCGCCTATGCCGAGGGCTGGGACGAGGCCAAGAGCCGCTACAAGGGCCTCCGGGCCGGTCAGGGCGGCCGGGTTGTGCTCGACTCGGCAAGCCTGCTGGTCAAGCCGGACGTCGCATCCCAGCAGATGGACGCCGATCGCCAGGCCGCTTCCATGACATCGTTGGCTCCCGGCGCAACCGTTTCTCCTGGCGATGCCGGCGGCCCCTCGCCCGCATCCACTAGCGGGCCAGATACACGCATCGCCACCGAGACTCCGCAGGCTCCCCAGCTGCGACGGTTTCACGGCTCGGTAAAGCTCGACCCGCTTCGTCTCGGCCGCGACGCTTCCCGGATTGCCGAAGAAGTCGTCCAGCACCTCTCCGGGATCGTCGGCGCCGACGTGCGGATCACCCTTGATATCCAGGTCGAACTGCCGCAGCCTGCAAACGACAAGCTGGTCCGAGACGTAACCGAGAATTGCCGAACGTTAAAGTTCGATGAATTCGGCTTCGAGGAGGACTGACCATGCCACTGTCTTACCAGCATGTCGTGCAAGTATATTGTGATATACAAGAGTCGAAATATTCGACAGAATTGACGTAGATCCCATGGGAATCCGAGCATCAATGTCGTCGAAGAAGAAGGTAAGAAAACCCGACACGACGCGGCAACGGGCTAGGCGTTATTCATCGCTAATTTATGCTGGGAAACACCTTGGTGAGTCGCGCGAAAAGGAGCTGAAAGCTGAGAGTCGAGCGGTCATCGACCACGTTCTGCGACACGCCCCGATCAGGCGTATTCGGCTCCTCGGTGAACCCTTCCCGAAGAGTCTTAACGATCTAGCTGGCCCAATACCTGTCGCGACGAGCGATGATTTGGTTACCCAACTCAATTGGCTGCATGCAGTGCTCTGCCACCACGCAGATCCGATCAACCACTTTCTGGCCGACCTGGATCAGTTTCAGAACGGCTTGCTTGTAGGCGACTACAATGCGGCCGAGGCGACGCGGGCGGAGATGGTGGAAAAATATGGATACTCATGGTGGTCAATCGAGGCCGAGCTCCTGTCAGCCCAGAAGCGGCGCGGGCTTGAAGGAAACCGGGAAGCGTTGCAGCGCTATCACGAAGGAGACACCAAGGATTGGATCAAATGCATCTGCCACATCGTCAGCTTGCGAGTCGAAGAAAGCTATCCGCCCGAGGATTATGACCGATACTGTGAGCTCCTTGTGGCTGGTGCGGACGACGACGAGCGAACGAAAAAATACTTCGAGTACCTGAAATTCCGCCACAACTTTCGAAATTTCCACGACGAGGGACTCCTCCCTTACTGTCTTGGATTCGAGGAATCCCATTCTCTGGTTGACCGTTACACTTCATTCTTGAGGGCCCTGCAATATGTTCTGTCCCACGCGAGCCAAGAACTATGCTCACGACTCTCCGGCATCGTGGCGTCGGCATCTAGATCTATTAGAGACCCTCGCCTGGCCGTGGTTGCGGGTATCCTGAAGCCCGAGTGCCTGGAGCGACATGCCTGCAGCGAGGTGATCTTTTCCGCTCTAGATCACTACACTGCGGGGAGGTACAGGCAGGCGGCGGAAGAGGCATCCGAGGGGTTGTCGCGATTCCCCGGGGTCTTCGAGCTCTACGAACTCGCCGTCCATTCTCGAATCCGGGGAGGCATGCCCTGGAAGAGCCCATTCTCGGAGAACAGCATCGCGTCGGAACTGCTGCTGCTCCTGGGCGACGTGCTGTCGCGGAACGAGAAGACGTCGAATGGCCTGCGACGCTTGGCCAAACTCTCGTACCAACTGGATTGCCTGCCGATCGGGGCGCAGGTGTATTCATTCGCACGGAGGCACGAGAGCAAACCAGCCGACATTACGAACTCATATGCGAACTACTCAACAAGTGTGCCCACGCCGAGGCTCTCCATCTTCATTTCGGACGGCGAATCCTCACTAAGATACCTTGAGCGCCTCGGTCAGCTCCACCAAGATAGCCTCTCCGTTCGGTTGTTTAGCGATGTCCGAAGGTCACTGATGGCCGACGCCGATCTTGTGGCCGGCGATCACCTTCCAGAAAGCCGCGTCTGGAAGTATCGCTCCTTCGTCTTCGAGCAGACCAGTCGTTTCGAGGCTGCCCTTGAAGCCTTCCAGCGGTTGGACGAGCTGTCGGCGGGCGATTTGCTCCTGAAATCGGATGCGACGGCAGGGCTATATCGGTGCTATCTGCGGCTTGACCGCGTGCTCGAATCAGCATCCATCCTCGCGCGCGCCGCCGCGGTGACTCCCTGGCTCGTCACGGAGACGACCATTAAGGAAGTGCTGACCAGATACCCGACCCGACGTGATTCGGCGTGGCTCGCTGATATCTGCTGGCCGGTACTACACGTTACGGCGAGTAGGGAGGGATACGCCAAGTACGACCTCGACCAGCTTCATGATGTGCTCGACGATTTTCTTACCTCGCACCGCGCAAGCTGTCCGACTGAGCTATGTCCCATCCAGGCGAGTTTTCCGAAACCATGTTTGGTTGTCCTGCTATGGTCTCTCTGTACGGCTGATGTCCTGCAATCCTCGGTGTGGTACGGCAACCAAGATGAACTCGAACGGGAGCGGATAGCTATCTGTGAGTGGCTGGTCGAGCTAGACCCCGCGCACGCAGCGGACTACTTGCGTGAGATCGCGGAACTAAACAGCCGTGCATCGATGCGAGAACTTGCCCACGTGGTCGGGCAGAGTAAGATCTACGTCGATACCGACGGGGTGAAGGATAGTCTGCCCCAGGCTTTCATTGACCGCGCCGAGCGATACCTTCAGTTCGCAGAACTGCGCTCAGACCTCCGAGGCACGCTGGAGGCGGCCAACTTCAAGGCCGAGAGCGTGAAGGCCGTGAGCATCGTCATCATCGATGGTGCTCCGAGTCAGTTCGCTCAGCTGTTCAACGAAGTGAAGCAACAGTTCTTGTACAGCAATGAGTACGGCCTCGACTCGAATCTCAGCCAGCGGATCAGACACGGCACACTCCTCGGCGCGATCAGGGCCCCTTTCGAGCAGGCCAACATGGTCACCCTGAAGAACTCCGAGGGAACCTACCTCGACAACTCACACTGGCTCGGAAAATTGACTGAGCCCGGCGAATCGCCCGTAGAAACCGCGAGAGCGGCACTCGGAGATCTCTCGCGGGACATCGATTCCATAGCCCATGAAGTGCGCACCCGATGGGTCCAGATCAAGGGATCTGCTAACGATAACCGAGGCATGTTCGATTATGAGTTTACGGATCGGGCATTGCGCGAGCTGCATGAGAGCGTCGGTACGCTCGCCACGGTTGAGGCGCTTGTGGACTTGATCCTTGATGCCCTATGGGGACGAACGGAGGAGGATCTTCAGACCGTCCGTTCTCAAATTACCGGGGAACTGAAGGAGCGGCTGTCCGCAGCGCTTGACCGGTGCCAGCAGACACTCGAAGCAGCGGTACCTCCCGACAAGGTCGTGGAGTTCCGCTCCGCGGTCACGAGCTGCAAAACCTCTCTGGAGTATGCACTGGACGCTGTTGCAGGCTGGTTCCGGGTGGATCAGGCGAATCGAATGCCCCATTTTACCCTGTCAAGTTTGATCGACGCTGTCCTGGATAACGTCGAAAAGTACTGCCGTCCGAGTCACCTCGACGTGACGAGAACGATTGCGGTGCCTCGACCGGTCCAGGGCCGACTCTTCCGGCCAATGTGGGATGTCTTCTTCCTCCTCTGCGATAATGTCGCGAAGCACTCCCAACTCACTCGGGTTCCCGTTGAGTTGAATGTGGCGGAGGTGCCGGGGAAGGTCCGGATCGAGGTGATTAACCAACTCGGTGAGGACGTCGACCTGCAGGAACTTGCCCGTCGAGCCGCGCGGATGTCCGGCGGCGAGCGTAGAGAAGACGAGTGGGATCTATTGCGTCGCGAAGGGGGGAGTGGGCTAACAAAGCTTCACAAGATCATCCGGTACGAGATGCACGCGGAGGCCTACGACCTCGACATCAATGTCCTCGAAGGCTCGCGTTTCTCAGTTTGCCTGTCCATCGCGCAGAAAGGAATCTTCGATGAAAGTCCTGGTAGTCGATGACGACCCCAACAAAGTGAAGCAGCTGCAGACCTGCGTCAACGAACTCTTGCCCACGGCCGAGGTCGTGCAGTGCCGCTCCTATCAGAGCGGCCTGAAGGCGGCGCTGTTCGGAAAACCCGATCTGATTATACTTGATATGACTATGCCAAACTACGATGTAGGGGGGAAGGAGACGGGTGGACGAGAGCGTCGTTACGCGGGCCAGCAGATACTGCGTCAGTTGAAGCGGAAGACCGCAGAAACCCGAGCGGTCGTAGTTACGCAATTCGAGCAGTTCGGCGAGGGTGACCAGCTCGTGACGCTTGAAGAGCTAAGCCGGAACCTCTCCCAAGAATTCGGCGAGATCTTCCTCGGGACGATCTTCTACCAGGCCGGAGATAAGCATTGGCGCGACGAGATTAAGCATCTTTTGGAAAGGGCTGGCTTCAGAGTTCCGTCGGAGTTCGAAGCATGATTCGCGTCCTATTGGTTGATGACAGCGAGAGGAAACTGGAACTCGTCACGTCTGCGATTCGAGAAGCAGTCGGCACAGCTAACGCAGATATTCATATCGCGAGAAACACCAACGAGGCCGCTCTGGCTCTCGAAGCTCATTCGTTCGAACTCATGATCCTGGATCTCAATCTGCCCATGCGAGCTGGCGAAGAGCCGAAGCAAGATGCCGGGAACCGCTTGCTGAGGCAATTGCTCCGGGGCGGGCCCCGCTTCCGGCGCCCGGTGCATATTCTAGGCTTGACGGGGTACGATGAGCTTCACCGCAATTTCGGGCCCCAGTTCGAAGCTGAGGGTTGGCAACTCATACGGTTCGACGAAACCTCCGTCGCATGGGCGGAGGCGCTGCAGAATAAAGTCAGGCATATCGCGGAGGCCATTGGCCCATTCGGCGGTTTCGATTATGACTACGACATCGCTGTGATCACAGCGCTGAAGGGTATCGAGCTCGAGGCGGTACTGCGGCTCGACGGCCATTGGGAATCCTTGGAACGTCCCGGCGACCCAACCCGCTATCACGCAGGCGTATGGAGTAGGGGTGGCAAGAGCGCCCGAGTTGTCGCCGCCGCCGCTATCGAGATGGGGATGCCAGCTGCTGCCAGCCTCGCCACCAAGATGATTATTGGCTTCAGGCCGCGGTACCTGGCGATGGTGGGCATCGCGGCCGGTGTTGGACTGAACTTCGGTGATATCATCGTGGCGGACCAATCCTGGGATTACGGGAGTGGCAAGCTCAAGCAGGGAGGCTCGTGCGACGCCGAGAGCATATTCAGCCCAGCCCCGAACTACATCCCGCTCGATCCTACACTCAAGGAGAAAGCAGAGACGTTTATCGGCAGCCGACGTGACTTGATCGCTGCCATCCAATCTTCCTGGCAGGGCAATCAGGTCAATTCCGTTCTGAAGGCGGTTGTAGGCCCGATGGCCTCGGGAGCCGCCGTAGTCGAGCATGAGGAGAAGATCAAGGAAATCAGGGAGCATAACCGCAAGGTCATCGGTGTCGAGATGGAGACCTACGGCATTTATCTGGCAGCCAGGACCGCACCGCAGCCACGGCCGTTCGTCTTCTCCGTCAAGTCGGTCTGCGACTTTGGGATGCCCCCGAAGACCGATGAGTACCAACGATATGCCGCGTTCACCAGCGCGAGCTTCCTCTTCGAGTTCTTCCTCGACCAGTTGATGAATTGAATGTAGATCATATGAACCGAAGATTAATAGACCTGACACGGGACGGCCCGAAGGGCACAGGAAGTCGCCGGACGTCGGTCACCGCGACCGTCTTGCCCGGCGCTCGGAAGACCTCGCGCCGTTCATGCCGGATCGCTCATCGGTTCGCTGACGGTCGTGCATGCGTTTTCGCTCGGCCCGGTCCCCGGTTCGATCGGGGGGACCAGACCGGCGAAGGGTTGGTTGATCGGCATCGCCCCCGGCGGCGATCGTGTTCGTCCCCCAAAGTCGCCCCGGCGGGGCGTTTCCCCCGCTCCCCTTCCGTCCCCTCGCCCCTTCGGGCGAAGGGAAACGGGGGGTGGCGCGATCGGAAGGCCCCAGAAGCCAGGCGATCCGCGTCGTGCGGCAGCCGTCCAAATAACCCTTGCGCTTGCGGCGGAGACGTATTACCACTGTTGCCATTCAAGCGATAGGTAATCGCGTCTCAGCATGGCATCACGGCACACTCCCTGGCCTCCTCTCCTGCCGGAGTCCCGGCGGGGCTCCACCGGCCAAGCCGTGTCGGACGATGCCGGCGGCGAGCGACCAGAAGGCAACCACAATGCACTACAAGACGATCGTCCTCGAACTGTTCCGAGATCACCCGGAACTGCAACTGAGGCTCCAGGCCGACAAGACGCTGCTCCCGACCCTGGAGCGCCGCGCGGGCGAGCTGAGATTGATCCACGAGGCGTGGACGAATTGCTTACTACAGGCGCGGCCGGACAGCGACGAGAGCCAGATCGCGAGCGAGGCGCTGGAGATCGCCGTGAAGGACCTGGAGGACCGTTTGCGCTCAGGGTCTCCTCCGGCCGAGACCGATCCGCTGTCCCTGGACGCAGCGATGGCCTTCATCCGCCGTCGCACGCCGCCCGCGTAACGGCATCCCGCGGCCCTTCGGCGCGCGACCGGGCCTTCCTGCCGCTCTTTGATACACCAGACCGGCACCCCGCCCCCGACCGAGATGCCGGGCGGCCGCCGCACGATCCGCCGACCGCTCCCGCCGATCCCTTCCCTTCTCCGCCCGCGTTCCCGCTCGCAGGGTCGCAACGCCAAGGAGGAGGACGCATCGCGGAAGGGAGCAGTACGGCGATGATGCCGCCGCCCGCCCTCGCCAGCGGGGAAAAGGCCAAGGCCCGCGACATCCTCGACGCCATCCGCACCGTCGAGCGCGTCGAGCGCGAAGGGCGCCCCGCCACCGCCGAGGAACGGCAGACGCTCGCCCGGTTCGGCGGGTTCGGCGCCGTGGCCCTGTCGCTGTTTCCCGACCCCGTCACCGGCCGCTACAAGGATGCGACCTGGGAGCGGCTCGGAGGGGAGCTGAAGTCCCTCCTCTCGCCCGAGGACTACGACAGCGCCAAGCGCACGACGTTCAACGCCTTCTACACCTCGCCCACCGTCATCGCCGCCATGCACCAGGCCCTCGTCCGGCTGGGCGTGTCCGAGAGCGCCACGATCCTGGAGCCGGGCTGCGGCACCGGCAATTTCCTGGGCCAGGCGCCCCAGGGGACGCGATTCATCGGCGTCGAACTCGACCGAACCACGGGTCGCATCGCCCGCGCGATGCACCCCGGGCACGACATCCGCATCGAGAACTTCCGCGACACCAAACTCCCCGACGGCCGTCTCGACGCGGTGATCGGCAACGTCCCCTTCGCCGACGTCCGGCTCGACTATCGCGGCCAGAAGCTGGCGCTGCACGACTTCTTCTTCGCCAAGTCGATCGACGCCCTGAAGCCCGGCGGCG
>CALCHX010000217.1 GCA_937906875.1 uncultured Gemmatimonadota bacterium | reverse complement strand
CCTGCCGACCTGAACAACGAGGACGATCTCGGACGCAACCTTGCCCCGATCCCAGGCGGGCGCGTGTTCAAGGCCGGCGAACCTGCGGTGGCCGGTAGGTCCGGGTTCTGGTCTTGGGTTCTGATAGACGAAGTAGACGACGATGTCGTCTACTTTCGCCAGGTTACGGCTCCGGAGGCGCGACATCATGGGTCGCTAGTCGCTGCGCCAGCCTTGATGCCTCCGGACTGACACAATCACCTCTGGCCCATCTCGTCTGTACGCGGAGCGCTGAGATCCGCGGCCGCCTGCCGCGCCGGACGCAAGCCGCCATCATGCGTAGCGCGCCGGTCGGTGTGCAGCCAGCCACGTCTGCCGCAACTCCTCCAGGGCAGACAGGCCCGCGCTGTGTTCTCGAGTGTCGGTGCTTACCGGCAGGTCTGCCATGACAACGGCCGCAGGCATAACCTCCGCCTAGTAGTCGATCGGCAGCGTGTACTCGTACAGCGCATCGTGGCCAGCGGGATCCGCGACCATGAAGTGCGACGCGGCGTAGGCGTCCGCGATCCGTCGTGAACGTAGCCGGCGACCCGGCTGGCATCGTCGATGAGCCCGGTGTTCAGTGTGCAACGCGCGACTCGGCCCGTCGCGATCAGCCCTGCCTGCGCCGCGGCGGCGGTCGCAGAGGTGTACCGGCGAGAGACTGCGCGATTGGCGACGGATCTCGCGATCTGCTCCGCGGACGACTCCCGGATCCTGCGCCGCACCAATGCCAGGGGGCTCGGCGTGAGCCAATCAGCCGAGAAGCCCGAGAGCTCCCACAGCAGCCCCCACGCTGACGCGGCACCCAGCAGCCGGCCCCGGCCACGCCGCCACCTCGTAGCGGGCCACCGAATCGCAGTGGACCAGCCACATCCCATTGTGCAGCTGCCCACCGTCGATTTCGCCGCCGCGAAGCACCCGCCGCACCGACACACCGAGCCGAGCGGCTGTCCCAGTGACCGTCTCTACCATTCCAGATAACTTTCTACTCGGAAACTATTGTGACGGCGGGTGTCGCGCTTTCGCATTTGCGGTGAATCGCGTGAGTGACTGAAGTGAAAGTTGACTGGCACGACGGTGGACCGTCGTGCCTGAGCGCGCGACCTCGGACCGCGGCAGTCCGGTCTAAATCGCACCAACACGTCGAGCATTTCCGCGACGAGACGCCCGGCGAGCTCGTCGAGTCCACCGCGTTATTCGAGGCGACGAAGGCTCACTTGCTTCTGGCGCAGGCTGATTAGGCGATGTCAGCGGGGGCATGGCCCCGGACGCGGCGCTGCCGAAGAAAAGCCTGTCACTTGCGGGCAGCAGTCCCTACGTCGGCGCGACCTCGGTGTTCGCACGCGCGTAGCGTGCACTATCACGGAAGTGACCGGGATTTTGGGGTGAGACCATGGCAGCGAAAACCGAAGCCGATCTTGAGGCCAGGGCTCTGGTGCTGGCCGAGGACCTGAACCTGATGCGGCGCAACCTCGCGGCGCTCGGTGGCGCCATTCGCGCTCTCGATGTGAGTCTTCCGCTCGTAGTCGTGCTCGCTGCAGCGAATGCGGAGGAGTGCATCGCCGAGGTCGAAACCGAGTTCGGACTGCTGACCTCCACCCAGGCGGGCATGCGGATGGGATCGCGGGCCCTGGCCCCGAGAAACGCCGCCACCCGCGCGCACGCCCACGGCAAACTGCTCGCGGTACGCCGCGGACGCAACCTTCTCTTTCCCGGCTTCCAGTTCGACCCGCACGGAATCCGCCCGGTCATCTCCGAGCTGGAATCCATTGCCGCAAAATTCGGCTGGGACGATGTGGCCGTCATCGAATGGGCGATGTCCCCCACCACATACCTGGCAGATCAGCGCCCGGTCGACGTGATCGACAATCCCGACCTGCTGACCCGCACCGCTGAGGCGGCACTCGGAATCGCCTGGTGACATCGACCGTTTCACCGCCACCGAGCGCATTCGACGTCGACTGGGCGCCGCTTCGTTGTGCGCCAGCCTTATCGGGGCGGAGCTGAGAGAACCGCGGCCAGCGGCGCAGAAGCCGGACCAGGTGCGCCCGTTCGCGGTCTTCCGATCGGCGATCGGCGCGGCCGTGGCGGGGGTCGCCCGGCGTCGCGCCACACCGGCATGGGCGGCATGCTCCACGGTGCGGGATCAGTAGGGCTGAAATCCCCAGTAGCCGTCGGCGTAGATCTGAATGTTGGCATGCCCGGGGAACGAGACCACGCCACTGTACGGACCGATCGCGTTGACCAGGACGAACATGCCGCCACCGGAGAGACTGGCGCCGATGACAGCGAAGTTGGAATTGCCGGTGTGCCACAGGGCGACATGCGTGGCCGGGTCGTCAAAACGCAGCGCCGCATCACCGAACCCGCTCGTTGCGGCCGACGCGAGGCTCACATCTTGAACCGTCAGGGTCCAGTTCCCGTCGGTTTGGACGTTCATTGTCGTGACAGGACCGAAGCCCGCGACCGGCGCGTTCTGATATTTCGATCCCATGTATGGGCGGCCGAATGTCAGCACCAGGATTCGTCCGTTGTTGTCGCGAACGTCCACCCCCGCGCACGACGGGCACTGGAAGCCGAGAATGTAGGCGCCGGACCAGGTTCCGACCGAAACCGTCTGGTTTCCGGCGCCGGTGAAGGTGCTCGATACCGGAGTAGTTGGCGGGGCCGCGGGCGGGGCGGAAGCGGCGCCATGGGTGCGGCACAGCGATGCGGCGGTAGCGGTCTGCGCGGTTGAAACACGATCGGTTCCGCCGAGGGCAATGATCGTTGTCGCCTCGCCGCCGTCGGGACACATGCCGATTGCGGCATCTGCGACGAACTTTGCCACCGCGGTGGGAAGCGTGGGCCCCGCCGGAACGGTCAGCAACGGGGCGGCGCGTCGGGCGGCGAGCGGCCCCACCGCCAGGGCGTCCGGGAACCCGCCCGCGCCGTTCGCGAGATACACGGACTGCACATTGCCACCCTGTCCGGATGCTGCAAGTGCGAATCGTGACAGCGCGACGGAGGTGGCGAATCGGTCAGCGCCGGCGATGCGTTTGACGCCGGTGACGCCGGCCGTTTTTGCCTCGGCGACTAGCGTGTCGGGAATGCGGTCTTTTCCGCCGAGCACGATGAGCTGCTGAATGCCGAGCCGTGCAATTGCGGCCTTTACCGCACCGGGTAGGCCGCCGGACGGAGTGAGCAGTACGGGCAGGGCAAGTTTGTTGCTCCACGGTCCGGCCGCGAGCGCGTCCGCGCCGACTTCGCCGGACGCGAGGAACGCCGTTTTCGCCGGCGCGGCAGCAGCGGTGAGTGGCAGGGTGCCAACCGTGGAGCCGGCGACGGTTGCGGCCGCGACCGAGGTGGCATACCTGTCCGGACCGAAGATTCGGGTGACGTAGGTGCCGGCCCGGCCGGCGGCCGCGGCGGCGATTTCGTTCAGTTGTGCGCTGACCGTGTTCGACACTGAGTCAGGTCCGCCCATAACGTAGATGGCCGGATTTGACGAACCGGCAAGGGTGGCCCGGACGGCTTGCGCAGTCGTATCCGGCAGCGCCGCTGCCGCTGTAAGGAGGATTGGGGCGCCGACCTGCCCGGCGAGATAGTTCGCTGCGAGCGCGTCGAACCCGCCTTTCCCGGTTTCGCCGTTGGCGATCACAACGGCGCCAGACGGGCCGAACTCGCCGGCTATCGCAGCCGCGGTCAAATACCGGCTTCCGCCAGCCACCCGGGCTGTTTCGGCTGTGCCGTCGGCGGCTGCGTCCGGAACAGCCCAGACCGTCAGCGCCCCGACGATGGCGACCGTCAGCGAAATTCGATGCGCCGCTTTGCGCGCCATCGCTCGGCTGCTGCCCATGTCTGCGCTTCTCCCTCCGGCGGGTCAATACGTTTAGCCTACAAAAAAACGGGTGATACGGGCAATAACGTGGAAAAAGGCGCTTTCGAATAAATCGCCTCCGACAACGGCCGATTGCGTTCGATAGATCAGGATCTCGTGACAGCTGACCTCTGCTCCCGACGAGCCCGAATCGCGTCGTTGGGCGGCGCCCCCTCCGACTATCACTGCTCCTTGGAGCATCTCGGAAGCGGCCAGGTCACGTCGTAAACGGCAGGCGGGCTCGGTTCAATGGCGACCAGGTACTGAAGGCCGCATCGAGCCGAAAACCGGGATTGCGCGACTCTCACTCAGGAGCCGGTC
>CALCHX010000216.1 GCA_937906875.1 uncultured Gemmatimonadota bacterium | reverse complement strand
CCCCCGCCGATCGGCGAGACGACGACGTCACCGACCCGTATGGGCGCCCGTGGGCGGTGTACCAGCAGTCCGCGAGCCAGCTCGCCCCCGCGCTCGAACGCGTGATCCATGCCCTGCGCGTCGCGGTGGAAGAGGCATCCGGTTCCTGAGTCGCGCGCAGTCGCTGTGGCAAGATGGTGCACAGTCCCACCGATGGGCCGCGGCACCCGAGAGGCATCATGGAGCTCAGCGACTACGTTCGCATCCTGCGCAAGAACTGGCTCGTGATCGTCATCGTGACGTTACTGGGCATCGGTGCCGCCGGTGTCTACTCGCTCACGCGCACGCCCCAGTTCGAGGCGGCGAGCACCGTCTTCGTCTCCACCCAGTCGAGCGATTCCATTCAAGACCTGCAGCAGGGCAACACGTTCACCCTCGCACGGGTCACCACGTACACGAACCTCGTGTCGACGCCGATCGTGATGAATCCGGTGATCGCGAAGCTGGGTCTGAAGACGACCGCGACCCAGCTCGCAGAGAACGTCACCGCCTCGAGCCCGCTGAACACCACGCTCATCACCATCACGGTGACCGACCCCGATCCGGTGAAGGCGGCGAACATCGCCAACGCCCTCGGAGCAAGCCTGACCAGCGCCGTCGAGTCGATCGAGACGCCGAACGGCACGAAGAACAGTCCGGTCAGGCTCACCCGGGTGAAGGACGCCATCCCCCCGCTCGTCCCGTCGAGTCCGAACGTCCCCTTGAACCTCGCGCTCGGCGCCCTCGTCGGCCTGGTTCTCGGAGTCGGGATCGCCGTGCTCCGCTCAGTGCTCGACACGCGCGTGCGCACGCCACGAGACGTGGAACTGACCACCGATGCACCGATCATCGGTGCCATCGCGTTCGACTCGCGGGCGAAGGACCGGCCGCTCATCGTGCACGTCGACCCGCTCAGTCCGCGAGCCGAGTCGTTCCGCGCGCTGCGCACGAATCTGCAGTTCCTCGACATGGGCGGCCGCAGCAGCTTCGTGATCACCTCGAGCGTGCCCAGCGAGGGCAAGTCCACTACGACGATCAATCTCGCGATCGCCCTCGCCGACGCGGGCAAGCGCGTGGCGCTGCTTGATGCCGATCTGCGCAAGCCGAAGGTCGCCGAATACCTCGGTATCGAGGGGGGCGCCGGCCTCACCGATGTGCTCATCGGGCGCACGCGCGTGGGCGACGTCATGCTGCCGTGGGGCCAGCGCAGCCTCTACGTGCTGCCCGCGGGCAAGATCCCACCGAACCCGAGCGAGCTGCTCGGGTCGAAACAGATGCATCTGTTGCTTGAGGTGCTCGAGCGCGACTTCGACGTCGTGCTCTGCGACGCGCCGCCGCTCTTGCCGGTGACGGATGCCGCGATCCTCGCGAAGGAGACCAGCGGCGCGATCATCGCCGTGTCGGCAGGTCGCACGACGCGCCACCAGCTGTCGGGCGCCATCGAGGCACTCACCACCGTGGGCGCGAAGGTGGCCGGCGTCGTGATGTCGATGGTTCCCACTAGGGGACCCGACGCCTACTACACCTACGGCTACGGCTACGGGTACAACTACGGCTACGCGGAACCCGCGACCAAGAAGCCAGCCACAGGCAAGCGCCGTAAGTCGCCGGTGGCCCCCGCGCCGCGCCCGGAGACGTCGATCGACGAGTTGTTCGGGCCCTCGGCCCCCGCAGCCGGCGAGGCAAGCGGCGCCACGGGCACTCGTACCCGGTCCGGCGCGACCGAGTCGCGCCGGTCATCGTAGGCCATGCCCGGCCGAGGCCGCGGTTCCACAACCTCGCGAGCCGTCGCGATCACGGTGGTGGCGGCTCTGGTTGTGGCCGTCGCGGTGGTCGCGATCCTCGCGTACCAGCATGCGCGCCCTCGCGATCCGGCGACCTCGGCGGCGCCTGTGCCCACGTTCTCGCTCGGTGTGGACACCACCAGCCCGACGCCCTCTCCCGAGGCCACTGTCGTGCCCAGCGCCGCCGACCGATTCCTGACAGCGGGCTCAGACGCCCTCTGGCGGGCGACGGCCGGGCGCTGCGGCGACACCGAGCCCCGCGTCGAACGGTCGACAGACGGGGGTACGACGTGGACCGACATCACCCCGCACTACAAGGGAATCGCCCAGGTCGGCTCCTTGGATCCGCTCGGCGGCACCGCGGCGCAGATGGTCGCAGCGCTCGGCGAGAAGTGTGAGGTGCAGGGCATCCGCACCTTCACCCGAGGCCGTTTCTGGGAGCCGAACAAGGACGTCATCGCACCCGCCCGCTACCTCGACTTCCACAACGCCGGCGTCGTGGTCACGCCCCAGGGCGATGTGGCCGCTCCCTGCGCGGCCGCATCCGGGCTGCGCGCGGCCCGGACGATCGTCGCGCTCGTTTGCGAGAAGACCGCTTATGTCCTGGCAGGCGATTCGTGGACGGCGCTGCCTGCCACAGACGTGGCGGCACTGGCAGTCTCCTCAGGCGACGTGCTCGTGGCGCATGCCGCCCGCGGGTGCACCGGGCTGGAGATCACGCGATACACAACCGCCGACGGCGCGAACGCTGGGGATATCGGATGCGCCGCCGACGCCAACCCGACTGCGGCGACCGCGATCGCTGTCGGCGGGGCGCGCGTGTACGTCTGGTCGGGCGACCACTTCGACACGGTCATCAGGTGACGCAACGTCGCCGCCGCGCCGCGCACACCGAGTATGATTCAACCCGTTGTTCTCCATGACATTCCTGTCTCTTTGGTTCGATACGAAAGCTCATCGCCACCCATGACGCTGCACGACACACCCCTGTCGGGCGACGGTATCGAGATGATCCCCGTTCAGTCATGAACAGCTCGTTGAGCGGGCCGCGAAGCCAGAGCGCGGAGGGCATGGGTCCTAAGCAGCGAGCTGAGCGTCCTGCATCGGCGGAGTTCGACGCAGCAGCCGGTCCGGTGAACTGGCGAAAGGTCTATGCCCGCCGCGTTTTCCTCACAGATCTCTTGGCTCTAATCTGGGTCGTCTACGGCACCCAGATCACCTGGCTGGGTTTCGACGCGGCCCAGCTGGCTGGTTTCGACCAGCTTTCCTACTGGGCATTCTCTGCAATCCTCATTGTTGCCTGGATGGCAGCCCTCACCCTGGCTGACACCCGTACTGACCGCGTCATTGGCACGGGAAACGCTGAATATGTGCGGGTCGTGGACGCGAGCGTACGACTCTTCGGCGTGATCGCCATCGTCGCCTTCCTTTTCCGCATCGATCCAGCACGCGGGTTTCTGCTGATTAGCCTCCCGCTCGGCGTCGCCATAATCATCGTGGTGCGTTGGCTGTGGCGGCAATGGCTCGTTGCCAAACGGGCAACGGGGCAGTACTGTGCGCGAGTGCTCCTAGTGGGCTCGGCGACCTCGATAACACAGATTTCGCGTGAGCTCAGCCGCACACCCGACGCGGGCTACAGGGTAATAGGAGCGTGCCTATCTGGGGCAACGATCGGTTCGACCGTACCGGGAACGAACGTCCGAGTCATGGGCAACATCGAAACGATCGAACAGGCGCTCCTAGAGACACATGCAGATACTGTCGTCATTACGAGCACCGGCGACCTTCCGCCGAACAAGATCAAGCACCTCTCGTGGCAGCTCGAGGCCGGCCGCCACCACCTCGTCCTCGCACCAAGTCTCACGGACATTGCTGGGCCACGCATCCACACACGCCCAGTCGCGGGCCTACCGCTCATCCATGTTGAGACCCCAAGATTCACAGCTGGACAGCGCTTTGTAAAGCGGACGTTCGACATCGTTGCTTCCCTACTTCTCGTCTTGCTCCTCTCGCCCGTCTTGCTCGTCGTCGCGGCCCTTGTCAAGACCACGAGCCGAGGCCCCGTGCTTTTCCGTCACGAGCGCGTGGGCACTAATGGGGTCCCGTTCCGCATGCTCAAGTTCCGATCGATGCGAAAGGGCGCCGCTCGCGAACTTCCCGCTCTCCTCGCAGCGCAAGGACGACAGTCGGTGCCCCTGTTCAAGCTGCTGGATGACCCCAGAATCACTCCTGTTGGGCACTTCCTGCGAAAGTACTCGCTCGACGAGCTCCCGCAGCTCTTCAACGTACTCGCCGGCACAATGAGCCTCGTCGGGCCACGCCCCCAAGTCGCTGCCGAGGTCGCCCTGTACAACGACGCCGCTCGCCGGCGCCTACTCGCCCGTCCGGGCATTACGGGACTCTGGCAAGTCAGCGGTCGTTCGACGCTCGGGTGGGAAGATGCGGTCCGTCTGGACCTCTACTACGTCGAGAACTGGTCCTTGATGAGTGACATAGCGATCCTTGCGAAGACCGTCAAGGCCGTTTTCGCACCAGGCGACACAGCGCATTAGTAGACTGACACACACCCCGTATCACGAGAGGCGATCGCAATCATCACTAAGCAGCTGCGTAGCTTCATACGCCGCCACCCTTCGCTCCGGACGACTGCGTTTTTGCTAGCCAACACCGCAACTTTGCTCCGCCCACGTCAAATACGTGTGCGCCCTTCGGAACCCCTATACTTCCTCTCCGTGATGGTCCGAGTAAAGAATGAAGGACAGTTCCTGCCCGAGTGGATCGCGTACTACGCCGAGCTGGGTGTGGAGCACTTCTACATCTATGATAACGACAGCACAGATGACACACCGATCATCCTCTCCCCTTTTATCGAAAAAGGACTTGTAACGTATACCCACTGGCCCACGTCCCCCATTTACCCCGCGGCTGACCTAGATTTCTTCGAACACCATGCCGCTGATTCCAGGTGGGTCGCCTTCTTCGACCCTGATGAGTTTGTCGTGGAGAACAAGCGAGGCGACTTACTGAGCGTTCTACGGCGAAGCGGCAAACTTGCCGGAGTAGGCATCAACTGGCGATACTTTGGCAGCTCGTATCATGAAACCCTGCCCGATGGCCTCATCCTCGAGAACTTCTTGAAGGCAGACTCCGAACTGGATGCGCATGTAAAGGTTGTCGTGCAGCCGAGGTTAGTGCGGCGCCTGCGGAATCCGCACAATATGTACTACAGCCGTGCCGCTCTTGCACGGACGGCAGAAGGGCGGCGCATATATTCATCCTTCGCTCGGCCTCTACCCGTTGAGGCGGTCGCGTTGCGTCTGAACCACTATGTATACCGCAGCCGCGCCGACTATAGCAGGAAGGCAACGCAAGGATTCGCCGATAAGAAGCACGGTCAGGAGGTCCCCCGACATCTGTCTCGTATCGTCAGTGAGTTCACGAAACACAACGAGGTATCGACACGACCCCCTGCGGAAGCAATTGAAAGAACCCGACGAAGACTCGCTGCCTCAGGCGTTCCTTCTCTTGGAGAGAACCGTGACTGATCGGGGCCGCGGACTTCATCTGGAGCAACAATGACCACGCGAACAACTGTCTTCCTTGTGGGCGGCCTTGGGAATCAGTTGCACCAGCTTTCGGTTGCGCAAGGCCTCGCTCAGCACCAGGAAGTGGAGCTTTCGCTGGCTTTGATGGGTGATCACAGACATCTCGAGATCGGCTCCGCCATTGCGCGATCGGGAATCGGAATAAGCTCTGAAAAAGCTCTCCACAATTCACTGCTGCCGACTCCCCTTATTGACGTGCATCCCGGAGCGGCCCCAACCAACCTACTCACGTTCCCCGACAACGCTCCGTGGATGGCTCACATAGCCACACCAACGATTTACGCGGCAACCATATCCGCCCTTTTTGACGAAATCCCTGACACCTGGCGATCAACGACTTTCTCGACGCTGATACACATGAGGCTCGGTGACTACCTGTGGCCCCCCGCCTCTGCTCGATACGGCATACTCGGTCCCCAGTATTATGCTGAGGCTCTTAAGGCGCTTGGCTCGGACGTTGCGGACGTCGCCACGGACGACCCCACCGCCGCGAGGCGCATCTATAGCACTCTGTTCGCAACAGGCGCGCTGCACCTACTGGCTCCGGGCCCGTCGATTCGAGATTTCTACTTCATGTGCACTGCGAGCAAGTTCGTCGCAGCGAACTCCACGTTCTCGTTGTGGGCTGCGTGGTATCGCCGCGAGATGGGCCTCGGCGGCGGGACAGTAGCGCCCTCCACGCTCTACCGCAAGGAGTCGCGCAGCGCCGTCGCTGGACTTGGAGATTTGGAGGCACATTATGTTCACCCTGTGCGACTGACTATGCGTCGGCCGTGGGTGCTTTCAAGGCGGATATCTTGGAGAGGTCTGCTTTGGTAATGGCTCTAGCAGCAGCACGACGCTCACCTGCCATGGAGACACCTCAGTGCGGACACAACTGTTACTGATCTGGCGGGCTCTCGCCAGATATGGAATCCTGGCGGGCACGTGGACAGTGGCTGCCACGGCTGGTTCAAAGATACAGACCCTCGCCGCGCTCTCGATCGCGGGGTACACCGGCGGGCTCGTGGAGAGCGGGCGGTTTGGCTTAGCCACTGGTGCTGCTCTTCTCAGCGCCACGTTGGCGGACTTTGGTCTCTCTTCATACATTACGAGGTCAGTGTCTTCAGGGGAGACTCGCGAGAGGTCACAAGTACGCCGCCCGGCAGCCATTCGGATCGCACTCACTGGCCCGCTTGCTCTGATTTCATCGCTCATCCTCCTTCAACCCCACGACGGCTCGGGATGGCTACTGGTCCTTGCTACGGCCGCATATGCCGCAACATATGAGGCGAGCACTCTGGCACTACGCCTCGCCTACGGGGCCCATCAGTTCCGAAGTGGCGCATCGATAAATGGGAGCGTTCGCGCAGCAACCCTCGTCCCGATGCTCGTGATCGGCGCCTTCCAAGGGCCATTGTCTGCGCTGCTGCTCATCATGAGTCTCGGCGAGCTCACGATCGCAGCTTGGCAGTACCTCGCATCGCCGCTTACAGGTGAGACTTCGCACGCCACCGCAACGCTCTCGTTCCGCTCAAGTTGGCGGCTCGGAGTCGCCTCCATCGCTAATGTCGTCGCAAACAGAAGCGACGTGATCATCGTAAGCGTTACCGCTTCTGCCGTTGTTCTCGGCGAGTACAACATCGGCAGCCAGGTTGAGAATGCACTAACCGTTGCGGCTCTCATTCCCGCTGGGGCGACCGTCGCGTACGTCGCTCGCCGCGAATCGACCATGGGTATTCGCCGTATGAATCTGGCAGTAAGCGTTGCGGTCGCGAGCATCTACACGGTCCTCGCCCTTCCGTTCCTTCTCTTCCCGCAGTTTCTCGTCCCATGGATCTTCGGCGTCGAGCTCGCGGATTACAGCGTCGTTCGGCTCTGCGTGGTCGCCGGGTACTTCTCTGCGCTCGCCGCCGTCCAGCTCCAGGTGCTCGTCGGCCAGAATCGCCAGGCGAGGGTCATGACCACGTGGATCTTCCTCATCCCTGTCGCCATCACGTCCTTGACCCTAGGCGCTGTGGCCGGCGGATCGACGGGGGCTGGATGGGGCGCGCTGATCCGCGACGCGATCTTCCTCGCACTGGCGCTCGGCCCTTTCACCCGCCGAAGATAGCTTCGCGAAGCCCGAAGCATCACGAGAATGCCACAGACTAACGGAAGAAGACGAAGCAGATGGATCTGTTGATCGTAGGTGCGGGCCTCTTCGGTCTCACGATTGCGGAGCGCGCGGCGGCAGCGGGCAGGCGGGTGACCATCGTCGAGCGCCGCGATCATATCGGTGGTAATGCATATAGTGCGACCGAACCCACCACGGGCATCGAGGTGCACCGATATGGAGCCCATCTCTTCCATACTTCCAACGAAACAGTTTGGCGATATGTAGAGAGATTTACCAAGTTCAACGATTACGTTCACCGGGTCTACACAACCCATGCCGGAGTTGTGTACCCGCTCCCCATCAATCTCGGCACCATAAACCAGTTCTTCCATGCTGCGTATTCTCCCGCTGAGGCGCAAGCGGTCATCGAGCTCCAGGCCAACGAATTCAGTAGTAGCGACGCACGAAACCTTGAAGAACGTGCGATCAGCCTTATCGGCCGACCACTATACGAAGCGTTCATCCGTCACTACACCTCGAAACAATGGCAAACGCCTGCAACCGACTTGCCTCCCGAAATAATCTCCAGGCTGCCCGTCCGATACAACTACGACAACCGCTACTTCTCGGACAGGTGGGAGGGTCTGCCACTTGAAGGATACGATGCATGGCTCGAGCGAATGGTTGACAGTCCGAGGATCGAGGTATGTCTGGCGGTCGACTTCTTCGACACATCACAACCGCTCAACAACAGGTCAACCATAGGGCAGGTGCCTATAGGCTATACCGGTCCTATTGATCGCTACTTCGCCTACTCGCAGGGCGAACTTACATGGCGCACACTCGACTTCCGCGAGGAGGTGGTCCAGGTCGGCGATTTCCAAGGGACAAGCGTTATGAATTATGCGGATGCGGACGTTCCTTTTACGCGGATACACGAGTTCCGACACTTCCATCCCGAGCGTACCAATACCTATCCTCATGATGCGACGGTAATCATGCGCGAATACTCCCGATTCGCATCACGCAGCGACGAACCCTACTACCCCGTGGGAACCCCGAAAGACCGCAAGAGCCTGCTCGCGTATCGAGAACTCGCGAGGATGGAACACAACGTCTTTTTTGGCGGTCGACTTGGCACATATCAATATCTCGACATGCATATGGCAATCGCATCCGCGTTGTCCCTCTGGAACAACAAGCTGACGTTCCTACATTAAAGACTGGTCCACTCCACCCGATTACTCGAGGAACGGATGCGACCTTGCTCGCACAGTCAATGAGCGTGACCGCGACGACGTGGTTAGACAGAGCAGCATCACTACAGGAAGCCAGGTGTATCGGTCATACAAGGACGGACCCGTCTGCGCAAAGAACAGGGCAACAAACGGGGTCTTCTCAGATGACGGTGTAGGTCGGCCGGGCGCGTCGGTCCGCAGATAGA
>CALCHX010000215.1 GCA_937906875.1 uncultured Gemmatimonadota bacterium | reverse complement strand
ACATGGATGCGGTCCCGCTGGAGAAGGCGCCCACCATCGCCATCTACACTCCGCCCGAGGCACCGCCATGGGACGACGCGGTGACGCTCGCGCTCGATTATGCCGGTATACAGTATGACAAGGTCTGGGACCCGCAGGTACTGGACGGTGATCTGTCCAGGTACGACTGGCTGCACCTCCATCACGAGGATTTCACGGGGCAGTTGAACAAGCTGTACATGACCTACCGTGACGCGCCCTGGTTCATCACCCAGCGCGACGACAATCTCCGTCAGGCCAGGCAACTTGGCTTCGCCAACATTCCCGAACTGAAGAAGGCAGTGGCCGAGCGCATACGGCTCTTTGTCCAGGACGGAGGGTTCCTCTTTGCCATGTGCGGTGCGACCGAAACACTGGAGTTGGCCATTGCCGGCCGCAATGTGGACATTGCCGCTCCATACGCCGACGGTACTCCGATAGCGGTGGACGCGAACCAGCGCATGGATTGGACACGGACCCTGGCCTTCCGTGACGCGAAGGTGGAGCCGTCACCGTTCGTGAACTCGCAGAGCGACATCGACGGTCATCAGGTGAACGTCCCGGGCCGCCGACAGCCGCTGGGTGCGGTCACCCTCTTCTCGTTCTCCGCCAAGTTCGATCCGGTCGCGTCGATGCTGGTGCAGAATCACCGCGGCGTCATCGCCGATTTCTATGGAGTTACCACCAGCTTCATGAAGTCGCGGCTGAAGCCGGCGGGCACGGTCCTGGCTTACGAGGAAGGCGCACCCTGGGTGAAGTACATTCATGGTGACTATGGCAAGGGTAGCTGGACCTACCTGGGCGGGCACGATCCGGAGGATCCCCAGCACAGCATAGGAGCTGCCCCGACCGATCTGGCCCTGCACCCGAACTCGCCGGGCTACCGCCTGATCCTGAACAACGTCCTCTTTCCGGCGGCCAAGAAGAAGCCGTTGAAGACGTAGTGAACACCTCGCTGGCCCGCGTCTCACAGGCCGCTGCATCGGCCATGCGCGCCGCGATCCGCCTGGCCGGGGGGCGCGAGGTGTGCTTCGTGGGTACGATGGATTCCGACGGTGTGGTGAAGGCGGTTCGAACCGTGGCGCGGGGTGATTCCCGATCCGTTCTGGCGCTCCCCGGTTTTGCCGCAGCCGGTGAGATGCTGCTCCACAACCATCCTTCGGGCTGGCTGGAGCCATCCAGCGCAGACCTGGATGTCGCCGGCCGCATCTACGAACAGGGTGTGGGCTTCGGCATCGTCGACAACGACGTGACCGACCTCTACGTCGTCGTCGAGGCGCCGCCGCTGGTGGAAGTCACCATGCTCGACACGGAAGCCGTGGCCGCCGTACTTGGCCCGGATGGAGCGATCTCCGCCCAGCTCCCGCACTACGAGGCGCGACCGGGGCAGCAGCAGATGGCGGCGCTGATTGCCGGGCTCTACAACGACGGTGGGGTGGGACTTCTGGAGGCGGGGACCGGCGTGGGCAAGTCACTCGGCTATCTCGTTCCGGCGCTCCGCTGGGCGGCGGCAAACCAGGAGCGTACGGTGGTTTCCACCAATACGATCAACCTCCAGGAGCAGTTGGTGGGGAAGGATCTGCCCTTCCTCCAGACGGCCCTCAGCGACCAGCCGGTTCGCTTCGCCCTGCTCAAGGGGTGGCGCAACTATCTCTGCCTCTTCAGGCTCGAGCAGGCGCGACTGGCAGGCACGTCGCTACTCGATGACGGCATGGGGAGAGAGCTGGCAACCATCGCCGCGTGGGCCGAACGTACCGATGACGGCACGGTGGCTGATCTCGCGACGCCGCCCCGATCGGAAGTCTGGGACGAGGTGGCCGCCGAGGCGGATCTCTGCCACCGTGCCAAGTGTCCGTACTTCGACCGGTGCTTCCTCTTCAGGGCCCGCCGAGTCGCCGCGCAGGCGGACATCATAGTGGTCAATCACCACCTGCTGATGTCGGACGTGGCTGTCCGTCGGACGACGCAGAACTGGAGCGACGCCGCCGTGCTGCCGTCGTATACCAGGCTGGTCGTGGATGAGGGTCACCACCTGGAGGATGCGGCTTCAGCGCACCTGGGCGCGACGGTGACCAGGCGTGCACTCCACCGACTCTTCGCGCGCTTGGAGAGGAAGGGGAGGGGTCTTCTCAGCGCGCTCGTGGAGCGGCTGGAGGTGAAGGATGACCTTCTCAGCACCGCGAGTCTGGATCTCGTACACGGACGGCTGGCGCCGTCGGTTCACGCGGCGCGCGAGAGGAGCGATCTTCTCTTCGACCTTCTTCGAACGGTGCTCGAGGAAAGCGATGCCCAGGTGCTTCGTCTCACCGATGAATTCGCCAGCCATCGGGCCTGGAAGGCGGGACTGGAGGCGGCTCTTGGCGACTTGTTGGGCGAGATCGAACTGCTGGCAGAGGGACTCCGCCTGGTCCGTGACCGACTGGAGACCGATCACAAGAGAGAGGAGGAATTGGCCCCTCTGCTCAATGAGGTGCGCGGCGTCGTGAGGCGTCTGGCCACTGCGGGAGCCGGGCTCCAACTGGCCCTGCGCCCGTCCCGGGAAGCCCCGCCAAGCGTGCGCTGGATCGAGGTGAGGGGAAGGGACGGCAACATCGGCGTGACCGCGGTGCCGCTCGACCTCGCGCCTATTCTCCGCGACGACCTGTTCAGGCGGGTGACCACGGCGGTGGTCACCAGTGCCACCCTCGCCACGAACGGCCGGTTCGACTTCCTGGCCGGCAGGCTCGGACTGGCTGACCCGGCGCACGAGCCCCTCACCCGCACCCTGCCGTCACCATTCGTCTACGAGCGACAGGCGCTGCTGGTGGTGCCCACCGACTCCTCTGCCCCCAACGTGGATCCAGCCGCGCATGGGCTGCAGGTAGCGCGCATCATCATCGACCTTGCCACGGCGTCGGACGGCGGCCTGTTCGCGCTCTTCACCAGCCATCGCGACGTTCGCTCGACGGCCGCCGAGCTGCGTGCGCGCGGGCAGGACCGACGCTGGCCACTGCTGGTCCACGGGGAGGATGGACGCGACGCGCTGCTACGTAGATTCCGTGAATCGGGGCGCGCCGTGTTGCTGGGTACGGCGAGCTTCTGGGAGGGAGTGGACGTGCCCGGGCAGGCGCTGCGCGGCCTGGTCATCGGTCGTCTCCCGTTCAGAGTGCCCACCGAGCCGGTCACCGCTGCCCAGTGTGAAGCGATTGCCGCGCGCGGTGGCGATCCGTTCACGGAGTACATGTTGCCGCACGCCTCGCTGCGACTGAAGCAGGGCTTCGGCCGGCTCATTCGCACGGCCGCCGATCGCGGGGTCGTGGTACTGGCGGATCCCCGCGTCGTACTCAAGCCTTACGGTCGCGCCCTGCTGGCTGCGCTGCCACCAGCTCGTCGTGTGACACGACCGTGGCCTGAAGCATTGGTGGAAGTGATCGACTTCTTCACGAACCATCATCCGGAGAGCTGACCGGCTCACGCCCCCGGGCATGACTTGCCGGCGGGCGTGGGCCGTGCCGGTGACGGTAGAGGAGCGAGGGGTGGAGCTACAGGCTCGCGCCCGGCAGGTGCGCGAAGCTAGTATGATGAGGTCGCCAACGTTCTCTCCAACCCTACGAACATGTCAGTCCAGCCCCGCCCCGGCAAGGTTCTCTGTGTCGGTCGAAACTATCGTGCTCACGCGCAGGAACTGGGCAATCAGGTGCCAGCGGAGCCGTTGCTGTTTCTCAAGCCGTCCTCCGCGATCATCTCCGATGGACAGCCCATCGTCCTTCCGGCAGTTTCAGGACAGGTGGAGTACGAGGGCGAGATTGGCGTCATCATC
Organism: uncultured Gemmatimonadota bacterium; assembly: GCA_937906875.1. Taxonomy (GTDB): domain Bacteria; phylum Gemmatimonadota; class Gemmatimonadetes; order Gemmatimonadales; family Gemmatimonadaceae; genus CALCHX01. The sequence goes on along the minus strand of CALCHX010000215.1, from coordinate 13,051 downwards.
GGAGTCCGCCTGCGCAACGCGGGTGAGGAGGAGGCCGCGCGTGCGGTCAGGGCAATCGTCGCCGTCAACGACGTCACGGCACGTGATCTCCAGAAGACCGATGGTCAGTGGACGCGGGCGAAGGGATTCGACAGCTTCTGCCCCATAGGCGAACCATCATCCGGGGTGCCAGCGCTGGATGGGTTGACCGTTGTCACTCGCGTGAACGGCGAGGAGCGTCAGCGAGGCCACAGCGCCGACATGGTCTTCTCCATTCCCACGTTGCTCTCTTACGCCTCACGCATCATGACCCTGGAGCCGGGGGATGTGGTAGCTACCGGTACGCCGGCCGGGGTTGGCCGGCTCGAGGTTGGCGACCTGGTGGAGGTGGAGGTGGAGGGGCTGAGCAGGATCACGAATACGGTGGTCGGTCCCGGCTGAATGCCGCGTCAACCTGATCTCACCCGCTGCTCCGGCATGGACCATGAGGTTGACCTGAGGGGTACAACCAGCCCCGTACCGTGCAGACACCATCAGTTGACCGCAGGAGTGATGCGATGACCAGCAGGAAAACGCTCAGCAGGAGGACGCCCGGCACGCCGCCACCGCGCCGTCCAGGCGGAGCGTTGCTCGTATCGCTGGTCATTCATGGTGCGCTCGCCGTGGTATTCATCTGGGTGCTCACCCTTCCGGTGGATTTCGACGCCATGTTCCGCCCGGCGGTCGATCAGGTCGCCGCTGAGCGGGTGACGTACATCGCTGCACGACCGGACGGCGATGGCCGTGCGGAAGGTGGCGGTCGACCGACGCCGGAACCGGAACCGGACGCGACGCCCGAGCAGCCGCCGACGCCGTCCGTCGAGGCACCCCGGCCACAGGCACCAATGGTGATCCCGGATGGCGTGAGGACGCCCGTTGCCCCCGCTCCGGGGCAGGAGGCAGGTGCCGGTGGCGCGGGCACGGGCGATGGAACTGGACGCGGAAACGCCCGTGGCGATGGGATGGGTGGGCTGGTGCCCAGCTTCTCCGACCCGCGGGTATGGACACGCTCCGAGCCGCGACCAGGAATGCCGCGATCCACCGTACAGCGGATCGACAGCATGATCGTCGCCGACTTCGGACCTCTTCGAGACTCTGCCGCCGCGGAAGCGCTCCGGCGTCGCCCCGGCGACTGGACGTTCGAGAAGGATGGCCAGAAGTACGGCATCGACGAGAAATTCATCAGGCTGGGCAAGTTCTCGCTGCCTACCGCCGTCCTCGGGTTGTTGCCACTCAATCAACAGGCAAACCCGATCGCGATGGCGGAGAATCGTCGCATGAGCGGTGTTCGCCAGGAGCTGGAGGAGCAGGCCCTGCGCCGCCGGAACGACACCGATTTCAAGGATGTCGTGAAGAGCATTCGTGAGCGCAAGGACCGTGAGCGGGCAGCTCGCCGTGCCGCCATAGCTGCCGCCGCGGCCGAGGCTCCCCCGGGGGGTTGACGCCTCGCCCTTCCGCGTGATTGGGGAATCCGCGAATACTCTCCCGGCTGCGGCCCACCGCAGCGCTCCGCGTCGTCAGTAAACGAGCGTCGGCCGGTCGGGGTAGGGCAGGGGATTGATCGTGCGCGGCGTGATCCCGCTGTCGTCAGGCGCAGGCGTGGGCCCTTCGCCGACCAGGTTTCCGCTCACCTGCGCCTGATCCAGTGATGCGCCGGTGTCATGGAAGGCCCGGAACACCCCGCAGACGACACCCAGGATGTCCGTGCCCGAGTCGCGCGGAGTTCGCTCCTCATCCACCCTGGCGTTGGATGCCGTCGGGGCGATCCGGTCGTTCTCGTGCGAAAGGCTCCTGAAAATCACCCCTTCACCGACTCGCATGGCGACCATCGCGTCCTCCGCTGGAGTGGCGGCGGGATCGATGAGCACGTAGTCACCATCCAGAATCCCCGAGCCGGTCATGCTGTCGCCCCTGGCCCTCAGCGCGAAGGTGGAGTCGCTGGGAAGAAAGCGTCGCTCCATGGCAAGGTAGCCGTCACGATTCTCGGGAAGGAGCGCCGGCTCGCCAGCGTTGACGCGTCCGTAGTACGGAACTGGCCTGGCGCCCGGGAGTCCGGAAAAACCCAGCAGCCGCACACCTCGAGAGCGTGAACCGTCACGCTCGATGAACCCCTTGTCGGCAAGCGACTGGAGAAGATCCGAAACAGTCTTCGTCGACCGGATCTGCAGTTGCTTGCCGATCTCGCGAATACTCGGCTGGAAGGTGTTCTCGGCCGTGAAGTCGAGTAGATAGTGGTAGACCCGTCGCTCGACTGCCGTCAGTGGCTGCGTCATCGCGTCCTCGTCATGCAGGCAGGCCATCCCAGTCAGCTTCGCTCGAGCATTCGCGAATGCGTCCAGGGTTGCTGGCATGGGCGCGTGACGAGCGGTTGATCCGGCTACTGAAGAGGTGGTCCAGGTGGCGTTCTGGAATGCCAATGTCGCGTCGAGAGGCCGCTCGGTCAAGCATGGGAGGCGCCGGAAGTCCGTACCACACAAAAGTTTACAGAACCATATGTTTCCGTCGCCCCGGTTCCACACCTCTCTCAGTCAGTCTGTCCACGCTCGAGTGATGCCACCGCGGCCTCCAGCCGGGCGAGCGAACGCTCCTTCCCCAGCATTACCAGGACGTCGAAGATCCCCGGGCTCACGGCCAGTCCGGTGAGCGCCACCCGCATGGGCTGGAACAGCTTGCCAGCCGTGATGCCGTGGGACTCGGCGAGTTCACGGAGCGCCTCCTCCATGGGTTCCGGAGACCAGTCCGACAGCGCCTCCAGGCGGTCCCGCGTCTCGCTGAGGAGCGTTATCGTGTGGGCCGCGTCCTTCCACTGCTTCGCGGTAGCGTCCGGGTCGTAGGTGATCTCCTCCACCAGGAATGGCCTTGCCTGCCGCACGACGTCGTCGATCGTCCGCGAGCGCACCCTCAGCAACTCCAGCAGCAGGATGAACCAGTCGTGTCGTTCGGCCAGCTCGGAGGCTGTTGCCAGTCCGGCGGCAATGAGGGCCGGCATGACCCACTGGGCCACGTCCTCCACCGGCAGGATGGAGAGATGCTGGCCGTTCATCCACTCCAGCTTCTTCGGATCGAACACTGCCGCCTTCTTCAACAGCCCGTCCTCGCCGAATCGTTCCACGAGTTCGTCGAGCATCATCACTTCCAGGTCGCCGCCCGGGGACCAGCCGAGCAGGGCGAGGAAGTTGCGCATGGCGCTCGGCAGGATGCCGAGATGCTGGTAATCGCCTACCGCGGTGGCCCCATGACGCTTGCTCAGCTTCTTGCCATCGGTGCCGTGAATCATGGGCAGGTGGGCAAAGCGTGGCAGCGGCGAGCCCAGCGCGGAGTAGAGCAGGATCTGCTTGGGAGTGTTGGAGATATGGTCGTCGCCGCGCATGACGATGGTGATGCGCATGGCGATGTCGTCGGAGACGACCGCCATGTTGTAGATGGGCGTGGAGTCCGAACGGAGGATGACGAAGTCCTCGATGTCCTTGTTCGGGAAGGCGATCCGACCGTGCACCATGTCATCCCACTCGGTGCTGCCGTCGGGGACGCGGAAGCGGAGCACGTGGGGTACGCCGGCCGCTACCCGTCTTTCCACCTCCGCCGGATCCAGGCGGTCGCATCTACGGTCGTAACGGAACGCATCCTTCCGCGCCTCCGCTTCCTTTCGCCGCTCGTCCAGCTCGGCTGGCGTGCAGAAGCAGCGGTAGGCGGAGCCGTTCTCCAGCAGGCGAAGGGCATCGGCCTGATGCCTGGCCAGGTTGGCGCCCTGGTACACCACTTCCTCGTCCCAGGTGAGGCCGAGCCAGTTCAGGCCATCGAAGATCGCACGCGTACTCTCGTCGGTGCTCCGCGCCCGGTCGGTGTCCTCGATGCGGAGCAGGAACTGCCCGCCGTTATGGCGAGCGTAGAGCCAGTTGAAGAGGGCAGTACGGGCGCCGCCCACGTGGAGGTCGCCGGTGGGCGAAGGGGCGAAACGAAGGCGCGGAGGAGTGCTCACGGGAATACCAGATCTGGCAGGGGTGAAACGGAACCGGGGACCAGAGAAGCGGGCGATCCTGGCCCGTCCATGGTCCCCGGAACTGTAACAGTGAGAACGGAGGGAGAGGGATTCGAACCCTCGATAGAAGTTACCCCCTATGCCGGTTTAGCAAACCGGTGCCTTCAGCCTCTCGGCCATCCCTCCCTTCAATAACTCCCGCCCCGATATTCTGCTGGCGAGAAGGCGAAAGGTAGCCGGCCCCAATCGTGGAAGCAACTAGCATCGAACCCTGAAAGGCGAACTGCCACACCGCGTTGGCGATGTGGCAGTTCGAGTGATCAGGAGCGGAATCGCCGTTCAGCGCCGGTCTTCCCCTTCCTCTTCCTGGAAACGCGAGCCACCCTGGTCGCCACCCGGCGCACCGATGACCCTGAGCACCTGCTGTGACTTCACTCCGCCAACGTCCAGAGTGACGAGATAATCGCCAGTGTCGGCGCCTGAAGCCCCACCGCCACCAAAGCCTCCGAAGCCCGGCGACATGACGCCCGGGGGCTGGAGCAGCGCCTGGAGGGCACGGAATCCACCCGGGAACGACTCGAGAGCGGCCGCCATGTCCATCTGCTGTCCTGGTGCGGGCGCCTGGCCCGCCGGGCGAGTGCCGGCGGGCGGAGTCACCGGTCCCTCACCCGGCCGTGGGTTCCACCCGCCCGCAGCGGCGCCGCGGCCGCCACCTCCACCACCACGGAACAGGGCGCTCATGTCGCCTCCCGAGAGCGCGGCGCGAAGCTGCACCACGATCGGCGCGGGGAAGGTGCCTGCCTTCTCCAGCGAGTCGAGTACCACCGCCCGACGCCGCGCGGTGAGTATGCTGTCACGCAACTGTGAGGGCGAGAGTGGTGCACGTTCGGCGCTGCGACGGTAGCTGTAGTTCCAGGTCACGCGGTGCAGGCCGGGCGTCGCCGGTCCATTCAGCGTCTGCACCGTGTCACCCTTGACGTCGGTGATGACGATGCGAGCCTGCGGGCGCTGGGCCCGCCCACCAGGCGTTGCCGGCGCGGGAGCGCTGGCTTCCGGCTGGGCGCTACCGCCGATGCGGTACCTGATCTCGGCGCCGTATGTCGGGCTCTCGGCCACGAACCACTGGTGGCCGGGACCGCTGGGACTCACGCTGGGCGTCGTGGGGTGGGCAAACTGCCGGGCCGTGACCGGCTCGAAGAGGTGAGCCGTGCTGGCCAGCACTGTCTGCAGCTTCGCACCAGCCATCTGCTCCAGCGGCGCGATACCCACGATCCACATTCCCCGGCCGTGCGTGGCGGCGATGAGCTCGCGGTCACGCGGGTGAATCTTCAGGTCGTAGACGGGCACCGTCGGCATGTTCTTCATGAACCTCTGCCACGATGCTCCACGATCCAGCGAGACATATACGGCCACCGAGGTGCCGACGAACAGCAGGTCAGGGTTGTGCGGGTCTTCCTTGATCACGTGGACGTAGTCCGGCCCGCCCGTGGGCAGGTTCGCCGCCAGCGAGCGGAAGCTCTTCCCGCCGTCCGTGGTCCTGTAGAGGTAGACCCCGAAATCACCGACGCGGTGGTTGTCGAAGGAGATGTAGAAGGTATTCGGATCAGCGTACGATGGTTCTATCTCGCTGACGTATGCGCCAGCGGCCGGCAGGCCGGGGAAGCGCGCCGCCGGAATCTGTTCCCAGTTCGCGCCGTCGTTGATCGTCATCCAGATGTTGCCGTCGTCGGTGCCGGCGTACAGGTAGCCCGGACGGAGCGGCGACTCGGCCAGGGAGACCACGGTGCCATAGGTCTCGGCACCGGTGGCGTCCAGGGTGATGCCCCCGGTCCTGGTGATCGACGTATCGATCTTCGCCCACTGCTTCTTCGACAGGTCCGGCGAGATCGGGTAGAGATCGTCGCCGCGCTTCGTGCTCTTCAGGACGCGGTTGCCGGCAGCGTAGAGCACCTGCGGGTTGTGTGGCGAGAGGATGTACGGCGTGTTCCAGTTCCAACGCATGTTGTTGAGCGCCGAGTCGGCAACCTGGTTGGCTCGGAAGGCATCCAGGCGGCGCTGGAGGTCACGGCTGGCAGGCTGCGTGGTGTCGCCGCGAGCGACGACCAGTGAGTCCTCCCACTGAGTGTAGAGCGGACGCCAGTCGGGCTTCACGAGCCGCGTGCTGACGCTCGTGCTACGATCGAAACGGGCTATGTTGCCGCCCTGCGACTCGCCATAGATGATGTTCGGATCGGTCGGATCCTGCTGGGTGACGAAACCGTCGCCGAAGAGGAACATGAACCAGTCCGAGTTGGTGATCCTGCCGTTCTTGCGCTGGCTGGGGCCGCACCAGCTACCGTTGTCCTGCGCTCCGGCACAGACGGTGTAGGGAACGTCGTAGTCGAAGCTGACGTTGTAGAACTGCGAGATGGGGAGGATCGCTCCGAAGTCGTAGTTGCCACCGCCGTCGTAACTCACCGAAACGCCGCCGTCGTTGCCGACGACCATGCGTTCGGGGTCGTTGGGGTCGATCCACATGGCGTGGTGGTCGACGTGGATGCCGACGGTCGCCGTCTGCGTCGTCTTGCCGCCGTCGTTGCTGACGAGGACGGGAGTGGACGAGAACCAGACGCGGTCCGGGTTGGTGGGATGCACCCGGACCTGTGAGTAATAGAACGGGCGCGTGTTGGCGTCGTTCATCTTCTCCCACGTCCTGCCGCCGTCCGTCGTGCGATAGAGGCCGTTGGCCAGTTTCTGCGCCGGCGTTCCGGGGGCCGGCTTGAGGCCACGTACCGAGTCGGCCTCAACCTGCGCGTAGACGATGTCGGTATTCTGCGGGAAGATCGCGACCTCGATCCGGCCCTTCATGGTCTCCGGGAAGCCGCCGCCCTTGATCTCGCTCCACGTCGCGCCAGCGTCGGTCGACTTCCAGAGGGCCGAGCCCGGTCCACCGCTGTTCAGGAAGTATGGGCCGCGAATGCGCTCGTAGCTGGAAGCCCAGATCACGTCGGGGTTCTTCGGATCCAGTTGTACGTCGACGAAGCCCGCGCGGTCGCTGACCTTCTTGATCAACTGCCAACTGTTGCCGCCGTCGGTGGTCTTGTAGAGACCGCGCTCGGGGTTGGTGCGCCAGAGCGCGCCGAGTGCCGCGACATAGACGACGTTCGGATTTGTCGGATGGACGGCTATCCGCCCTATATGCTCGGTCTTCTCCAGGCCGACCAGCTTCCATGTCAGTCCACCGTCGGTGCTCTTGTAGAGACCGCCGCCAGGCTCGATGGAGTTGCGCGAGTTCTGCTCGCCGCTGCCGGCCCACACCTGCATGGTGTCCGAGGGCGCGATGGCCAGGGCGCCCATGGAGACGACGCGCTCGTTCTCGAAGACGGGGCGGTAGTTGATGCCGCTGTTGGTGGTCTTCCAGATGCCACCGCCGGCGGCGGCGACGAAGAAAGTCCGGGACGGGCTGGGAATGCCCACGATGTCTGAGACGCGTCCCTCGAAGTTCGCCGGGCCAATCTCGCGCCAGGCGAATCCGTTCATGGTGAGCGAGTCGAGGGTCTGCGCCTGGCCTGGCAGGGCCGCGAAGATCGTCGCGCTGGCTGCCAGAGCGAAGGGGAGAAGCCGGGTCATCCTGAAGGGGTTGAGGGCCGCGACAAGTGACGCCTCACGCTCGGAGCGCGGGGCGGGGAGTCACTGGAATGTCGTCATCAGTATAAAGATGAGCCCGGGGACTGCGACGCGCAAATGTAGCGCTCGCAAGCGACGGCGCACACAGGAAACCCATCACCCTCTCCGGCTCGGCTGAATCTCCCGACGCGGAACGACTCCTCCAGGCGATCTCGATTCGGAGCGCTCGCGTTGCCTCACCCGCGGTTCGCTCCGCTGGCCGTCACGCCATCCAGGCCAGTCGATCGAGGCGAGAGCGTCGGCGATTACACTGTCGGGATAGTGCATCAATCTCAGCAGGGCGATCGCGTTCCGCGAGGTTGACGGACCGGGCCGGATCAGGTAGTCGAGGACAAGGCCGTCATCCATCACCTGTTCGCGGAAGCGATGGGCGGCATAGCCGCCCTCCAGCAGATCCGACAGCTCCAGATCATGGGTGGTTGCCACAACGATGTCCGCGGCTCGGTGTAGGTGGGCAGGGACGGCGTGGGCCGCCGCGACTCGCTCCGTAGTGTTGGTTCCTCGAAAGAGCTCGTCGAGAAGGAACGGATTCGGCAAATCATGAAGGTCGCCGCGGCACGACCTGGCACATGATGGGCACACAAATACGGAGGGCGGGGCCGCCTCAGCCGAGACGGACCCGCCCTCCGTAAACACATGAAAATCAACCACTCACATGCAGCGGAGGGCCTGGGACTCGAACCCAGATGTCCTTGCGGACGCCGGTTTTCAAGACCGGTGCAATAGCCATTCTGCCAACCCTCCAGACCTCTAAAGATCGCCAGTCGAGTGATCCGATGCAACGGACATCCTTACCCGATCTCCGGGAGTGGGAAGAAGGAGTGGGGATATTCGAGATCCCGTCGACCAGGAGTCAGCGCTGTAATGCCCGCGGGCCGGCGGCCGGCCGCTCGCCTCTGGTAACCCCGGGCGTGAATGGCGGGCCTCTGCGCTGGCCGGTCAGTTCACGCCTCGCCTCCCGACCGAGACGTCGAGGGTCCCGCGATATCGGCGGGGTATCCCATGAGCAGAAGCTCTCGGCGGCCCGGGTCTTGAATACCGTTGACACAGACTATTCTTCACTTGTGACAAACCTATGCCCCGTTATCTTTTACGCTGCTCCGATGACGCGAGGCCTGTGTGCGACCCATGCAACCAGGCTTCGCAGGTGCGACCGGTATCTCGATGAGTCTGCAGTCTGCCTTGCAGATCTCCATGCGCTTTCCTTGCATATGGCCACGTGACACTACCTTCCTCGTTCAATTACGAACAATTGCTGGCATGTGCTCGCGGCGAATTGTTTGGTGAAGGCAACGCGCGCCTGCCGCTGCCGCCGATGCTGATGTTCGATCGCATCACCCTGGTGGATCCCACCGGCGGTTCGCACGGCAAAGGCATTCTGCGTGCCGAGATGGATATTCGTCCGGACCTCTGGTTCTTCGCCTGCCATTTCGAAGGCGATCCGGTGATGCCTGGTTGCCTGGGATTGGACGGGTTGTGGCAACTGGCCGGCTTCTATCTGCCGTGGCTCGGAGAGCCGGGCAAGGGGCGCGCGTTGGGAGTGGATCAGGTCAAGTTCACCGGCCAGGTACTGCCCAGCGCTAAACTGCTGAGTTATGAGGTGGATGTGCGCCGCGTCATGCGCGGCAAGCTGACATTGGTGATCGCCGACGGCACCATGGCTGTTGATGGCCGGCCGATCTATAGCGCCACCGGCATGCGCGTGAGCTTGTTCCAGTCAACCGAGGGCTTCTGAGATGCGTCGAGTGGTGGTGACCGGAATGGGCGTCGTGTCCTGTCTGGGCAATACGCTGGAGTCCGTGTCGGCGGCCCTGCGCGAGAGTCGTAGCGGTATCCGTGCTGCGCCCCAGCTCGCCGAGGTGGGCATGCGCAGTCAGGTGGCCGGCGTGCCCGACATCGACCTGGTCGCCGAGATTGACCGCAAGCTGAAGCGTTTCATGGGCGATGCAGCAGCATATTCCTACGTGGCCATGCGTGATGCCATCACGGATGCGGGCCTCGATGCCGACGCAATCCGTGATCCGCGCGTCGGCGTCATCGCCGGTTCGGGTGGCGCCTCGCCCCAATGGCAGATCGAGACCGCTGACCTGCTGCGTGAGCAGGGCGTGCGCAGGATCGGACCGTACATGGTGCCGCGCACGATGTGCTCCACGGTGTCCGCCACACTGGCTACCGGTTTCGGCATTCTCGGCGTGAGCTATTCGATCTCCGCGGCGTGCGCGACCTCGGCACACTGCATTGGCGCAGCGGCCGACCTCATTCGCCATGGTGCACAGGACATGGTCTTTGCCGGTGGCAGCGAGGAAATGCATTGGGGCGCGGCCGCTCAGTTCGATGCGATGGGTGCGCTGTCCACTGGCTTCAATGAGACGCCGGCTGTGGCCTCGCGGCCCTACGATACCGCGCGCGACGGCTTCGTCATCGCCGGCGGTGGTGGCATGCTGGTGCTGGAGGAGTACGAACACGCCAGGGCGCGTGGCGCGCACATTCACGCCGAGCTTGTCGGCTACGGTGTCACCTCCGATGGCGGGAGCATGGTCGCTCCGAGCGGTGAGGGAGCCGTACGTTGCATGCAGATGGCGCTGGCCAATGTCAGTGCGCCAGTTGACTACCTCAACACCCACGGCACGTCCACTCCAGTAGGAGACATCGTGGAACTCGATGCCGCACGCGAGGTGTTCGGGAGCGATATGCCTCCACTGTCCTCGACCAAGGCACTCACTGGTCATCCGCTGGGTGCGGCCAGTGTGCACGAGGCGATCTACTCGCTGCTCATGATGCGCGACGGTTTCATCGCCGGCTCGGCCAACATCGAGACGCTGGATCCACTGGCCGTGGACTTTCCGATCGTACGGGAGAGCCAGGAGGCGACGCTCAACACGGTCATGTCCAACAGCTTCGGCTTTGGCGGCACGAACGGCACGCTGGTGTTCGCCCGCGTGTAGCGGGCGCGCGGCGCGTAGCGTGGGCGCGGAAGCGGACCGCCAGCGGCGACGCGGGCATTCCGCCGGGTAGGCGGCACCGACGGAGCGACCGCCGTCACCACGCGCCGCTCAGAACGACAGTCGCACTCCGCCGTTCATGGTGAAGCCTACCAGTTCCGTCCAGGCATCGGTTGTCCACCGGCCACCACGGCCGCGAAAAGGCAGCAGAAGAGGGTCGTGCTGGCTCTGCCGTACGTTCGTGAGGTTCTCCAGGTTGAGGAAGAACCTCGCCATTCCTGCCGGCGTTGGAACGATCCTTTCCCCCAGCACGCCCAACACCAGGTAGGGCCGGCTCTCGGCGCGGTAAGGATCGTTCTCGAGTAGCTGGCGACCGGTGTAGTAGATCTCCAGCCCCAGACGGCTACGCCCTTCCTGCTCGTAGCTGGCCACCACGCCCAGCGCGTGACGGGGGGTCAGGGCGACCTCACCGCGGCTGCAGCCGTCGTCCGCCGCGCCGGTAGATGGCCCGGCCGGGAATCGCGCCGTCTCGCAGCTGGTCGAGCGGAGGTAGGTGTAACTGCCCGTCACGCGGATTGCCGGCGGCTCCTCCCCGTCCTCGTCCTCCTCACCCAGTTCGTGCACGAGTCTGGCCAGCAGCTCGCCCCCCCACGTGCGCGTCGGTCCGACGGCGTTGGTGAGCTCGATCATCCTCGCGCCGCCAGCGGTGGTGGTATTCAGGTCGCGTATCTGAAGTGGGTGGCTGATGTGTGACGCGAACGCTGTCGCGTTCACCTGCAGGTGGCCGAGCACCGTCTCCAGAGGGCCGCCGACATCGAGCGAGGCGCTGCGGGCGCGTTCCGCGCGCAGCCCGGCAAGCGGCACGAGTGGCGTCAATCCAGTCGACTCCGTCTCCTCCACGAATGGCGTGGGCGCGAAGGCGCCGGTGCCGCCGGAGAGCCTCGTGGTCCAGCCGGAGAACGCCGAACCTGCGGGTCGACGGAAGAGGAGGGAGAGGCGCGGATTGACGACGGTTCCGTACTCGCTGTGAGCGTCTGCTCGCGCGCTCATGGACAGCGACAGCCAGGCGGTGGGATCGGCGTCCAACTGCGCGAACACCGCCGGTACCGAGTAGGTGTAGTCGAAGCCCGGCACGTCGCTGCCGTGGTGGGAGTCCTGCTGGAATGCCGCCCCGAGTATGTACATCGTGCGACCGCGCGGAATCGCCAGCGCCGCCTCACCGAACCAGGTACGGTGCCGGTCACGCTCACCCACCCCACCGAACTGGTGGTCGTAGCGCTGATCCATGGCCGACCCGCGCAGAGTCAGGATCGAGCCGCGCAGCGCTTCAATGCCGGCCAGCCCCTCGGTGCCGTCGGCCACCCACCGCACCAGTCCTCCGACATCTGCCCGCCGGGTCTCCAACGCTTCGGCAAATGCCTGACCGTCGGGCGCGGTTCGGCCGTCCATGGTGCCGCCGTCGCGGTCCTCGGCGGTATACCCACCGGTCAGGAACGCCGTCCTGCCCGCGTCATCATCATAGTAGAAACGGGGTCGAACAACGCCTCTCGTGTAGCCAGCCATGTCCGCCCAACCATCGCCATTCAGGTCGTTGCGTCGCTGCCTGTGTGCGCCGGCAAGCAGCGTGTAACCCCACCGTTCCGTCACCGGCCCGGTGCCGAAGAACACGCCGTCGGTGCCGCCGCGCGATGTCTGGTTGACGATCACCGTGCGGTCCGCCTCTGCGCCGGGCGAGCGGGAGACGAGGTTGATCACTCCTCCCAGAGCTGAGCTGCCGTAGAGCGCCGAAGCTGTGCCCTTGATGATCTCCACCGACGCCAGGTCCACCGGCGGGATCTGCAGCAGGCCGAGCCCTCCTGCCTGGCCATAGAGTGGCAGTCCGTCGGCGAGAATGAGCGAATAGCGGCCCAGGAGTCCCTGTATGCGCACATCCGCTCCGCCCAGCGACGGATTGGTTGTCTGCACACGAAGTCCGCCGGTCTCGGCCAGCATCATGGCGATGTCGCCCGGCGTCATCGCCACCTTCTCGCCAATCTCCTCCTCGTCGATCACCTCCACACGGAGTGGAGTGTCCTCCACCCTGCGTTCGCCGCGCGTGGCGCTCACCACCATTGCCTCGATGTCGGCCGCCATCGGGGCGAGTATCAGCGTCAGGGTGTCGCTCGCGCCGGCGCGCAGCACCACTACAGCTGAGTCCGCCCGCATGCCTACCCTCGTCGCGTGCACGGTGTGTCGTCCGGGCGAAAGCTGCAGGGTCGCATTGCCATCCGCGTCGGTCCGCGTACCCGCCGTGCCGCTGCGCACCACCGCCGACTCCACCGGCGGGCCGTCCGGGCTCTCGCTCCTGACACGCACGTGCAGTGTGGCGGTGGAATCCGCGCTCGCCGTCGGGTTGGTTGTCGCTGGCTGCTGTGCCGAGGTCGATGTCGCCAGGACCAGCAGGCCG
>CALCHX010000214.1 GCA_937906875.1 uncultured Gemmatimonadota bacterium | reverse complement strand
TAGTTCCACTCGCCGGTGACTGCCCCGCTCACCATCGGCAACGCCATGGACAGCATCTCCTGGGCGAGGACGCCGAACGGGCGCATGCCCCCGACGGAGAAGGTGAAGAGCTGGTCCTCCGGGAAAGCCTCTATGACACGACGGGTCAACCGGCGATGGCCCTGCCAGTGCTCCAGGAATCCTTCAGCTGTCATCACGACGTCGGCAGCTGTTGACATGGTCTACCTCCTTGCTGGTCTGGTGAAATGGCGGGATGCAGTTCGGCTTATATTCGGGTGCTAGAAATTAGGGTGAACTGATGTCTCCGCAAGAGGGGAGTCATTACTTTCTCGACCCGGAGTCCGGTTATCATCAAGGGATGACCACCGTACCGCGCGATCGCGCGCCAGACCCGCTCCACGGCGTCACCCTGGAGCGCATGCTCACCGAGATGGTGGCCCACTTCGGATGGGAAGTGATGGGACAGCGCATCAAGGTGCGCTGCTTCACCAGTGACCCGAGCATCCCGTCGAGTCTTCGCTTCCTGCGCCGTACGCCATGGGCCAGGGAGCGGGTGGAGGAGATGTATCTCTACATGCTCCGCGAACAGGCGCGGCAGCGGCGGGCTGACGGGAAGGGCGACAGCATCGCGCCCCCGGAATCGTCGGACGAGCTACCAGACAATGACGCCGGAGAAAGCTCCGACATCGATTAGGCTGCTACCAACCCTCGATCGCCATCAGTCGCGGCTGGGTGCGACGAGCGCTGCCGTCGCCAGCATGTCGCCGCCCTGCCTTGCACTCCAGCATCAATTCGTCCGCCTCGGCGATCAGCCCTGCCAGGCTTGTCGATGGCCCGGCACGGAAGGCCAGTGCACCCACACTGATGGACAGCCAGGGAGCCTGCGGGCCGGCCGAGGCGTTGCGCGCGGCAATCTGACGCTCCAAACGCGCCACCACCCACTCCGTCGGTTCGCTCACATCGTCGGCCAGGACCACGAATTCATCGCCGCCCAGCCGGGCTACCAGGTCAGTGCTGCGAAAGGTGGTACAGAGTACCCGCGCGCTGTCCACGAGCAGGCGGTCGCCGGCCTCATGTCCCAATCTGTCGTTCGCCTGCTTCAGGCCGTCCACATCGCAGAAGATGAGTACGCACTGCGTCTCCCGGCGCTCCAGCAGTTGCAATCGCTGGTCGGCCATCGTGAAGAAGCCCCGCCTGTTGCTGAGCCCGGTCAACTCGTCGGTGAGGGAGAGCGCGCTGATCTCAGCCAGCAGTCGGTGCCGCTCACGGGCATAGCGAATCGACCGCTCCAGCATGTCGCCTGTTACCCGTCCCTTCACGAGGTAATCGGCGGCACCAGCGTGCATGGCCGCCAGATCCGTGGCGCGATCGTTCTGCCCGGTGAGCATGATCACTGGTGTATGACAGCCGCGCGCAACCGCATCGCGCAGCAGCTCGATACCCGTATTGCTCCCCAGGTTGTAATCCACCAGCGCCACATCGTACGTCCGTGTCGTCAATCGCTCCAGCCCTGCTGTCGTGTCCTGTACCCAATCCAGGGTGAACCGTGACCCGAAGCCATCGCTCAGCAGATTGCCGGTGAGTACGTGGTCGTCCTCGTCATCCTCCACGAGAAGGATCCGCACCACTTCGCTAGACATGGCTTGCCACTCCTTTCTCGCTCGGCAACTCGACGATACTGAACCAGTAGTGGCCCACGGTGCGCACTATCTCCACCAGTCCGTCAAAGGTGACCGGCTTGCTGATGAACGAGTTGGCGCCCAGGTCGTAGGAGCGGAGCACGTCCTCCTCGGCCTTCGACGTCGTCAGGATGACGACCGGTATACGCCTCAATTCCGGGTTGCCCTTGATCTCACGAAGGGCCTGTCGGCCATCCTTCCGCGGCATGTTCAGGTCGAGCAGGATGAGGCCCGGCCGTGGCGCATCGGCGTTGGCGTAGTCGCCGGTGCGCGTCAGGTACTCCATCAGCTCCTGGCCGTCCTCAACGAAACGGAACGAGTTGCCGAGTCGGCTCTCCTTCATCGCTTCCGCGGTGAGCATGCGGTCGTCGGCGTCGTCGTCGGCCATCAGGATGGTGATGCAGCCTGTCTCGTCACGCGGCATGGCGAACTCCGGTCCGTTCGTGGATGGGGAGGGTGATGAAGAAGCTGGTGCCCGTACCGGGCGTACTCTCGGCGCGGATGGTGCCGCCGTGTCGTTCGACGATCTTCTGGCAGATGGTCAGGCCAATGCCAGTGCCTTCGTACTGCGCGCGTCCATGCAGTCGCTGGAATGGCAGGAAGATCCGCCCGGCGTCCTCCGAAGCGAACCCGACCCCGTTGTCCTGGACCCTGATCTCCATCATGTCACCGGTGTCCGATCTTGTCGCGCTCACCACCACCAGCGGAGCCTCGCCGGGCCTGCTGAACTTGAGCGCGTTGCCGATGAGGTTCTGGAAGAGCTGCCGCAGCTGCACCGGATCACCATGGGTCGCCGGCAGGTCACCCACCTCGACCCGCCCACCGCTAGACTGGATACGGATCTCCAGGTCGCTCAGCACCTCCGGCAGCAGCGCATTCAACTCCACCCGCTCCGGAGTCAGCTCCTTGCTGGATATGCGGGAGAGACCGAGCAGGGCATCGATCAGCAACTGCATGCGGGCAGCGGCGCTCGACATCCGTCCCAGGTAGTCCCGCCCCTGGTCGTCCAGGCGCTCGGCGTAGCGCGTGGTCACGCGATCGGAGAAGGCCTGGATCTTTCGCAGCGGCTCCTGCAGATCGTGCGACGCGATGTAGGCGAAGTACTCGAGGTCACCATTGGAGCGCTCGAGGCGGAGATTCTTGTCAGCCAGTTCGCGAGTGTGCACGGCGACGAGCTGCTCCAGGCGCCGCCGCTCCCGTTCCAGGGTGCGGGCGCGCAGGATCGGAAGGAGCGACACGCAACCGGCCAGCGCCAGCACGCCGAGCAACTGGAACCACCAGCGCTGCCAGAGGGGTGGTGCGATGACGAAGCTGATCGTCGCCGGCGTTTCGCTCGCCAGGGCACCGTCCACCGCCAACACCTCGAAGCGATAGCGCCCAGGACCGAGTTGCGCGAAGGTGATGCTCCGTTCGGCGATTGGCTCCGACCACTTCTCGCTGGAGCCGATCAGACGGTAGCGATAGCGAACGGCCGTCTCATCCCGGAAGGTGGGTGAGGCAAACCGGATGCGAATTGCCCCACGGCTCAGGTGAGGCACCTCGCCACCCTCCGCCAGTGGGATCGCCTCGCCGTCCAGCGTCGCGGCTTCGATGAAGATGGGTGGCGCGACGGCCACCCTTATGTCCATTCCCGGTACGTAGCGAACGACTCCCGAGCCGGTGCCGAACCAGAGATTGCCCTCGCCGTCTTCCAGTGCCGCGCCGGCCGTTCCCTCCAGCTCGATGAGGCCGTTGCCCCGGCCGAAGTGGGTGACGCGGCTTCCCGTCAGTCCATTGCCAGGGGCAGCGGCGTCGTTGGCCCGGTCGTCGGAGATCCGGTCCAGCCCGACATTCCCGAACAGCCAGCTATCGCCGCGCGAGTCGGTGAGCACCTGCCAGATGAAGTTGGATGCCAGGCCGTCGCGCGTCGTGAAGCGGCGTACCTCGTCACCGTCTATGCGCAGCACGCCGTCGCCGTTCGTGCCGACCCACATCCGCTTCCGGGAGTCCTCATGCATGTCCCAGATCGTCTGGTCGCTCCCTCCCTGGGCGGCGCCATAGACGATCACGGAATCGCCGTCCAGTACCGCCGCACCGCCATTCACGCGTCCCAGCCAGATCCGGCCGCGCGAATCACGAGCCAGCGATATCACCCCCGAGCGGCTGACCTCCGGAGCGCCGAGCCGGGTGATGCGTCCATTCTCCCAGCGGGCCAGGCCCTTCTCGGTGCCTATGATCACTCCACCGCGCCCGTCCTGCAGCAAGCTGAACACCGCCTCGCCGGGGACTCCCTGTGGCTCCCTGTAAAGCTGGATCCGTCCGTCCTCGCGGTACCATACCAGCCCGCGTCGGGTGCCTATGAGCATCCCGTCCGTCGGCTCCCGCTCCAGTGAGAAAACACGGTTGTCCGGAATGCCCGGGACGGGCAGGACGCGGAATCGCTCGCCCTCGCGCACGGCCACGCCATCCCTCGTACCCATCCACATCCGGCCCCCGGCGTCCACTGCCAGGGCACGCACGAACGGGCTCGGCAGCCCTTCCTCCACCGTGTAGGTGCGGAAGGGACCGGTCACGTGCTTGCTTGCACCGCTCTCCGTACCGAACCAGACGTTGTCCTCACGGTCGATCATCACCCGGTTCACCAGATCGGTCAGCAGCCCGGTCGTGGTGGTGATCCGGTCGACGCGGCCTTCATGGATGCGAAGGGCGCCGGTGCGCGTGGTCGTCCAGATGGTGCCATCCCGCCCCACGGCGGCATCGCCAAACACCGTTCCGTCCGGGATCGAGCCCTCGGCAATCGCTGTCGTGATACCACCGCTGCGTTGAAATAGCTTCCCTGGAACTCCGATCACTAGCCCCGGACCGGCTGGCGCAAGCAGCGTCAGAGGCGCCGCGGCAAACTGATCGCCAGCATCAGCCACCAGGCGGCCCTTCTCATGGCGTACCAACCCGCCCGGCGTGGCCACCCAGACCTGTCCAGCCGCATCGGTCACGATGCTGACGATGCGGTTGGCCGGCAGGCCGTTGGCAGTAGTGAAATTGCTGATCGAGTCACCCCGCACGTGCGACAGCCCACTGAGCGTTCCCAACCAGATGCCACCGGCGGAGTCCAGGGCCAGTGTGCGCACGTTGTCGCTCACCAATCCGTCGGCCTCGCCGCGACAGGCAAAGCTGCCGCCCTCGCGGACGCAGTAGCCGCCGTCGGTGGCGATATACAGCCGGCCGGCGGCATCCTGGGCAATGTCGAAGACGGAGTTGGAGGACAGCCCGTCGTCCGTGGTGTAGGTGTGCACCGTGCTGCCATCAAAACGACTGAGGCCGCCGTAGGTGGCGAACCAGATGTAGCCGTCGCGATCCTGCATCAGCCCCATGACCTGGGACTGCGGGAGGCCTTCAGCGCCAGTGTACTGGCGGAAGTTGAGCGTCTGCGCGCGGCTCTCGGCCGGTAGGATGGCTACAGCCAGGGTCAGCGCGAACGTCAGTCGTGCGAGCAGTACCGCTCCCTGCGCGCGGGCGCCGTATGCGTCGAGTCGGGGAGTCAGCGAGGATGGCATCATCGGTGGAGTGGTGCCGGGTTGGTGGGCACACTGCAACGACCGACAGAGGTCACCTGGTACTTCGCGGCGCGCCAACGAGGGGCGACCCTCATAAGGGCGGCCGCCCCGGGCCGGTCGGTCCTGCCTGTTCAGGAAGGACGCGCGGACGTTCCGAAAGTATCAGCGATCGGCAAGGATGAACGAGGCGCCAACTGTCGGTTCTCCAGTCCGACGGACGGCGCCTGGATCTCGCTGGCTGGGGTCGTCAACCCCTGGCTTCTACGGGCAGCCTAGACGGCCACCGGCAGCAGGTCACCCTCGTCCGCGTCTTCCGGATCGATCCGCTCGATCGTGAACCCGGTGAAGCCGTAGACCGCCGAGACCATCGGATTGATGAGGTTGAAGAAAGCGAACGGCGCGTAAGCGAACGTGGCCACTCCCAGCGTCTGTGCCATGAAGGCGCCGCAGGTGTTCCATGGCACCAGCGCCGATGTCACGGTGCCCGCGTCCTCCAGGGCCCGGGAAAGGTTCTTCGGATGCAGGTTCCGACGCTTGTACTCGGCCCTGAACATCCGTCCCGGCAGTACGATGGCGATGTACTGGTCGGAAGCGATGATGTTGGAGCCAAACGCCGTGAGAAGCGTGGCGGCGATCAGGCTGCCCGTGCCGCGCACCATGCCCAGTATCGTCGCCGCGATCTTCTGCAGCAGCATGGTGGTCTCCATCGCCCCGCCGAACATCATCGCCGAGATGATCAGCCAGACGGTCGAGAGCATGCTGGACATGCCTCCGCGCGAGAGCAGCTCGTCGAGCGCGGCGTTGCCCGAGTTGAGGCTGTAACCGTCGAAGAGGGCGATCCAGAAGCCCTTGAGCAGCGCCACCCAGTGGGGTAGTTGCGGGTCGGCGGCGAGGGCCACTGCGGCTGGCTGCTGGAAGACTATCGCGAAGACGCCGCCAGTGAGCGCCCCGATGAGCAGGGCCGGGAAGGCCGGCATCCGCCTGATCACGAGAAAGATCACCAGCGCCGCCGGCAGCAGCATGTGTGGCCCGATCACGAAATGCTCGTGCAACGACACCATGATGCTGTCCAGTTGGATGGCGTCGGTGGGAGTGGGCATCACCACGCCGGCGATGGCGAAGATGATCAGGGCCAGCGTGATGCTGGGACCGGTGGTCCACATCATGTGCCTGATGTGGGTGAAGAGGTCCGTACCAGCCATGGCCGGCGCCAGATTCGTCGTGTCCGACAACGGCGACATCTTGTCGCCGAAGTAGGCGCCGGATATGATCGCGCCCGCGGCCATCCCAAGGTGCAGGTTCTGCGCGGCCGCGATACCCACCAGCGCCACGCCCACGGTGCCGACGGTAGTCCAGGAACTACCCGTGGCCAGTGATACCAGCGCGCAGATGATGCATGCCGCCGCGTAGAAGACGGACGGTGTGAGGATCATCAGGCCATAGTAGATCATCGTCGGCACCACGCCGCCCAGGATCCACGTGCCGATGACCGAACCCACCACGAGCAGGATGAGCATTGCCCCCATGGCCAGCGAGATTCCCTGCACGATCCCGCGCTCGATCTCCTTCCAACTGTACCCGTTGCGGATCCCCACCAGTGCGGCCACCGCCGCGCTCAGGATGAGCGCCAGTTGACTCGGCCCGCTCGATGAGCCATCGCCGAAGAGGTAGACCGACGCTGCGAGCAGCCCGACCAGAATCACGACGGGAAGCAGTGCCTGCAAGAGGGTTGGCTCCTGCCTGTGGATATCAGTCATTGTCCTGGATGGTACCGAGGAGGAGTCCGAGCGCCTCGAAGTGGCGACGGACCGGGGCCTGCGTACTACTCCGGGTGCAGGCCGCAACAGAGAGGCCGGGAAGCGAGCAGGGAACCTGATGACCGTCCCGACCCACACCGGGGAGGTTAACGACGGTTCACCGGCTACGACAGGACGGATCTGACCTCCGCCTGCCTGCTCCCGGCAGATCCATGCCGGCCACCCCTCTCCCGGTGTTTCACCACGATACCGCAGTGTCGATCCGACACTCGCGCTCGCCGTTCAACCGGGGAAGGCGCCCGGCCGCTGTCCGGACGGCGGTCGCGGCATGGCCGCCCATGTGATACGATGAGGGAGTGGCGCATCATTGCCGCCCCTCGATTGTTTCGTTGCCCGCGTTGCCCGCATCACCGCAAGTCGTCGCAAGGCGAGGACGGCACGACTGACCGCGGACCGCGACAACCCAGCTTCTTCAATACTACTCCACGCATCGGGAATCATGCCCAACCGCGAATCGGGCAACTGCCAGCACGAGCGCCGGCCGGGTACGGTGGTCTGCCTGTACTGCCGCCGCGAGGAACATCTGGCCAGCGTCGGCCGCCGTCGTGCCCGCCGCGGCATTATCGGCGCCATCCTTCTGGTATCGGTCGCCCTTGTGGGTCTCCTTGTCACCACGCGTTCCGGTCGGTCACCCAGCGAAGATCCGGGGCAGGATGACCTGACGTCGATGACGGTCTCGATACCGGCGGGGCCATCAGGCTCGGTCGCCCCGCCGGCCCAGGCGATCGCGGTCGCTCCCCGGACACCGACTCCGGTACTCCCTTCGTCCCCTCCCGGTCCCATCGTGGCCGAGGGCCGCACCTCGCTAGCGGGCGGTCTCTTCGCTGTACGTACCGGTGACACGGTCGAGGTTCACTTCGACACCCCCGAGCATCGCACCCGCCGGCGAGACAAGTTCGAGCGGACGGTCCGGGAAACGCTGCCGGTTGTTTTTGGCGCTGTTGCCGAGGACGCGCTGTCGGGAGTTCCCGCTGGCCAACTGATTGCCGGCGACGAACTGCCGGCCGACATCACCGACTCCGGCGTACACCTGGGCACCGCCCAGGCCGGTACACTGGTCATCTGGCCGTCCACCAGGCCAGGCCGCGACGGGCCGCTCGTGGTCAGCTATCGCGCCACCATCGTGCGCTGACGTCGCCGCAGCCACGCCCGGCCATTCCAGCTTCAACTGCCGGATGAGGCTCGCCGGTCCCGCGGCCGGATCACAACCTCGCGCCGCTTGCCATCATCCACGAGGCTGATGATGGCCCCTTCCACTGCCTTGCCGTCAATGGTGATGACGGCATTCTCGGGTCCCAGGCGCCCGGGCTCATGCACGACGATCGCGTAGATGCTTCCGCCATATCGGTAATCGATCTCGAAATGCGACCAGTGGGCCGGCACCCGAGGTACGATGGTGAGCAGGTCACCACGCCTCGTGAAGCCGAGTAGCGCTTCCAGCCCCACCCGGTACATCCAGCTCGCCGAGCCCGTGTACCAGGTCCAGCCACCACGCCCGAGCTGGCCATCTGCCGTGTATACGTCGGCCGCCACCACGTACGGTTCCACCTTGTAGGTTGCCACTTCCTCGCCAGTGGTGCCGTGCATCATGGGGTTGATCATCTGGAAGAGCTCGAAGGCTCGCTCGCCGTTGCCGAGCATGGCCGTTGCGAGCACGGACCAGAGCGCAGCGTGTGTGTACTGCGCACCATTCTCGCGCACGCCGGGCAGGTAGCCCTTGATGTAGCCCGGGTCGTGGGGCGTCTGGTCGAACGGTGGCGTGAGCAGTGCCAGCAATCGCGCCTCGTTGTTCACCAACCGTGCCTCCATCGAGGCCATCGCCGTCCTCGCGCGCTCCACGCTGCCAGCGCCGGAGATCACGCTCCAGCTCTGGGCGATCGCATCTATCTGGCACTCGTCGCTGGAAGCCGAACCCAGTGGAGTTCCATCGTCGAAATAGGCGCGGCGATACCACTCGCCATCCCAGCCGTGTTCCTCCACCGCCGCTGCATAGAGGTCAGCCTGGCTGCGCATCTGTCTCGCCACCTCACCGTCATCCCGCTGGTCGGCGTGCTCAGCGAAAGAACGCAGGGTGGTGATGAGGAACCAGGCGAGCCAGACGCTCTCTCCCCGTCCATCCACGCCCACGCGGTTCATGCCGTCGTTCCAGTCACCTCCACCGATCAGCGGCAGGCCGTGCACGCCCGCGGTGCTGGCTCGTCGGAGGGCACGTACACAGTGTTCGTAGACGCTCGCGGTCTCGTCGCTGACCTGTGGAAGGTCGTAGACTTCGTGCTCGTCCGGCGCCAGGGGACGCATGTTGAGGAATGGGGCGTCGGCATCCAGGACCGAGCTGTCTCCGGTGGCGTTCACATAGTGGCTGGCCACGAAGGGCAACCAGACCAGGTCGTCGGAGAAGCGTGTGCGCACGCCACGTCCGCTGTGTGGATGCCACCAGTGCTGCACGTCGCCCTCGGTGAACTGTCGGCCCGCGGCACGCACTATCTGCTCTCGCGCCAGTTCCGGCTCGGCGTGAACGAGGGCCATCGCATCCTGCAACTGATCACGGAATCCGTAAGCGCCGCTGCTCTGATAGAGCGCCGAGCGCGCCCACATCCGGCAGGCCAGGGTCTGGTATAGCGTCCAGCGGTTGATCATCGCGTCGAATGACGGCTCCGGAGTGCGCACGGTGATCACGGTCAGTCGCTGCTCCCACGCTTCCAGCGTCTCTGCGATCATCGCGCGCGCGTGTTCAACGTCGCAGTATCGTTCGATCATGCGCGACGCCTCGGCGGCATCCTCCGCGGCCCCGAGTACGAAGGCGATCTCCCGCGTCTCACCCGGGGAAAGCTCCACCACGCACTGGAGCGCGGCGCACGGATCGATACCCGACCCGGTCGTTCCCCTCAGCTCGTGAGGCTGCTCGCCGGACGCCGCGACGAGAGCGGCCGGTGTCGCGAGGGCGCCGTTCCGGCCCAGGAACTCGTGACGGTCCGCGGTATGCCCGGTCACCGGTTCACTCATCGCGCTGAAGGCCACCATGTGCGCGAAGTTCGGGTCGAAGCTGTTCCGCGCCATTATCGCCCCGGTCGCCTCGTCCCAGCTCGTGCGCACCTGATGCTGGGTGTGCTCGCGCAGTACTCCCAGCGTCCACTCGGTGTAGCCAGTGATGACCAGTCGACGTGGCGCCTTGCCACTGTTCGTGATGGAGAGCAGCGACAGGCGTACTGCATCGTCACCGGCGATGCCCAACGTCAGGGTCGTGTCGATCCCCTCATGCCGGTGATCGAAGGTTGTCGAGCCCTGGCCGTGGCGGACGGTGTACGGCAGTTCCGTGCGCACCGGGGCCGGCGTCGCGCTCCACAATTCACCCGTCGTCGCGTCACACAGGTAGATCACGTCGCTGGGTGGGTCGCTCACCGGATCGTTGTGCCACGGAGTGAGCCGGTAGAAGTAGCTGTTGCCAGCCCAGCAGGATCCGAGTCCACGTTCGGAGACCAGGAACCCGCCGTGCTGGTTGGCAATCACATTCGACCACGGTGCCGGTGGCACCTCGTCGCCGCGCACATGGATCTCGTACCGTCCATCGTGCATCAGGCCGCCCATGCCGTTGTCGAACAGCAACGGTTCCCCGTCGGGGGTCATGCGCCCGGGCTGCCCCAGCATGAGCGGTGTGGTCGGAGTAGGTAGTTTCTCCCTGTTCGTCGGACGTGGCAGCAACGCCTTCGGGCCCGGTACGGCGGGCTGTGCTTCCGGGCCGGGATCGCCGAACCTGCGCAGCGCCGCAGCGGGAATCCGACTGACTCGCGACTCACCCTTCTCGGCGCTCGTCGCGGTGGCTGCTGCGCGTTCGGCAAGTCCGAGCAACGGCCGCAGCACCGGCTGCAGGAGCGACTCCAGCAGGGGCTGCACCAACGGCTCGACAAGTGATGCCTCGTCCGATTCCTCCTGCTCCCGATGCCTGGGATCGGCAACTGCCAGCACACGCGACAACGATCGCCCGTCGCAACCGACAGACACCCGTGCGGTGGCACGCAGCATGAGCAGCGCTTCCGGATCCAGCAATTCCCGACGCCGGATGAAGACGCCGCCCGATTGGTCCAGCTCCTCCGGCTCGCTCGACGTGTAGACAGCGTCCACGACGTCGTTCTGAAGGTCGAGCGAATAGCTTGGCGGGTTGGTCAGGAGAATGACGAGGTCCACCATCATCCCGCGCCGCTTCAGGTAGTGGTGGGCCTCAAGGAGCTGGTGCAGGGTCGGCAGCCCCGTCGGGTCGGCGAGGACGGCGAGCAGGATCGGCCAGTCGCCGGATATTCCCTGCTCCCAGAGCAGGGGTTGGGCGCCATCGTTCAACTGGAGTTCTGCCTGCGGGGCGCGAAGCGCCGGATTGGTGTAGAGGAGGTGTCCGGCAAGCTCCTGGAACGTCGCCGCATCCTCCGGCGTGATCCCCAGCTCCCTCAACTCCACCTGCGTGGACGCCCAGGCCAGGTCCAGCGCACGCTGCGCGGCGTGACGGCTGTTGTACCGATCGGCCAGATGGAATGCCTCCTCACGAGTCTCGGCCACTATCGTCGTGAAGGCCACCGATGTCGCCTGGCCAGGTGCCAGGCTCACGCGCGTCCTCAGGGCGAAGACGGGATCGAGTACGGAGCCAACAGTACCCGAGAGCTCCCCGTCCTTCTCCAGCGCGATCGGGTCGCGCGTGCTCCGGCCGCGCCCCACGAAGCGCGCGCGGTCCGTCTCGCAACTCACCCGACCCTGTCGGTCGTCGCCCACGTCCACCACATGCACGCACCAGATCGGCTGCTCGGTGGACGAACGTGACCTGCGCGTGGCAGTCACCGCAGTACACCACTCGTGCCACTCCGTCTGGACGAACAGGTTGGCGAACGCCGGATGCGCCCGATCGTCCTCCGGCGGCGCGAGCACTATCTCGCCGTAACTGGTCAGCTCGATCTCGCGCGTCTCGGCACTGTTGTTGAGCAGCGTTACCCGGCGTACCTCGGCGGTGTCGTGCGGCACGACGGCAATCTCGGTACGCGTCTCGATGTCGCCATCCACGCGGGCAAAGGTCACGCGGTCGGTAGCCAGGTAGGCGCGGTACCAGTCCGCTGGTGCGCCCACTGGTTCATGCGACGTCGACCAGATGCGACCGGTCGTGATGTCCTTCACGTAGCAGAACTGCCCCGTACGGTCGACGGTGCCGTCGGAGCGCCAGCGAGTGACAGCCAGCTTACCGTAGCGGCTGTAGCCGCCGCCGTCGTCGCCGAGCATGATCGTGTACGGCATGCGACCCAGCAAGGCGACGTGCGGCCTGGGTTCGGCCAGGGAGTCGATCTCGCGCACCACCGGTTGGTCCAGCTCGGGATCGGGTTGTGCTTCGTCAGCATGTACCCGTTGCACGTCCTGTATCACCAACCTTCGCGGCACCCGCTCGAAGAGCAGCAGTTCGACCGACTTCACCAGCGGCTCGGTGTGGAAGTGTTGCTGCCAGATGTTGTCCGTCAGGGCGTTCGTGAGCGCCACCAGCGTCATCCCGATATGGTGCGCCATGTAGTTGCCGACGATCGCCTTCCGACTTCCCGGATCCGGCCGGGTATAGTCGATGGCGTCGCGGAAGCCGTAGGGTCCGAGGGCACCCCTGCGCTCCAGCGCCGCGAGATTGGACATGGCCCGCACCGGTGCGACGACCGTGGCCAGCGCCGATGCGTACGGGGCGATCACGAGGTCGCGCCCCAGTCCGCGCTTGAGTGCCAGGTCGGGCACGCCAAAGGCGCGATACTGGTAGGTGAGGTGGCGGTCGCGAAGGTTGTAGGCGCTCTCACTCGTACCCCACGGCACTCCGTGCTCGGCGCCATGGGCGATGTGTCGCTGCACCGCCGAGTGGTACGTCTGGTCGAGGATGGTGAAGGGAAGC
>CALCHX010000213.1 GCA_937906875.1 uncultured Gemmatimonadota bacterium | reverse complement strand
GGACGGGGCACATTTTCCAATGATGGCTGGTCGCGACCCGACGTGCTCAACAGTTTCGCAAGCCTCTCCTTTGGCGGTGATACGCGGAACTACTGGCGAGCCTGGCGGCTGGAAGGGATGGTCAGCAGGGATCACATGCTCGCAATCGGCCAGTTGAGCACGACGGCGGGGGTTCGTTGGGAGGATGCGCGCTCGGTTGGACCCGAGTCGGGCACTCGGAGCGGACCCTGGTCGCTCATCCGTTCCAATGATGAGATCGATGGGATGTTGCGACCCAACCCGCCCGTGATGCGTGGTTCGATCACGTCGGCCCTGGTGGAGGGAACGTTGAGCACATTCCTGGGCGACATGACCAGTCGGAGCACGCTGCGGCTGGAGGCTCCGCTCTCGGCGGCGGACGACTCGCGCTGGGTCCAGGGAACGCTGGACGCGGAACTCACCATGCCGACGTTCGGTAACCAACTGCTGTTGATCACCACGCACGCGATGGCTACGGCGGGCGACACCCCACCTCCACAGCGTTGGGCCTACCTGGGTGGTGGCGCCACACTGGCCACCATGGATCTGCTGCAGCAGGGCGGGGACGTGCTCCTCTACATCGACGCCGCATACGTGGTGCCTCTGCCGCAACCGCTGTTGCCGATGGTGGGTCCGCCTGTATTCGCACTCCGCTACGCGGTAGGCGGAGCTGGCGTGGGGTCACTTCCATCCCTCACGCAGAATGTCGGCGGCGGGATCGGCTTCAGCATGCTGCGGTTGGACCTCCTCGTCGATCCATCCACCGGCCGCACCTCGTTTGGCCTTTCGGTGTCACCATTCCGGTGACCACGACCACGCCCCAGTCCACTCCATTGGCATTCTCGCCCTGACCAGCTCGCTGGAGGTCTTTTCTGTTTGCGTAATCGCCATAGCGGGAGTAACTTAGCTGGCGTGAATATTGCGTATGCCGCCGCCCCTGACAACGGATGAAAACCCTCGCATGAGTGTTCTGGCCGTCATACCTGCGAGGCTCGCGGCGACCCGTTTACCCGGCAAGCCGCTTCGCCTTGTCGGAGGCATCCCGCTCGTCGTCCGCGTCTGGGAGCGAGTGCGCGATCTGGGCATTGCCGACCGGATCGTCGTCGCCACCGACTCTGCGCAGATTGTGAGTGTCGCCAGGGCCGCCGGCGCCGAGGCCGCGCTCACGAGGGACGATCACCCGTCGGGAACCGACCGTGTTGCCGAGGTCGCTGCTCAGGACGCGTATGGCGACGCCACCATCGTCCTGAACGTCCAGGGGGACGAGCCGTTCGTGAGTGAGG
Source organism: uncultured Gemmatimonadota bacterium (assembly GCA_937906875.1). Taxonomy (GTDB): domain Bacteria; phylum Gemmatimonadota; class Gemmatimonadetes; order Gemmatimonadales; family Gemmatimonadaceae; genus CALCHX01. Next base: position 24,399 of record CALCHX010000213.1, on the reverse strand, counting down.
CCGCACTCCGCGGTGCGCTGGGAATGGTGCGGGAGCGCGGCTTCGACCTGGGGACGTCGGCCGTCCCGGCCGCGCCCGGTAGCCGAGAGCGACCGGAGATCGTGAAGGTGGTCACTGCGGACGACGGGCGGGCGCTGTATTTTTCCAGGGCGGGCATCCCGTTCGTCCGCGACGACAGCGGGGTCGGCGCCGATGCGGACCTCCTGCTCCAGCACGTCGGTGTGTACGCTTACACTCCGACTGCCCTCGCCCGTTGGGTATCACTTCCCGAGCATCGCCTGGAACGTATCGAGCGCCTGGAGCAGCTTCGCCCGCTGGCCGCTGGCATGGCCATGGGCGTTGCGATCGTGCACGAGGTGCCCATCCGCGGCATCGACACCGAAGAAGACCTCATCGCCGCCAACGCCCACTGGGCCGACTTTCTGGTAGGACGGAGCTGATGCAGACCAAACAGGGCGCGTTGCCCACCAAGTACATCTTCGTCACCGGCGGTGTGGTATCCTCGCTGGGCAAGGGGATCGCCGCCGCCTCGCTCGGCCGCCTGCTCGTGGAACACGGCCTGCGCGTGACGATGATGAAGTTCGATCCCTACCTGAACGTGGACCCGGGGACGATGTCTCCCTTCCAGCACGGGGAGGTCTTCGTCACCGACGACGGCGCCGAGACTGACATGGATCTCGGTCACTACGAACGGTTCATAGACCGGGAACTGTCCCAGGCGAACAACGTCACCACGGGCCGGATCTACTCGAACGTCATCAACAAGGAGCGGCGAGGCGAGTACCTGGGCTCCACGGTCCAGGTGATTCCGCACATCACCGACGAGATCAAGGCAGCCATCAAGCGGCTCGCGCCCGACAACAACGTGGTGATCGTCGAGATCGGGGGAACTGTCGGCGACATCGAGTCGTTGCCGTTCCTCGAGGCTATCCGGCAGTTCCGGCACGAGGTGGGGAAGGAGAACGCCCTGTTCATTCACCTCACCCTCGTGCCGTACATCGCCGCCGCCGGTGAGGTCAAGACCAAGCCCACCCAGCACTCGGTCCGTGAGTTGATGGAGATCGGGATCCAGCCGGATGTCCTGATCTGCCGCACCGAGCGTCCGTTGGCGGAGGATGTGAAGCGCAAGATCGCTCTCTTCTGTAACGTCGAATTCGGAAGCGTGATCGAGAGCCGCGACGTACCCACCATCTACCAGATTCCCCTCAGCTTTCAGGAGCAGGGGCTGGACCGTCGGGTGTTGGCGCGGCTTCAACTGCCGGAGAAGGTCATCGACCTGTCCTACTGGCGCGACCTCGTGCATCGCATCATCGAGCCGCGTTCCCTGGTGCGCATAGCCGTTGTCGGCAAGTACACGGATTACGTGGATAGCTACAAGAGCGTCCATGAGGCGCTCATCCATGGCGGCGTGGCCAACGACGTCGGCGTCGACATCGCCTGGCTCAGCAGCGACCGGTTCACTGACGCCGCTGCCGCCAGTGCGCTCCTGGATGGCTTCGACGGACTGCTGGTGCCCGGCGGATTCGGGGTGCGAGGTGTGGACGGGATGCTGGAAGCCATTCGCTACGCTCGAGAGAACGGGCTGCCGTTCTTCGGCATCTGCCTTGGGATGCAGACGGCAATAGTCGAGTTCGCGCGCAACGTCGTCGGCCTCAGCGATAGTGACTCCAGCGAGTTCAAGCCGGATTGCGACAATCCTGTGATCTCGCTGATGGAGTCGCAGCAACACGTCACCGACATGGGGGGCACGATGCGTCTTGGCGCCTATCCCTGCCGTCTCCAGCCGGGCACGTTGGCCGGCGACGCGTACGGCGTTCCCGAGGTCAGCGAACGGCACCGGCACCGCTACGAGGTGTCCAACCGCTACCGCGACGCCTTCGTGGAACACGGGCTCAGGCTGAGCGGACTGTCGCCAGACGGATCGCTGGTCGAGATCGTCGAGCTTACCGGTCATCCGTGGTTCCTGGGTTGCCAGTTCCATCCCGAGCTCAAGTCACGTCCCAATCGTCCCCACCCGCTATTCGCCGCATTCGTCGCCGCCGCCAGGACCCACAACGCCCGGAACGGCTCGGTGAACGCGGACGGATCATTCTCTTCCGGCGCTCTGGCCAGCGCCGGCCGCTGACATGGCCAACGCGTTGCTGCCGCGTGATCGATTCTTCCTCATCGCGGGCCCCTGTGTGGTGGAGAACGACGAGTTGCACCTGCGCATAGCCGAGCGACTGGCGCGACTGGCCGAGCAGGTGCCCGGCGGCATCCTGTTCAAGGCCAGCTTCGACAAGGCCAACCGCTCCAACCCGGGTGCCGCTCGCGGCCCCGGACTGGATGAGGGGCTGGCCTCGCTCGCGCGTGTGCGCGCGGAGTCCGGCCTCCCCGTGCTCACCGACGTCCACCTGCCGGATCAGTGCGCCACGGTCGCCGAGGTAGTGGACGTGCTCCAGATTCCTGCCTTCCTCTGTCGACAGACCGACCTGCTGGAGGCCGCTGGTGCGACGGGGAAGCCGGTGAATGTGAAGAAGGGACAATGGATGCATCCGGAGGGCATGACCGGCGCTGTTGCCAAGGTGCGCCGGATGCGTTCAGGCGGCGAGGTGGCGGTAACCGAACGCGGCACCTTCTTTGGCTATGGCGACCTGGTAGTGGACATGCGCAGCTTCGGCCGTCTGCGCGAGGCCTGTGACGCGGCAGTGGTTTTCGACGGCACACACAGCGTTCAGCGGCCTGGCCAGGGAGTCGGCGGCGCCAGCGGTGGCGCTCGTGAGTTCATCCCGTCGCTCACACTTGCTGCCGTCGCGGCCGGTGCTGACGGTCTCTTTCTCGAGACGCATCCGAAGCCGGATACGGCACCCAGTGACGGCCCGAACATGCTGCCGCTGGATGAGCTGGACGACCTGGTGCTGCGCTCTGTCGACCTGTGGACGCGGCTACGCCGATGATGGACGTCGAGCAGGCGCGGCGCATCCGCATGGTGGGGCTGGACGTGGATGGAGTGTTGACCGACGGCGGTATCTACCTGGGCTCGGTGGACGGCACGCCGCTGGAATTCAAGCGGTACGATATCCAGGACGGGCTGGGCGTTCGCTTCCTGATGGACGCTGGCCTCAGGGTCGTCGTCATCACCGGTCGGATGTCTGACAGCGTGCGGATGCGTGGCGAGGAACTGGGCATGGACGCGGTGGTGCAGGGTACGGGTCCGCGCAAACTGCCGGCGCTGCGAGAGCTGGCTGCACAGTTCGACGTGGCAATGGAGGAGATTGCCTTTCTTGGCGACGACCTGCCCGACCTGGGTGTAATGCGTGTCGTGGGCATGCCGGTGGCTGTTGCCAATGCGTCGTCCGAGGTGAAGGCCATCTCCGCCGTGACACTCCAGCGGAATGGAGGTCATGGCGCCGTGAGGGAGTTCGCTGAGCGGCTGCTTGGTGCGCGAGGAGAGTGGGATGCGGTGGTCGAGCGCTACGTCTCTGGCCTGGTGTTGGCTGGAGCGACCAGATGAGCGGGCCGCCGGTGCTCGATCTGGCATCCGCGTCAGTGGTGATCGAACGGGGTCGCCGTGTGATCCGGATGGAGCGCGAGGCGCTCGCCGAGGCCGAGGCCCGGTTGGGAGAGGACTTCGCGCGAGCCGTGGCCCTCATTGCGTTGTCCACGGGGCGAGTCATAGTGTCGGGTGTTGGGAAGTCGGGGCTCGTTGGCCGGAAGATTGCCGCCACGCTCACCTCCACAGGCACGCCAGCCACCTTCCTCCATCCGGTGGAGGGGGTGCATGGCGATCTCGGGCTGGTTGGCCCGCAGGATGTGGCGCTCCTCCTGTCGAAGAGCGGCGGAACGGAGGAAGTGCTCGCCCTGCTGCAGCATCTGCAGCGACTGGGAGCGCGTACAGTGGCGATAACCGGTAACGCCGACTCGGCGCTCGCACGCCATGCCGATGTGGCGTTGGACGGCTGGGTGCGCGAGGAAGCCTGTCCGCACGACCTCGCACCCACGACCAGCACCACCGTGGCGCTCGCCCTGGGCGACGCGCTCGCCGTAGCCCTGCTGGAAGAGAAGGGCTTCAGGCGCGAGGACTTTGCACGACTGCATCCCGGCGGGGCCCTGGGACGCCAGTTGCTGACACGGGTGAGCGACGTGATGTTGGTGGAGGACCTGCCCATCCTCTCGATCACGGCGACCATGCGGCAGGCCGTGGTGGAGCTGGCCGAACGACGGGGTATCGCCATCGTCTGCGACGATGCTCGTCGGGTGCTGGGGGTGATCACCAGCGGCGACTTTGCCCGGCTGCTGGAGCGCGAGGAGGATTGTTTTCCGGTTCCCGTTACCCAGGTCATGAATCGTGAGCCCAAGTTGGCGCTTGCCGGCGAACTGGGGAGCGCCGTCGTGTACAGGATGCAGAAGCACGGCATCATGGCCATGCCCGTTGCGGATGAGGAGGGACGACTCGCGGGAGTGGTCCACCTCCATGACCTGATGAGAGCAGGCGTCATCTGATGGCCGGACCCGTTCACTCCTCCGGTCGGAGCTCCCGCCGCCTGGGCGCCTTGCCGGCGATGCTGCTCGTGGCCGCGGCCGCCATCACGGTTGGCTGCAACGAGATCAAGCCGCCGCCAGTTGCCGTGGCTGATGCGACACTCGCCGATTCGGCGGATCAGGTGATGTTCCGCGTTCGGTTCGCGCTCATCCGCGACGGCATCCGGAGGGGCGAGCTCTTCGCCGACACGGCCTTCGTCTTCGACCAGAACGCGCGGATGGAATTGCGCAATGTGCGGGCCAATTTCTACACCGTGGAGGGCGCCCTGCAGGGTACCCTGGTTGCACGCGAGGGTACCTACGACAGCCGACAGGGGCTACTCGAGGCCCGCGGTGATGCCGATGTGACCACCACCGACGGGCGGGAACTCCGATCGCCGGAGCTGCGCTACCACGTCGGCCAGGATCAGGTGGTCAGCGACTCCTCGTTCGTGCTCACGGAGCCCGGTCGACGAGTGGAGGGAATCGGATTCAGCTCCGATCCTGCCCTGCGCAGCGTCATCATCCGCAAGACCACTGGTGGCGCTGCCGGTGCCGTCTCCATTCCCGGCCAATGATGGCCACCTCGCGTCGCAATCGGGCCGTTCATTCGCTCATCCTGGCGGGCGCGCTGCTGCTCGCCTCCACGGCCGATGGGCAGCCGGCGTCCGGTCGGACCTGCGAGCTGGAGTTCCTTCCACTGCGCGATTCCACCAGTTCCGTGCTCGAACGACAGATGTCGGGCAAGTACAACGCCTTCCAGGGCGGCGGTGTGCGGTACTCGTGCAAGGGACAGGACGTGACGATGGACGCCGACAGCGCGGCGTACTACGGCGATCTCTCCATCCTCTACCTGGTGGGCCAGGTTCACTATCGCGATGAGGACGCCACTCTGGATGCCGACCGCCTGACATACTACCAGAACGAGGAATGGGTCATCGCCGAGGGCAACGTTCTCGCGAACATGAAGAGCGGGTCGACCATGCGAGGTCCGTCGGCGGAATATTTCCGCGCCCTGCCCGGTGTGCGCCCGACGGAGCGACTCATCGCTACCGGTCGGCCGACATTCAGTCTTCGCCAGCCCGATTCCGCAGGCGTGGCTCGCCCGGCGACCGGTGTCATTGCAGACCGCGTCACGGCCGAGGGTGACAGTCTGGTCTACGCTGGGGGAGCGGTGGAGATAACGCGACCGGATCTGACGGCGAACGCCGATTCCGCAATGCTCGACGAAGGCCGTGAGTATGGCCAGTTGTTGCGCAATGCCCGGGTTCTGGGACGCGGCGAGCAAGGGTTCACCCTCACGGGACTGACGATCGACCTGTACTCGAGCGCGAAGCAACTGGAACGCGTCGTCTCGCTCGGCGACGCCCAGGTGCAGAGCGATGACATAACGGTGACCAGCGACACCCTGGACCTGCGCGTCACAGGCGGAAAGCTTACGCGGGCATTCGCCTGGGGGCCTGGCCGGGCGCATGCAACGGCGCCCGGACGGGATATGAGGGCCGATTCGCTGGATGTCCGGTTGGTGGACTCGAAGCTGCGCGAATTGTACGCGGTGGGCGAGGCGCGTCTGGAATCGGTGCCCGACACGACGAACATTCGCAGTAACGAGCGCGATTGGCTGGTTGGGGACACCGTGATCGCCAGCTTCGACACCGTCGCCGTGGATGATTCGACGACGAGCCCGCCTCTTCGCGAAGTCCGCGCTCTGGGTGCGGCTCGCTCATTTCAGCAGATCCCGCCGGATAGTGGAATCACCGAGAAACCGTCACTCCACTATGTGTCGGGCAAGACGATCACCATCGCTTTCGACAGCGGCCAGGTGCGGCAGGTGATGGTGACGTCGCCAGACAGTGGCCAGACCGTGGGCCTCTACCTCGATGCCACGGGTCAGACCGCCCCGCCTGACGAGCCCGGCGAGCAACCACGGCAGACGCCATCGGTCACCGTGCCTCCTTCGCTGCCAGCCACGACGCCGGTCAGGACGCCACCGCCAGGGGCGCCAGTGCGCCAGCCACCATCTCGTCCAGAGCAGTTCCATGAGTGACGACTTCTCATCCACGAACGGTACGGACGATTCCCATCGTGGCGACGGGGGTCTGCGGCATGACGGCGACGCTCTCCAGCATGCCGGCGACGGCGTCCGGAATGCCGGCGAGGAAACAGGGAATGAACTACTTCCCCGGTCGATTCGTGACCTGCTCGCGCACCTGGGAGCCGGCGACAGTTCGGTGGTACTGGCCCTCTCGTCCCTGCTGGATGTTGCCGACGACGACGGTACCGCAGGCCTGGACGCTGTAGCGGAGGCCTATCGGATCCGATATCTCACGAGCCTGAGGACAGCCGGCAAGGACGCCGAGGGAGAGGCGGGCCGTCTGGGGATGGACGCCGTACGTTCGTACCTGACCGGCGTCGTGCTGCCCAAGCTCGTGGACGCTGGCATGGTGGAGCCGGCTGAAGATCTTGCCGAGCCGACGGCGCGTATCAGCATCCAGCCGCGACTCTGGCCCGAACTCGCTGGCCGACGGTCGACCCTCGCCGAGATGCTCCGTGTGACCGGGGAGCACGCCGTCATGGAACCGGGAGCAGTGCCCGCCGTGGCCGGGGCGTCGACGGCGGAGCCAGCGCTCTCGGTTGCTCCCATCCCGGGCGGTAGCGTGCTGGAAGCGACCGGACTCGTGAAGATGTACAGGCGACGGAAGGTGGTGAATGATGTGGCCCTGCGATTGCAACAGGGCGAGATTGTCGGATTGCTGGGCCCGAATGGCGCCGGGAAGACGACAGTCTTCTACATGATCGTAGGGCTCATACAACCCATGGCCGGCCGTATCCTGCTGGACGGCAACGACGTTACGGGTATGGCGATGTATCGTCGCGCCAGGAGGGGGATAGGCTACCTTTCACAGGAGCCATCCATCTTCCGCAAGTTGACGGTCGAGGAGAATATCCTGGCCATCCTCGAGACCCTTCCCCTTCCCAGGGCCGAGCGACACGAAAGGCTGGAATCACTGCTCGACGAGTTGAGCATAAAGCACCTGCGTGACAGCAAGGCATACGCCCTCTCGGGCGGCGAACGGCGGCGACTGGAAATCACTCGTGCGCTGGTCACCCGTCCCAAGTTCATGATGCTCGACGAGCCATTCGCCGGAGTCGACCCGATCGCAGTCCACGACATCCAGACAATTGTGGCCGGACTGCGCCATCGGGGCATCGGCGTCCTGATCAGCGACCATAACGTGGAGCAGACGCTGGACATCGTGGATCGGGCATACATCATGTTTGACGGCCAGGTAAAGGTTTCCGGGACCGTCCGCGAGCTCATATTCGACGACACTGTGGCCGACATATATCTCGGGCCCACGCTCACAGCGCGCCTGCGCGCCAGGTTCTCGGCAAACGCGAACGGGGGAACCGAGCCATGAAGACCGGCCTTCATCAGAGCACCCAACTCCGCCAGGAGCTGAAGATCAATCCACGCCTCTACCAGGCGATGGATCTGCTCTACATGCCCCTTCTCGATCTTCAGCAACACCTCAAGCAGGAGCTGCTGAACAACCCGTTCCTCGAGCTCGTGGAACTGGACGACGATGAGGACGAGGACGAGGACACGGAAACCGAGGGGGCCGAGGCCACGCCCGAGGAGGAGTCGAAGAAGGACGAGATCGACTGGGAGGAGATCCTTCTCGATGGATTCGACACGGGGGGGCATCGAGAGGAGCATGAGGAGCGCGAGTACTACGAGCCCGTAACCGTGGCCACGCGCGACCTGAGCGATCACCTGCGCGACCAGATTCGCCTGCTCGACCTCACACCCCGTGAACAACTGCTTGCCGATGAGTTCATCGGCAACATCAACGAGGAGGGGTATCTCTCCTGTTCCCTGGCCGAGATACGCGCCGGCATCAATGACGTGGTGCGAGCGGCCGCCGCTGATGCAGGCATGGAGGACGCGGAAGACGACGAACTGCCGCTCTACACCACCGATGAGGTGGACGCCATGCTGACGGTGGTACAGGGACTTGACCCCGCAGGCGTCTGCGCCCGCGACCTGCGCGAGTGCCTCATGCTGCAGCTACGGGAGGCCGGGCTCGAGCAATCCGTCCCGTACAGGTTGGTCCGGGACTGCTTCGAGGAACTGATCAACCACCGCTGGAGCGAGATCTCCAAGCGGTTCGGTATCAGCCCGATCGACGTCCAGGCGGCTGCCGATGAGATTGCGAAGCTGGACCCGAAGCCGGGCCTGGTCTACAGTGACGCGGGCGACAACTACATCATTCCGGACCTGGTGGTGGACAAGATCGACGGGCACTATCACGTCTTTCTCAATGACGCGAACCTGCCGCGCCTGAAGCTCAGCCGCACGTACCAGGAAATCGCGCGCGACAAGAAGAAGTTCGAGGGCGAGAACAAGGAATTCATCTCCAACAAGCTGAATTCCGCCAACTGGATGATCCAGGCGATCGAGCAACGACGACAGACCATGCTCAAGGTGATGAACTACATTGTCGATCGTCAGCGCGAGTTCTTCGAGAAGGGCGTCCAGTACCTCAAGCCTCTGACACTGCGTGAGGTCGCCGAGGTCATCAACATGCATGAATCGACCGTCAGCCGGGTGACCAACGAGAAGTTCGTTCAGACTCCTCGCGGCGTCCTGCCCCTCAAGTTCTTCTTCAGCTCCGGTCTCTCCACCACCGGTGGCGAGGACGTCTCGGCGCGCGGCATCAAGGCCCAGATCGAGAAGCTGGTGGCGGATGAGGATCCCAAGGATCCACTCACTGACCAGGCGATCGTGAACATCCTTCGTGAGACGGGTGTCCAGATTGCGCGACGCACGGTTGCCAAGTATCGCGATCAACTGGGAGTACTGTCGGCGCGCATGCGCAAGCGAGTATGAGCGCGAGGCTATCTCCCCAGAATTCGCAGGTTGAAGGCCGCCCGGGGCAGCAGTCCAGTCGCTCCCACGTCCCGATCCCGGACTCCATAGACGCCGTCGATGTCTCGGTTCTCGTGCCGGCAAAGGACGAGGCTGAGAACCTTCCGCTGTTCATGGAGTTGGCGGAGGCGGCCTTCGCCGGCTCCGGCGCGCGTTATGAGGTCATCGTCGTGGACGACGGTTCGGAGGACGGCACCTGGCGCGTGCTGCAGGAGCTGGCGGATCGCTACTCATTCCTTCGTCCCGTCCGGCATCGCACGCGTCGCGGTATAGCCGACGCGTTGCGCACCGGCTACCTGCATGCGCGGGGCGGAGTGCTGGTCTTCTATCCGGCAGACCTGCAATACCGTCCGGAAGATATCCCGCGTATCGTCGACCCGATCCTCCAGGGAAACGCGGACATGGTGACCGGCTACAAGGTGGGACAGTACGAGAAGGCGCTCGTCTCGAACATCTACAACTGGTTGAGCCGTCGGCTGTTCAACGTACGCGTGCGCGACCTGAACAGCGTCAAGGCCTACCGACGCGAGATCATGGACGTACTCCCGCTGCGGCCGGACTGGCACCGCTACATGATCGTCATGGCGGCGGCCGAGGGCTTCACGGTGGCCGAGATCCCCGTTCCACTTTATGCCCGGCACGCCGGCCGCTCCAAGTTCGGAATCAGTCGGATTCCCGTGGGTGTGCTGGACATGCTCAGCGTCTGGTTCGAGCTGCGTTTCGGGAAGAAGCCGCTCCTCCTCTTCGGCATGCTGGGAGCGCTGCTCTTCCTCATCGGTCTGGTTACGGGGGTGGTCGCCATCCTCTGGCGAATCTTTGCGGGCGCCGGATTCCGTCCCCTCATCAACCTGATCGAGACCTGCCTCATCCTGGGCAGCGTGTTCTTCGCCACCGGATTGCTTGGCGAGCAGATTGCCGTGCAGCGCGCCGAACTGCGTGAGTTGCGGCGTCAGGTCGAGACGATGCGGGCGCGCCGCGAGTTCTAGCGTCCAGGCCGACTCGATGGATATACTCTTCCTCGCACACTCCTACCCGCGCGAAGTCGGTGACGCTGCCGGATCGTTCCTCCTCCGGCTCGCTCAGGCGCTGCACGAGGAGGATGTGCGGGTGCGCGTGGTGGCGCCGGCAGCGCCGGGCCTTGCCGCGTACGAGGAGCTGGGAGGCATACCCGTCCATCGTTACCGCTACGCGCCTTCGGCATACGAGACGCTGGCCTACGGTGGCAACATGGCGCAACTGGTGCGGACTTCGTGGAGCTCGCGAGTAGCGCTCCTGTCGTTCCTGGGCGCCGGCTTCCGCTGCGCCGTCAGCGTGCGACGCAGGTACCAGCCGCAGCTCATCCACGCTCACTGGTGGTTTCCCGGCGGACTTGTCGGGTCGTGGCTGGGCGGCCTCTCTCACCTGCCGTTGGTCACGACGCTCCATGGCACTGACCTCCGCATCGCCCGTGACGTGTCCGTCGCCCGACCAGCGTTCAGGCGGGTAATGAACTCGTCGGCCGCAGTGACCACGGTGTCGCGCTGGCTCGCCGACGAGGTCACCACGCTCGCTCCTGCGGTTCAGCCGATTGTTGCCCCCATGCCGGTGGCGACGGAGCTGTTCAGCGCTGGGGGCGAGCGCGACCCTCGACGACTGCTTTTCGTCGGACGGCTCACCGCCCAGAAGGGCGTGGACCATCTCCTTCGCGCGCTGGGCGCGCATCTGCCAGCAGTGACCCTTGACGTTGTCGGCGACGGGCCGGAACGAGCTGCGTTGGAGAGCCTGGCCAGCGAGCTCGGCATCAGCGCACGCGTCCGCTGGCTTGGAACGCTCCCGCAGCCCGCTCTGGCCGATCACTATCGCGGTGCAGCCGCTCTCGTCGTCCCGTCACACGAGGAGGGGCTGGGGTTGGTTGCCGTGGAGGCGATGTTGTCGGAGACGCCAGTCGTCGCCTTCGACTCAGGGGGACTGCGAGACATCGTCCAGCATGGCCGCACCGGCATACTGGTGGGCGCCAATGACTCCGACGCCCTTGGCGTGGCCCTCGCCGAATTGCTCGCTGACGGAGCGGCTGAGCGCCGAGCCGCGATCGGCGCGGCGGCGCGGTTATACGCGCTCGGCTCGTTCGCGCCGGAATCGGTCGCGCGCCGCTACGCGACGCTCTACCGGACCGTCGTCGAACGGAGTGCGCGTGAGCACCACGATACGTAGGCTTCTACTCCGTGCGCTACAGACCGTCTTCATCGTTGCCGTATTCGTCTACGGTGGCGAGAAGGTAGCCAGCGCCTGGACGGACGCCCGCGTCCACGGCGGCTCCGATCTCCTCGCGCGAATTCGTTGGAGTTACCTTTGCGCGGCCACCGGTGTCGTCCTGCTGACCTACCTGCTGCTCATCCAGCTCTGGCGCCACATCCTCCGTAGCTGGGGAGAGCGGCTGGGAGCCGTGGATGCCATGGCGATCTGGAGCATTTCATCCCTTGGTCGCTACGTACCGGGGCGCGTCTGGCAGATGGCCGCGATGATGACCCTGTCGCGACGGCGCGGTGTTTCGCCGGCCGCAGCCACGGGCTCTGCCCTCCTGAACACGTTGCTGAACATGGGCGCAGGCCTCGTCGTGGCCCTCGCGCTCGCAGGGAGCACGCTGGACCGGATCCAACCGGGTGCCTCCGGCGTGGGCGCAATAGCCATAGCTCTGGCCGTGCTCGGCATGCTCGTGCTGCCGTGGTTGCTTCCGACCCTGGTGCGGATTGTCGGCCGCGTGCTCGGACGCGAGATAGCGGAACCCAGAATGACCGCGGCGGCGATCTGGCTCACGGCGGGCGGAAATGTCGTCGCCTGGCTACTCTACGGGATCGCTTTCCATCTATTTGCCATCGGCGTGCTCGCCGACGCGGCCGCTGGCGCCACGTCGGCGTACATCGCAGTTTACACGGGCTCGTATGTGGTGGGCTACCTGACGATATTCACCCCCGGCGGACTGGGCGCCCGCGAGGCCACGATGGCCGCCATGCTGATCGCGTTCGGGCTGACTTCCGAACCGCAAGCCTGGCTGCTCGCCTTCGGTTCGCGGTTGTGGCTCCTCGTGGTAGAGGTGCTGCCCGGCATTCTATTCCTGGCGTACTCCACACTACGCCCTCCATCCAAGCTCAACTCCGGCGATGCCACTCCCTGACGCCTCCACACCGGCGCCAATGTCACCGCGTCGTGCGCTAGCCTGGGCCGCCCTGGTCTATGCCGCCTTCACCATGCTGCTGGCCTACCCGGCACTCAGCGGCGGATTCCTCGTCAGCTCGGTCAGCGACCAGTACATCGCCGGTTTCCCGTTCCGCGAGTTCGCTGCCGAGTCGCTCCGGGCAGGCAAGGGCTTCCCGCTCTGGAACCCGTACCAGTTCGGCGGTATGCCGTACATCGCAGCGATGCACGGTGACATCTTCTATCCGACCTTCCTGCTGAGGATGGTGCTGCCGACGGACGTCGCCATGACATGGTCGTTCGTGGTGCACATCTTCCTGGCGGGCCTCTTCTCCTACCTCTTCCTGCGCGCCGTCAACTTCGCCTTCTTCCCAGCCCTGCTGGGTGGACTGACGTACATGATGAGTGGAGGGATCTCGTCGTACGTGTCGCCGGGGCACGATGGCAAGCTCTATGTGAGTGCGCTGCTCCCCCTCTTCCTGTGGGCGCTGCACCGGGGGATCCGCGATGGCAAGCGCTGGGCCTGGGGGGCAGTGGCGATCATAGTCGGGCTGGGCGTGCTGAGTCCGCATCCCCAGTTGCTGCAGTACATGCTTCTCTGCGGAGGCGCTTATGCCATCTATGCGGCCTTCGCTGCCGGGGATGCCAATGCGGATCAGGACAAGCTGGAGCGTCCGGTAGCCATCCGCCGCCTCGCCTTCGCCTTTGGCGCCGTGGCGCTCGGAATGCTGATGGGCGCCATCCAGTTCCTGCCCGTGCTGGGGTACGTCGACTGGTCGCCGCGAGCGGGAGGGGCCGGGTGGGAGCATGCCATCTCCTATTCCTTCCCGCCGGAGGAGTTGATCAATACCTATCTCCCGCAGTTCAGCGGGATCCTGGAGCATTATTGGGGACGTAACGGCATCCACCTGCACAGCGAGTATCTCGGCGCCGCAGTCCTGATCCTGGCCCTGGCGGGTTTCGGCAGAGCTGGTGGGGTTCGGCGAGGTTTCGTGTACTTCTGGGCTGGTACGCTCGTCATCTCACTTCTCTGGGCGCTGGGTGGTTTCACGCCGTTCTACCACCTGGTATACGCCATAGTGCCCGGGACCAAGTTCTTCCGGGCACCCAGCACCATCTACTTCATAGTCTGTTTCTCGATCGCCGTGTTCGCAGCCGCCGGCACCCAGCGGGCGCTGGCCCGCAAGATCTCCCCGCGCTACCTGGGAGGGTGGGTCGCCATCGGGGTGTTGACGTTGTTGTTGGCTGTCGGTGGTGGCTTCACCAACCTGGGACTCGCCCTCGTCGACCCGCGATTTGCCGGATATGTGACGGAGAACCAGCAGGCGGTGGTGATGGGCGCCTTCCGCTCACTCCTTTTCGTCGTCCTTGCGGCAGCCGTACTGATGTCAGAGCGACGGGGTACCCTCCGCGCCTCGGCCGCCGGCTGGGCGCTCGTGGGCGTTGTGGGCATCGACCTCTGGACCGTCGACCGGGAGTACTGGCGATTCTCGCCACCCGCCGACGAACTCTATGCCAGCGATCCGGCCATCGATTACCTGAAGGCCCAGACAGAGCCTGGTCGGGTTCTGGCTGTATCCGGTCCACCGTCGGCAGGCGTCACCGGCCGGGATCCGTACTTTGGCCGGGCCGGCGGCCTCATGCACCACAAGGTAAGGAACGTCCTCGGCTACCATGGCAACGAGATTGGCCGCTACGACATCCTGCTCGGGGCAGATCAGGGAATGAATCAGCTGGCCAACCCTAACCTATGGCAGCTACTCAATATACGTTTCCTGATGACCAACTTCCCTGAGGCTCCATTCGACGGTGTTGAGCGCCTCGTCGGGCCAGTCAGGAATGTCGTGGGAGACAGCGTCTACCTCTTCCGGATGCCCGGCGACAACCCGCTCGCCTGGGTAACGCCTGCCATCGTGAAAGCGGCCGACAACGCAGTCCTGGCAACGGTCCGCGAGCCGGCTTACGACGTGCGTAGTGCGGCCCTCTTCGACAGTTCGGCGGCCGTGCAGGCGCAGGAGCTGACGCGAGCGCCGGATCCGATCGACCTGCCGGTCGCCGTCGTCAGCTACGCGCCGGGCCAGATGGATTTCCGGCTCTCACGACCAGCCCCAGCCGGCTCGGCGCTGATGGTCTCCGAGAATTACTACCCCGGCTGGACGGCGACCGCGGACGGCCAGCCTGCCCCGGTCGGTCGGGCAGACTTCACCCTCATAGGAATCGCCCTGCCGGAAGGGGCGCAGGAAATATCGCTGCGCTTCCGCAGCCCGACCTACGAGCGCGGCAAGCTCATCACTCTCGCCGCGCTGGCCCTGGCCACCCTGCTGGTGGGGGCGGGCATTGTCATGGAGCGCCGCCAAAGTGTCTGAGCGCGCACTCGTCATCGTCCCTACCTATAACGAGAGGGAGAACATAGTCCGGCTCATCCAGAGTGTCCTTGCCCAGGATGCCAGGCTGGACATTCTCGTAGTGGACGATGGTTCTCCGGATGGTACCGGGGCCATCGTGGACGAAGTGGCCGACAGGGAACCCAGGGTATTCGCTCTCCACCGGGCGAAGAAACTCGGGTTGGGCACGGCATACCTGGCCGGCTTTCGCTGGGCGCTGGAGCGTAGCTATGCCTACGTTTTCGAGATGGACGCCGACTTCTCGCACGACCCCGGACACCTGCCGCAGTTCCTGGCCGCGATCGAGAGTGCCGACCTCGTGCTCGGCTCCCGTTACCTCCACGGCAAGGTAACCGTGGTCAACTGGCCGATCGCGCGCCTCATGCTCAGCTACGGCGCCAACATCTACGCTCGGTTCGTAACCGGGCTACCCCTCTACGACGCCACCGGAGGATTCAAGTGCTTCCGTCGTGCGGTGCTCGAGGCAATAGACCTCGATGATGTGAGGTCGAACGGTTACGGCTTCCAGATCGAGATGAGTTTCCGAGCATGGCGGAAGGGCTTCCGCATCGTCGAGATCCCGATCGTATTCCACGACCGCACGGAGGGTGAGAGCAAGATGTCCGGCGGTATCGTGCGTGAAGCAGTGCTCATGGTGTGGCGACTGCGATGGTGGGCCATCCGCGGAAAGTTGTGACCGGCGAAGTCGGAACTGGTGTCAGGTCAATGGTGACTCGGCGGTCTGGCCGCTCGCAGATACATGCCGCGGAGGATCAGGTGGATGGTCGTAAATTACTCAGGGCGAGTGTTTTACATGCCGGGTGAAGATCTATTCTACAAGATGAGCGGATCGGGCAACGACTTCGTCGCCTTTGACCGCCTGGGGCGGGGAAGCGGCTTCGCTCTTCCCGATCCGACGGCGATTCGTGCTCTCTGCCGCCGACGCGAGGGGGTGGGTGCGGACGGGGTGCTGGTGCTCATCGATGCGGACGACCCGGCAATCGATTATCAACTGGTGTACTTCAACGCCGATGGTTCGCGTGCCGGGCTCTGCGGTAACGCTTCGCTGTGCGGCGTACGGTTGGCACTGGAACTCGGTCGGGGAGCGGCCAATGAGGTCGTCTTCCTCACCGACGCGGGAATGGCAAGAGGGCGTCTGAGAGGAGGGACGCCGGAGATCGACCTGCCCGCCCCAACGGAATCGTCACCGGATAGCTCATGGCTCTGGGATGCGGTGGGTGGATTAGAGGACGGTGACAGGCGCCTGGGTTTCGTCCGGGTTGGAGTCCCTCATCTCGTGATCCTCTGTGCGTCGGCCGACGACGTGGACCTGGAACGGCGCGGTCCGCCTCTGCGTCGACACCCATCGCTGGTCGACGGCGCGAATGTCAACTTCGTGAGCCCATGGCCGGACGGAAGCTGGCGAATGCGGACGTTTGAGCGCGGGGTGGAGGCGGAGACACTCGCCTGCGGCACAGGCTCGGTCGCCACGGCGCTCATGCTCACGGCCTGGGGCGAGGCGGCCGACGACGAGTACGGCACAGCAGCCCTTCCGGCGGCGGCATCGACACCGGGCACCGGGAGGAGAACTGGCGTGGAGGTGCGCACCAGCTCGGGCCGGCTGCACCGGGTGGAACTCCGGCATGAAGGTGGTGGCATCATCCTGCCGTCGCTGGCCGGCGAGGGTCGCATCGTGTACCGGGGCGAGCTGGTCGAACCGGCCTGACGCGGCTCGGAACGGCCCGGTTGCCGGACTCGGGGCGCCCCGGCCGCCAGGCTATCGAGGCGGCGCTGACGTGTCGCCTGGCGCGCCCGGGCCCACGCCGGAGAGCGCGATCGCGCGCAGGTGGTCCGGCGGGGTCGGGAAGACAGCGACTCGCTTCCAGCCTGAGCCGCCGTCGCTCGAGTGGTGGACGCCGCGCTCGTCGGCCGCCCAGAGCTCTCCCCCCATCCGGCCGGCGAGCAGGAGTGGTGCGATCGTGTCCGGTGGATCGGGCCAGCCGTCCATCACGCGCTCCCAGGCCCGTCCACCTACCCGCCGATAGAGGCGTCCATCGGACCGACCCGCCCCGTACGCGGTGCGGGCGCGAGAGGAGGCAGAGACCACGACGACATCGGGCCGTCCCGGATCGATGACGACGCTGCGGAGATAGCCCACCTCCAACCCTTGCCGCGGCGTCTCCCAGGTCGCGCCGCCGTCCGGGCTCTCGAAGTAGCCATCACCAGCCGAGATGCGCAGCAGCTCGGGAGCCTCGGGATGTATGGCGATCTCGTGCGTGTCCCACGGCCCGCCCGGGACGCGGTCGCGCCACGTGCGCCCGCCGTCGTGCGTGGATACCAGAGCCCCGGCCTCGATCGCGACCCAGAGGCGCCCCGGCTCGCGCGGATGGCAGGCGATCCAGCGGACGTGGTGGGTGTCGGGCCTGGGCGGGAACGCCCACTCGGGGGAGGACGGCAACTCGTCCAGCGCTCGCGTTGGCTGCCAGCTCTGCCCGCCGCTCTCCGAGCGCCACACCGCGCTCGGCTCGGTCCCGGCCCAGAGCACGTCCTCGGCCGGACTGGCCGTGAGTGCGGTGATCGCCTTCCCTCGGAGCCCGGCCGCCTTCCAGGAGGCACCGCCGTCGTCGCTCCGAAACACCCCGTCGCGGGCGGTGCCGAGCCATGCCCGGCCCGCGCTCCGCGGATCCGCTGCGAGACAGGTGGGACGGGCCCCATCCAACCCGGGCGCGGGGCGCATAGTCCCGCCCGACTCGTCAACGACCAGGAGTTCATTCTGCGTGGCTACGAGGAGCGGCATATCGGTCCTGTGCGGACAAGGGGTAAAGGGCCCGCTCCGGCTCTCGCCGACGGTTACCAGCGCACGAGTAGGTGCAATTTTCACACGAGCGGGCCGGTTCGGGTCTGCTCGAACACGGCGCGAGCGGTATCGCAGCTCTTGCTCGGCGACACATCCCACTGCCTTGCGCGGCTCGTGGTCGCGCCGGGGTGCGACGTCGCGGGGATGTGGCCGCAACCGGACCGATGTCGGCGGTCCAGGGCATACGATCAGGCCCAGCGGGAGCGTTGCATAACAATTCATCCGCCCTTGCTATCGCGACACTATCGCGACAGTAGCGCGATGAATCCGACGCGCCATACTGACAGTGCGCCAGAACGGCAGGCGGCGACTCCGCGACGATTCGATCAGGACGGGCAAGCGGGCGCCTTGCCAGGCCTCCGGGGAATGGTGCGGCGCCAACAGCGGGGAAGAGGTTGTCCACACTTGTCCACGGATCGAGTTTACATAACACCTATTATACGCACCTTCGGCGAGTCGCCTGGGTGGCTGATCGGATCGTGCCCTTGCATGTCCGTGGTCGCCGCGAAGACATGGAGTGCGACGGCGACGTTCGACAGCTTCAGGCGCATCACGACAGGCGCGCCTCGGAGTCGTCCGGTGGTCGGCGCAGCACAACTGGACCACCCGCGGACAGGCCGTCACCACGCCTGTTTCCATCCCGCAGTTTCGCGTGCCGCTCGCCGACCATTGCTGGAAGCCCAGACTGTCACGATAGGCAGCCACGTCGAATGTCCGCCTTGCTACCCTTGCCAGGATTGAGAGATGAAGCGATACCCGGACAATCGGTGCTCTCACATCTACAGCGAGTCTTCATCGGACATGTCCGGCTCGTGGCATGGCGAATGCCTATCCGCGACCTGCCGCGAGCTTCGCGACGTCGCGGTCTGTCTCGAACAAGGAGTGTTGAGATGAGGAACATGCTGAGAGGACTGGTAGCGACAGTCGCCTTGACAGCCAGCGCCTCATTGGTCGGCGGTAGCGCGGCCCGGGCCCAGAGTGCCGCTACTGTCACGCTGGATAACACGCGGGCCGTGCCAGTGGTGGTCTATTTCGAAGGTGAGCTTTTCGATACCCGCATCGGGACCGTTCCGGCCCATTCCACCGAGGTGTTGAAGCTCCCTACCTATCTGGACGACGGACAGACTATCCGGCTGTTCGTTCACCCGGAGGGAGGCTTCGATCTGGCCAGCCAGGAACTGGTCGTGACACGAGGAAAGAACTTCAATGTGCTCGTACCGACCAGCGACAACGGGTACGTCGCCCCGCCACCCCGGCCGACGATTCCCAACCCTGGCCCCGGCACCACAACGGTTACCGTGAAGAACGAGCGCACCGAGCCGGCGGTGGTCTTTGTCGAGCAAGGCGACTTCGACCTACGCATAGGAACGGTTCCGCCGAATCAGGAGTCCACCCTGTAGATCCCGAAATCTGTCGTAAATGACGGGCAGGAAGTGAGCATCTTCATCCACCCCGAACGGGGGTTCGACCTGGCTAGCCAGAGCTATAACGTGGCCAGCGAACCCCACATACTGATCACTGTGCCGAAGGGTTGACCTGGCGAGCGCGAGGGCAAGCCGGCGGATGAGGCGATGACAACTTCTCGTGCAGGGTGCGGCCTGCTTGCCCGCCGGAGCAGCCGTCTTCGGTGGCGTCCGCCACGCATGCCCAGGATAGCGCCAAGCATCCTCCTCGGACGGCAGGCTGTTCTGGTCAGCTAGCGGTTCGGTGGCAGCGGAAGCACCCGCACGGGCTGGTTGCGATCGGTCTTCGAGCCGTCGCCCAGTTGTCCATGCTTGTTCCACCCCCAGCACCAGGGCGTGCCCGACGTCGCCAGGGCACAGGTGTGGTAGCTCACTCCGGACGTGGCGAGCTGCATGAACTGAACGCCACCGACGACGGGCACGGGCGTATTTCGATCGGTGAATGTGCTGTCCCCCACCTGTCCGTCCTCATTGTAACCCCAGCACTTGATCTGGTTGCCGGCAAGGAGTCCACAACTGTGCTCGTACCCGACCTGCAACGCCAGGAAGACGTTGTTGCCGGCAACCTTCACGGGTGTCGGACGCCTGACGAAGCCACCATCGCCGAGTTCGCCAGATGCCCCGTCACCCCAGCACCACGCTTCCCCGGTCAACGTCAGGCCGCAGGCATGAAGGCCACCGGCCACGATCTCCTTGAAGGTGTGCCCACCGACCACGGCGACCGGAGTCGACCTCGAAACGCCGGATCCATCGCCGAGGTTCTTGAAGTATCCCCAACAATACGCTGCGCCGGCCTGAGTGAGCGCGCAGGTGAATATGTCACCGGCCGCGATCGTCCTGAAGCTCAGCCCTCCGACCACGGCCGTCGGGACTGCGCGTTGTGTGTTGGTGCCATCCCCGATTTCTCCATAACCATTGGATCCCCAGCAGAGGGCAGCCCCACCGGCGATCAGCCCGCAGGCGTGGTAGCGCCCGGCGGTCATGGTGGTGAAGACGTGGCCGCCAGACACGGCAGTCGGCTCCGCTCGATCCTGTCTGGCGCCATCACCGAGTGCGTTGCTGTAGCTGTCGCCCCAGCAGTAAGCCATGCCTGCCGCCGTACGGGCGCAGGAAAATTCCCCACCCGCGACGATCTGCGAGAACACGTGCCCACCGGCCACCCGCACCGGTCGAGGGCTGTCGTCGGTGTTGGCGGTACCCGTCCCTAGCTGTCCGTCCCCGTTCTGGCCCCAGCAGAGTGCTTCGCCAGCGGGTGTCAGTCCACAGCTATGCTTCCAGCCGGACGCAATACTGGCCAGTACGATGGTCGAAACCACGTTTACCTGAGCGCTCCCCGTGACGCCTTCGCTACTGGCCGTGATGGTCACCGGACCACCTGCCGACACCCCCGTCACTACTCCGGTGGTCGACACCTTTGCCATGGCCGGGTTGCCAGATGCCCACTCGATCGCCGGCCCCGTGACCACCGTACCCTGAGCATTGCGCAGGACCGCCGTAAGGGTCACCGTCCCGCCCACATCCACCTGAGGCGTGGCCGGCGACACGGTCACCGACGACACCAACGGCGGCACCGAGAGAATGGCGTACTGGCCGAGCCAACTGGTCGTCCCCGTCACTACCCGTGTGGTGGTGTTCACGGTGCTGCCGGCTACCGGCATCCACGCGTCACTGGCGTAGCGATGCAACCGGAAATTGGCCGGCGCTGCGCTGCCCACATTCGCCGCCTCGTAGCTGAGGCTCACCGCGACCGGCTGCGCGAATGTGGTGCCCGAGGGCCCGAGATCATGGGCGGTGCCGGGAACCATGTGAGGATTGGCCGGTGGCATTGCGAGCGGAGTCACGGTGATCGCCATTCCGGTCGCGACGGCTCCGGCTCCCACGGTCATCGCCACATGACCGCCGGCCGCCCTCACTGTCCCTCCCGCTGCGGTCACCCAGCCACCGTCGACCACGGTAACAGTCGCCTGAGCGGACTTGCCGTCCAGCGTGGCGGTGAGCTTCACCGATCCCGGCGCCAGGGCGGTCACCGCCCCACTGGCGCTGATGGTGGCCACCGCCTCGTCGGCTGAGCTCCAGGTCACGCTACGTCCGGTGATCAGCGCACCCTGGCTATCCTTGAGCGTCACACTCAACATGAGCGGCTGACTGGGCACCAGCGTCGCCGTCATGGGCGACAGTGTCACCGTGGCTACCTGAACCGGTGTCACCGTGATCGTCGCCAGACCCGTCACACCCCCAGTGGCAGCTCGAATCTGCGTCGAACCAGGTGCTACTGCAGTGACCACACCGGCGCTGCTCACCGTGGCAATGGCGTCCGACGCCGAGCTCCATGTCAAGGTGCGCCCCGACAGTGTCGCCCCGTCCCCATCACGCGCCTGGGCAGTCAGTTGCGCCGTCGCGCCTGTCCTCAACGTCGTGGCTGCCGGCGTGACGATCACCGACGCGACGCGCGCTGACGGGCCGACGGCGCCACCACCGTCGTCGCCGCCGCCCCCGCAGGCAGCGAGCGCCACCAGCGGAATAGTCAGCAACGTCAGCAGCAAGGGCTTCAGCAACGTCGACAGCAGGGGCGTCGAAGGGTGAGCGATGCGCCGGGTCATCATGACATCCTCGGTATTGGGTATATCATACCAAGCGCAGGAATCGCCGAGGGTGGCTCACCGCTCCCGGCGCCCCGCGGCGTTCTCCGTCGCCGTTCCACGGCACCCCGACCTCCCACCGGACGGCGGAAGGCGCGGGTGTCTCGCTCAGGCACCGGGCAGGCACCGGGCAGGCACCGGGCAGGCACCGCGGCAGCTGTTCGGCGTTCGGTGTCCTGAGTGAGCGCGCGGAACCTCCGCACGCACTTCCATCGCCCTCGCTCGACGAGGCAGCACGGCGACGGCCTGGAGAGTGATCGCTTGTCGGCGAATCCCTCACAATCAATAGGTGAACTGCAGGAGTGTGCGGACCAGGCTCCCGCTGTAGTCTTCCCGACATGATCCGCCCTTCCCTCCTCCATCAGTTCGTCTCACTGCTGTGCGGGGTATCGTTCGCCCTGCTCAGCCTGATGACGAACGTCGAGCGCCCGTGCCCGATGCACAGCCTGGGCGACCACGACGCAACCATGATGATGGTGGGAGTGGAAGGCGAGCATGGTGCGCATACCGCTCCTGAAGTGCCTCGCTCGGCGCCGGACCATCAGTGCAGGTGCGGAATGATCTGCTGTGGCGCGCCTGCGGTAGCGATACTCGCCATGGCTCCGGACCTGGTGAGCAACGTCCTCCGGATGCCGATTGCCACGCCGCTTCCACTGCCGATGACGTGGGCTGCCGCGCGTGAGCATGTCCTGCCCTTCGCAATCGGCCCGCCGCTCGTCATGCGCGGCTAACGGCATCCGCGTTGGCCGCGCCATCCATGCACTCCCTGCAATGGAAGCCAACGCTGATGTCATTCATCCGATTTCGTGGCGCACGTGCGACGACTGTCCTCGTGGGCGCCATCGCTCTCACGCTGGGATGCGGGCCCAACCCATCTCACGTGTCCGTCGAACGGGCGGCCATCACGCTTGATGTGCTGGCCGCCCCAGCCGCCGCGTACTTTACCCTCGTCGATGGAAGCAGTTCTGAAGACTCGGTAGTCGCCATCCGGGCCGACATGGCGCAGAGCGTGTCCATGCAGGTCCCGCAATCGCACCGCGTGCCGGGCAGCCAGGGATCGTCGACCATGCTCATGGTCCCGGTCGCCTCCGTACCCATTGGCCGCAGCGGATCTGTCCGATTCGCCCCCGGTGGCAACACTGCGATCCTGCTCGACCTGAAAGGGCCGCTCGTCATCGGTGATTCGGTACGGCTCACCGTCATCCTGGCCAGTGGTCGTTCGGCAATCACCACGGCCCCGGTAGTGACGTTCGAGATGCTCGAACAGGTCCTCGGCGGCGTCGGCACATCCGCGCCGCGTGCTGAAGCGCCATCGCTCTCCGACGGCACAGCTCTCTATCGCTCGAACGGCTGCGCCAGTTGCCACGGCCCACTCGGATTCGGCGACGGGCCGGTCGGCGTAACCCTTGATCCTCCACCACGCGACTTTCGCGACACGCTCGCGTTCAAGACGGGACGGGACGTCGCACAGATCGCGCGCATGCTTGCGGTGGGGATGCCGAGCGGCGGCAACATGCCGCTCTACCCGCATCTCACCAATCAGGAACGCGCCTCGTTGGCGCTCCACGTAATTTCACTTCGGGCGTCATCACGCCCAGGGAGCAACACCCCATGATCCCCAATCTGATACTCCGCCACGCGTCACGTGCGATCGCCATCTTCACGGTAGCCATCGTCGCCACCCCCCTCGCCACGTCCCAACTGGCAGCACAACAATCGTCCGTCCTGGTACGGGACGCCTGGGTTCGCGAAGCGGCCGCCGGCCGGGCTGTTACCGGTGCCTTCATGATCCTGGAAAATGCGGGCTCTGCCGCACGGGCCCTCGTGAGCGCGACTGCCAGCGTCGGCGACACGCTCGAGCTGCACGAGATGAAGCGCACCGACGGCATGATGAGCATGGCGCCGGTCAAGCGTATCGAGGTGCCGGCGAAGGGCGAGACGGCACTGCGTCCCGGCGGCTATCACCTGATGCTCTTCGGTCTCAGGAAGCCATTGGTGGCCAACGACACCGTTCAGTTCACCCTCACCTTTGACGACGGATCAACCACGCAGGTGGCAGCTACTGTGCGCTCGATGCAGGGGAGGATGCCGTGAGGGGTACGGTCCGTCGCGAATTCATTGGCGCCGCTGTGCTCGGTAGCGTGCTGGCCGGAGCCATGCTCTGGTCAGCCCGGCCGTCCGGTATGAGCGACACGACGCACGACTTCATCCTCACCGATCACCATGGTGAACGGTTTGACGTTGCGTCCCAGCGTGGGAAGGTCGTACTGGTATTCTTCGGCTACAGCCAGTGTCCCGACGTATGTCCAACCACGCTGTCGAAGCTCTCTTCGGTGGCTCGCCGGCTGGGAGAGCAGGGCGAGGATATGGTCGTGCTCTATGTAACCGTGGATCCGGAGCGTGACACTCCGGAGGCGTTGAAGGCAGATCTTGGCAACTTCGCGATCAATGC
>CALCHX010000212.1 GCA_937906875.1 uncultured Gemmatimonadota bacterium | reverse complement strand
ACGGGGCACCGGTTTCCGCGCCTTTCTGAGCTTCTCGGCTTCCTTTTCCGGCGGTGAGACGAGCGTGGCGAGCCACCGCGAGTCGTCGGAGAAACGTGCCGACGCGCCGACCGGAACCACGTAGGTGAGCGTATCGGTCAGACGGCGGACGTGCACCGTCGGATCGCCGTCGTTGGGCTGGTAGCTGTAGGTCACCCACTTGCCGTCGGCGGAGAGCGCGGTGCCCGTGATACGTGACCAGCGACCGTAATCTGCCAGTCCAAGGATCTTGCTGTGGGGCGCCGCCGTGGCGGCCTGGGCCGCCGGCGTCGGAGCGGAGGCGGGCGGCTGGGCGAGGAGCGTCGCCGGGAGGGCGAACGAGAGAATGGCCGTCGATAGTGCGGCGGCGTGGCGGCGACGCGAGACGAGGGCGCTCATGCTGCTGGCTCCGGAATACAGGAAGCGCGCTGCTGGACGGAGAGTCCGGCAGCGGAGATCGGGGTCGTTCCCGACCTACCTGTGCTACGGGAGCCGGCCAGGAGGCGTTGGGGGCCCTCGTGTCGCGATCAGGCCGCCGGGTGCGGTGCCCCGGATTCCTTTCGTTCCTCGACCAGCGCCAGCAACTGATCCTCCTCCAGCCGGTAGCTGTGCCAGCCTTCCACCTTGACCGCGCCGCGCCGTTCGTAGAAACCGATCGCGTTCTCATTCCAGTCCACGACCATCCACTCCATCCTCACGCATCCCCGGTCCACCGCCTCCTCGACGAGGAACTGGAACATGGTTCCACCAAAACCCTTGCCGCGAGCGGCCTTGTAGACAAAGATGTCTTCCAGGTAGAGGGTCGGCCGAGCCTGGAAGGAGGAGTAGCCTTCGTAGGTGATGGCGTAGCCGATGTCCTCGCCATCCAGCGAGGCGAGGAACGGGGAGAAGCGGCGACGATCGCCGAAGCCGTGGCGCATGAGGCGATCACGGGCCTCGGGCGTGGGACGTTCCATGTTCTCGAAATCGGCGTGCGCATCGATCAGATGGAGAAGTGATGCCTTGTCGGCTCTGGTCGCGAGGCGAATCTGCATCCTGGCCATGTGAAGTATTCCCGGGTGGTCGTGGTCATGACGAAGAGCGACGGTCGACCTGGGATGGTCACCGCCTGGTCTGGTAGGGTCAGCTTCTTCCGCACGACGCGCACCAGCGGTCATTCCAGAGCGAGGTGAAGCGGGAGACCGGCGGTGGACTGATCGACCCTGGCGCTGACGGCGACGACTTCCCGGTTGCCCAACGCGCTCATGTCACGATTGGCGTCCTTGAGAGGGAGACCCGGAAACACTCTGGCGACTGACCTCGGGAACTTCGGGCGGCGGCGTTACCAATGCGCGCACTGGCAGTCCTGAAGCCGGAGTTGCGCATGGACAACAGAGTCGACCTGCGCGAATGGCTCCCTCATGGAGCTCTGCGGCCGCCCGTACCGGCCAATGAGGAACGACCCGAAGGCTCCATCGTCCTGCCTGTCGATCGCAAGCCTGAACGTGGATTGATTGGCCCAGTCGAACTGATGCATGACCGTTGCAACCAGAGTCCCGTTCGGTACCCCGCACCACACCAATGCAGTCGACGAATCCGGGCGCTCCCAGGAACATCCGGAGCGAGGATGCAGCGAGAGCGACGTGGCCAGTGACAGCCAGCATCTGGTGCGCCTCGTGGAGGCGCAACGGGCCATTGTCGCTGCCGGTACGGACGAGGCCAGGGCTATGGGCATTGTCCTCGATCACGCACTCAGGCTGACCTCGGGCGACAGTGCATCCCTCTGGCTGCTGGATGAAGTCGCGCTCGTTTGTCGCTCAGCAGCCGGGCCATCCGCAACGCATCCAGGGCTCCGGCTCGCCACCACCGAAGGGCTGCTGGGTAACTGCTGTCGCTCGGGCGAAGCGCTTCACCTGGGCGAGGCGGAGCTGGATTCCCGCGCGGATGCGGAGCTGCATCGCCGTGCCGGAACACGTTCGATGATCTTGGTCCCGCTGCGGAACGATGAAAAAGTCATGGGCCTCCTGGAAGTATCGTCTTCCAGCGCGACCGCACTGGATTCCAGGGATGTCGCCGCACTCGAGCTGCTCGGCGGCATGACTGCGATCCATCTCCAGAACGCGGCCGAGCTCACGGCCAAACATGCGCTCATTGCCGAGCGTGCTGCGATGATCGTGGCTCAGCACGAGAGCGAGGAGCGCTTCCGGAATGCATTCGAGTATGCAGGCATCGGGGTCACACTCGTTGCCCTTGATGGTCGCCTGTTGCGCGTGAATCGAGCCTTTGGTCGGATTCTGGGATATCTCCCCAAGACGCTCACCAAATTCACCTTCCAGCAGATCACGCATCCGGAAGACCTCGGCCGGGACATGACACTCAGGGCGCGCCTGCTGGAAGGGCAGATCGAGAGCTACGAGATGGAGAAGCGTTACCTGCACCGTACCGGATCCATGGTGTGGGTGCTCCTCACGGTGTCGTTGGTGAGAACCGAGGAGGGGACGCCGCTCTACTTCATCGCGCAGGTCCAGGACATCTCGACAAGGAAGGCCGCCGAGGCATCACAGGCGCGGCTGTCGGCGATAGTCGAGACCATGCCGGACATGGTGGCCATCTGCGAAGCGGACGGTCGGGTGAGCTATCTGAACGCCAGCAGTCGCCGCCAGCTCGGTTTCGGCGATGCCCAACCGACGGGCATACTCCATGTAACGGACGTGCAGCCGCAGTTCGTGATGGGTGGCGCCCTGACGGAGGCCGTCAAGGCGGTGCGACGAGACGGCATCTGGCGCGGTGAGACGACGCTTCGCCGGTCGGACGGACGCGAACTGCCTGTTGAGGAGATACTGCTCGCGTACCCACCCGATGGCGGCGAGACGGCCTCCATCACGGCCATACTCCACGATATCTCCGAGCGAAAGCACGCCGAGACCACGCTTCGCAGCATGGCATTGATGGACGAGCTGACAGGCCTCTACAATCGCCGTGGTTTCCTCGCTCTTGCCGAGGAGGAACTGAGTCAGGCCAGGCGCCAGGGTTGGCCCGTCCTGCTGTTCTACGGTGACCTCGATGAGTTCAAGAAGATCAACGATACTCACGGTCACGCCCAGGGTGACAGGGCCCTGATGGACGTTGCCGGGCTGCTTCGTTCCGTGTTCCGGGAATCCGACGTGATCGGTCGTGTCGGAGGTGATGAGTTCTCGGCGTTGGTTCCGTATGGCACGCCGGGAACAGAAACTCGCATCCGTGAGCGCCTCCGGGAGCGACTGGCTGAGTTCGTCGCGACCGCCGCCCGGCCGTATCGGCTCTCGCTGAGTCTTGGCGCCGCCAGGTCGGGGGTGGAGGACACTCGTTCGCTGGCCGAACTGCTCGATGCTGCTGACATGTCGCTACTCGAGCGAAAGCGGAATCGACGCACGCATGGCGTCCGTCAGCTCGGCGTGGCCGGGCGCTGAGGCAAGCTCACTTCCTCATTGCCGGGCCTGCCGAACGGCCCGGCAGGCCCGGCTGTCCTGTTGCTGCAACCGGGTACGACAGTTGCCTTCGACGGTGGAATCTCAACGTCGGAGAAATCATGAGGCGGGTGCTGCGAGATAATGGACTGACGCTGGCGTTGCTGGCGATGTTCATGTTCAGCTTCGTCGGCCAGGCAATCGCGGGGCGTCTGGTGCACAACCGCGATGCGCGCCAGCATGGCGAGCCACAGGTTTCATTCGTCGAGTACCTGGGCACTCCGGCATTTCTGGAGGCCACCGCGGAGAACTGGGAGAGCGAATTCCTGCAGATGGGAGTCTTCGTTCTCCTCACCGCGTTCCTCTTCCAGCGGGGCTCGGCGGAGTCCAACGACCCTGACGAGCACTCCGTCGATGAGGGCCTATCGGAGGCCGACCTGAAGGATGCTCCCTGGCCGGTAAGGCGCGGCGGCATCGCGCTCGGGCTGTACAGCCATTCCCTCTCGATCGTCTTCATGACGCTCTTTGCCGTGTCGTTCGTGTTGCACGCGGTGGGCGGCGCCGGAGAGTTCAACCAGGAGCTCCTGGCTCACGGCGATCCCCCGGTGTCGACGTTGCGCTACGTTGGAACCTCGCAGTTCTGGTTCGAGTCGCTGCAGAACTGGCAGAGCGAGTTCCTCTCCATCGCGGCCATGGTGTTCTTCACGATCTTCCTGCGCGAACGCGGTTCTCCGGAGTCCAAGCAGGTCCACGCCCCCCATTCGCAGACGGGAGCGTGACCATCGGCTCCGACGGCCGAGCCCGCGCCGCGGTTGCCGCCCAGGTTCGCGATACACTCGCCCCGTCGCTTCCTGAGCCTGTCCGGCAGGCGGTCGCGGGGCTCTGACCGGCCAGGGCATCGGCTCCGCTCCCCTCAGTCGCCCAGTCGGCGGTCCGGTATGAGGTAACCACGGGCATAGTCGGAGACCGCATCGATCAGCGGCGTCACCGACGGTGTGTAGCCAGTCGAGCGCAGCTTCGAGATGTCAGCCTGGGTATGGTACTGGTAGCGGTCACGGATGGACTCCGGCATCTCGATGAACTCTATCTCGGGTGCTCGCCCGAGGGCCGCGAAGAGGGCGCCGGAGAGTTCCAGCCAGCTACTCGCCACGCCGCTGCCCACGTTGTAGAGGCCGGCCGCTTCCGGCGACGTCGCCAGGTGGAGCGTCATCGCCACGGCGTCCTTCACGTACAGGAAGTCGCGCTGCTGCTCGCCGTCGCCGTATTCCGGTCGATAGCTGCGGAACAGCTTCACCCGGCCGCTCTCCAGGATCTGGCCGTACGCCTTGTGAACCAGCGAGCGCATGTCGCCCTTGTGGGCCTCGTTGGGCCCGAAGATGTTGAAGAACCTGAGGCCCACGATGCGCTCGAGCATCCCCGCCCGGGCAGCGTACCGGTCGAACAGCAGCTTCGAGTAGCCGTAGGCGTTGAGTGGGCGCAGATGGGCGAGGGCGGCTGGCGAATCGTCGCTGTCGTCCATGCCTGACGCGCCATCGCCGTAAGTCGCCGCCGAGGACGCGAACACGAATCGCGCCTCGTGAGCCAGCGACCAGTGCGCGAGCAGCTTCGTGAACTCGAAGTTGTTGCGTGCCAGGTATGACGCGTCCCGCTCGGTGGTGGACGAGCAGGCGCCCATGTGCAGCACGAGGTCGAACTCGCCCAGGCCACCAGCGGTCAGACGCGGCAACAGGTCGTCCGCTTCCAGGTAATCCTCGAAACGGAGTGCGGCCAGGTTGCGCCACTTGTCGTCGCTGCCCAGTCGGTCGGCTATCACCACCTGCTCGGTACCTTCACGATTGAGCGCCCAGACGAGTGCGCTGCCTATGAAGCCGGCGCCGCCGGTGACGAGGATGCGGGCTGATGCGAGGTCGGGGACGGCACCCCTTGAAGGCTGGCTGGTCATGGCGCGGGATCGGGAGAAGTGGAGGATGGTGAAGCGCTATCAGTGTACCGGGCGGCGGCGGACGGGTGGAGCATTGTCGTTGTGCACGCACACCGCGGCAACCGCGCAACTTGCGCGCGACCGCCTCACACACTACGCTTCCGGCACAATTGAAAGTGCGAACGGGCCATTGCACCAGGAAGCCGGTGAGATTCCGGCACGGCCCCGCCACTGTAAGTAGGCGCGGCGTCATGAACGGGTAATCATGACACCGCAGCAGTCCGCTCACCATGCCACTGGCTCGCCGTTCAGGCGGGCTGGGAAGGCGAGCGGTACCGCCTCGAGTCAGGAGACCGGCCCGGTTCGCGCCCGCGTGATCTATCCCTCGAGGGGGGGGTGCGGGGTGAACGCTCCACGCGGGCCGATCCTGATCGGCATCCCGCCACGTGAGCTCCGCCCTCGTTGGCTGGGCACGTGATCGAACCGCCGGCCGTTCTCCCCCACCCGTCGCTCGCAATCCTGGAGGACGGGTTTCTTGCATTCAATATCGGTCTCCAACGGCAATCGCGTACCCGGCAGGGGCGTTCACGACGCGACATGCAGCCGCGCGCGAGCCGCGACAGCCATTCTGCTCGCCGGGCTGGCCATTGCACCACTGGCCGTGACACCACTCCTCGCGCAACAGCGCGCCGACAGCGTGCGCAACCTCCCGGCCGTCATCACGACAGCCACCCGCGCTCCGGCGCGTGCTGACGAGTTGCCGCAACGGGTGCTGGCCATCACCCGAGCCGACATCGAGCGCACTCCGGCCGCCGACGCGGTCGACCTGCTCAAGAAGCTGGTCGGCGTTGACGTCGTGCAGTTCCCGGGGTTGCTCGGTAACGTCGGCCTGCGCGGCTTCCGTCCATCGTCGGGGACGCAGACGCGCACGCTGATTCTCCTCGACGGCCGCCCGGCTGGCGCCGACAACCTCTCGCTACTCGACATGAGTTCCGTGGAGCGCGTCGAGGTGCTCAAGGGCCCCGCTTCGGCGCTCTATGGTTCGAGCGCGCAGGGTGGTGTCGTGAACTTCATCACCCGTCGTTCCACCGGCGCGCCGAGTGGCATGCTGTCGGCCGCCTATGGCAGCTTCGCGACGAGCGAGCTGATGGGCCGGGTTGGCGGCGTGATTGCCCGCCCCGGCGACAACGCGGTCGACATTGACCTGAGCTTCCGTCGCTTCGAGCAGGGCGACGACTTCCGGCTCGGCCGGGGCGGCCTGTTCCGCGGCGCCATGGGTGCGGACCGTGCCTACAAGGTGTATCCCGGTCGTGATCCGGCAACGCGCGAGATCCCCGATACGGAAGGCGACGGACTCGTGCGTGAGTTCACGACCTTCAGCTCGCTGAGCGGAAGCGCACGCGTGGGGGTCGCGCTGCCGGCCGCGATGCGGCTGGACATCCGCGGCGACAGGTTCAGTGCCGACGACGTACTCGTTCCGGGAGACATCTACGCGCGCCTCTCCGACCATGACGGAAACTCGCGCAAGGATGTCCTCCGTCACACCGAGGAGATGACCCTGCGTCGCGACCTTCCGCTGGATGCTCAGGCCAGCGGCGTCTCACACTCGCCGCTGGCTAGGGTCTACAGCGCTCGTGACGAGAGTGACGCCTACGACCAGCCAGGCGAAGGTGGCTACGTCAACTACGTTGGCGAGACGAGGACATCGGGCCTGCAGTTGCAGGACGCGATGCGGCTGCGTTCGCAGTCCCTCACCGTGGGCGTGGATGCCTCGCGCACGGACGGGCTCTCGCGCCGTTACCAGCGCAATGGCAGTGATGCGTCCGGCAGCATTTCGGAGATAGGCACATACAGTCCCAACTCGCGGGCCACCTCAACCGGCGTCCTCGCCCAGGCCCACCTGCGCAGTCCAGACGGGCGTGTGAGCGGCGTCGTGGGCGGCCGACTGGACCGCGTGACGCTGGAACTGCTGGAGACTCCATACCGCGCGGACCTGACCCCTGGCACCGACCGCTTCAACGTCTTCAATCCCAATGTCGGCCTCCAGGTCGAGCTCATGCGCGGCCTTCGCGCACATGCCACCGCCGGTCGCGCCTTCCTCAATCCGAACGCCTCCGCACTGGCTGGCTACTCCCAGTCCGTGAGCGGCGGTGTCGCGACAATCGCCATCGGCAACCCGAACCTCAGCCCCGAGCACTCCGTGACGGTGGACGGTGGACTCTCGTTCACCCTGCCGCAGCGCGGTTTCGAGGCCGACGTCACCTATTTCAACACCGACGTCCGCGACCGTATCTCCAGCGCCCGCGCGTCATTCGCCGCCGACAACCGGCCGACGACCGCTGGCGGCGAACAGATAGCCAGCATCACGACGTCGGCCAACAGTGGTACGGCGAGCATACGCGGCCTGGAGGCGGAGATGCGCTACGACCTGGGCCGCGCCATGCGCCGGCCTTACTCGTTGACCTTCTCCGCCAGCGCCACGCGTATCATCAGGGCCGAGGAGAGCACACCGGGCGTGGTCGTGGACACATCCGGACTGTCGGCGGTACCGGATCTGGACGCCGGTGTGATCTTCGGCCGGATAAGCCTCGACCAATCCTCGACCACCACACGCCGCATCATGAACGTCGCCGACATGCTCGCCACGGCGAGCCTGGACTTCGACGACCTTCACCGCTTCTCAGGACGATTGGGAGCGCGCTACGTGGGACGCCGACTGGATAACGACTTCTCCGACCCCACCGATTATGCCGACGTGGAGTACGCGCCGTCGCTCGTGATGGACCTCATGGCCGGGATACGCGTGGCAGGTCGCTACCGGGTGGAAGGGCAGGTTACCAACCTCACCGACGAGAACCATTATGAGAAGCGTGGTTACAACCTGGCCGGTCGCTCGCTGCGCCTGCGGGTGATCGCGGACTTCTAGCCGGGCTCGCTCACCGCTCGCCGTGGCGGCACGCCATTGTCTGGCCGCCAGCACGGGCCAGGCTGCGCTGACAGCTCCACCGCAGCCCGGCCCCGATCACTCCTGCTTCCTGTCGTCGGATGGCACGAAGTTGGACAGGAAGATGCGCTCCTGGGGCGTCAACGATCCGACGCCCTGGGCGCTGATCTTGTCGAGGATGCGGTTCACCTCGCCACGATTGACTTCGTGAACGCTGGTCAGGTCGATCGACTTCCAGCCAGTGACAGCCTTGCGCGTGGCCTCCGCCGGAGCCGCCTCCACCCGTCGCTTGAAGCTCGTCCGCTTGCGCCCCAGCCACCAGAGATAGAAGAAGGCACCGATGTAGCCGCCCAGATGCGCGAAGTGCGCCGTGCCGCTCTGCATGCCGCCAAAGCCACCCCAGAGAGCCAGGACGGTGGTGGCGATCACCAGGATCCGCGCCGGTACCGGCAGCACTCCCCAGATATAGATCCGTTCGTGCGGCCAGAAATGCGCGAACGCCAGCATCACCCCGAACACACCGGCCGAGGCGCCGATTATCGGGGAACCCGGAGCGAGAAAGAAGGAGAGCCCCGCTCCCGCGATGCCGCTCAGGAAATACAGCGTCGTGAACGGTCGCGACCCGATCCTCGATTCCACGCGCGGTCCGAAGAAGAAGAGCGCGATCATGTTGAAGAGGATGTGCGTGAAGCCGCCATGCAGAAACATGTAGGTCACGATGGTCCACGGACGGAGCAGCACCAGTTGTGGCACGAAGACGAACGCGTTGGCCAGTCCCGGCACCGTGAACTGCAGGAAGAAGGCTGCGACGTTCGCCAGCAACAGGGCACGAACTACGGGCGTCACTGGTTGGCGCTCCCTTTCGTGCTCAACCGGTCACCTTGGGTTGTGCGGATTCCTCCACCAGGTCACCACGGTTGGCCACCACATGATCGATGATGCCGTACTCCACCGCCTCCTGGGCCGACATGTAACGGTCGCGGTCAAAATCGCGCGATACCTCCTCAATCGGTCGACCAGTGTGCTTCGCCATCAACTCGTTGAGCTTGCCTCGCAGCAGGAGGATCTCCCGCGCCTGGAGCTCGATGTCCGAGGCAGTGCCCTCGGCGCCGCCGGAAGGCTGGTGCTGCATGATGCGTGAATGCGGTAGCGCCGAGCGCTTGCCCCTGGTGCCCGCAGCGAGCAGGAAGCAGCCCATGCTGGCGGCAAAGCCCATGCAGATCGTGTTGATCGGAGACGTCAGGAACTGCATCGTGTCGTAGATGGCCAGGCCGGCCGACACCGACCCGCCGGGCGAGTTGATATAGATGTGGATGTCCCGCCCCGCGTTGTCTGCCTCCAGGAAGAGGAGCTGGGCGATGACGATGTTCGCCACGTTGTCGTTGATCGGCGTGCCGAGGAAGATGATGCGATCCATGAGCAGCCGCGAGAAGACGTCGTAGTTTCTCTCGCCGCGACTGGAGCGCTCGACTATGGAAGGTGTGTAGATCGACATCGTGTCTGAACCTGTTGGCGCGGTGTCCCGCACACTGGAAAGTCGAGTCCGCGCTGACCGCAAGTTGGGGTCGCATGGACTCCGTTCTATGTGATGGAAGGTAGTCCGTGCGCACGAAACCGGGATGCCCGAACCGGCCTTCCGTGGCGCCGTCTCACGCAGGTGCCAGCGTGATGGTGGGCGTCGGGGTGCCGGACCAGGTGAGCCGGTAGGTCGCGCGTCGACGAACGTTGCCCACCAGGGCGGGACGGAAGCAGGCGAGGCAGGTTCCGCCCGCCCGTCGTACGCTGGGGTAGACGACGCCGAGCGAGCCCGCGTCCAGGAGCCGGTCGGCGAGGAGTTGCGACTGCACGTAGCTGTCGGCCCTCAGGCAGTCGGCGAAGTCCGGATCGTGACGCAGGTCATGCAACGCGGCGCTGATGTCGGCCAGGTAGTCGTCATAGGTCGCGCTGTCCTCCCAGCGGCCTATCTCGGCCAGCGCCACGTTGCGGTGAAA
The DNA here is from genome assembly GCA_937906875.1 of uncultured Gemmatimonadota bacterium. Lineage (GTDB taxonomy): Bacteria > Gemmatimonadota > Gemmatimonadetes > Gemmatimonadales > Gemmatimonadaceae > CALCHX01. The sequence continues at coordinate 8,629 of CALCHX010000212.1, read as the reverse complement.
GATGACCTCGGCCTGCGACGTTTCCAGCTCGAAGGCGGCATACCAGGCTCCGCGATCCGGGCCGTTGAACCGGCTGCCCAGTGGATGCGGGTGGGTGAAGGCGGCGTTGACGACACGGTAGTGCGGAACACCGGAAACCAGCTCGCGCAAACCGATGCCGGGCAGCAGGTCGTGCTCGGCGCGCAGCCGCTCGTTGGTCGCGTGGTCCAGGTCGAAGATGTCGCCCAGATGAGCGTCGTCGTCGGCAATCAGGGCGAGCACGCTCTCACCGCCCGGTCGATAGCGAGCGGGGATGAGTCGATGGGTATCGTAGCGGCGGACGAGCGTGGTCCGCGGGAGCGACCGTTGCCGTCGAGCGGTCAGAGGCCACCTCGCCGCGCGTCCAGCAGGCGACGCACCGTCTGCATGGCCGGCAGGCCACCCTGTCGCATGAAGACGAGCGGCGCCTGACCGCCGAAGATGCGATTGCTGTTTGGCAGCCGCACCCACTCGTCGGCCAGTGCCTCATCGTGCAGGATGTGCAGTGCCTTGAAGATGCCGACCAGGTAGGAGATGCGGAGCAGTGTGTCGGCATCGACCGTTCGCGTCGGTCGCTTCTTGAGGGCGTAATAAGGGCCATTGGTGATGCCGCCGAGGAGGGCGCGCGCGTCCTCATCGCGGACCTGCCAGCGAGCCATGATGTTGAAGAATGCCCGTAGTGCACCAGGACTCAGACGCTCCCGCTCACTCCGCGACTCGAGGTCGACGAGCGGCGACGGGTCGTGACGTGTGGCGGGGTAGGCAAAGGTTGACATGGCGGCCTGTCTACTGAAAAGGAGTGGGCTCTCTACTGAATGGTAGCGGCCTCATTGGATGGCGTCAACTCGGCAGCTCGTAGTCCTGCGCGCCGTTCCCTCCTCTCTCGTCATTCCCGTGAGCCGTCGACGAGTGAGGCTCTCCGGTCGCGGCACGCTGCAGGTGCTCATGAGTACGGCGAGATGGATCGCCCTCGCGCGCATCATGGTCACCTCCGGTCGCGAAATGCTCGCGGGATACGCCATCGCGATCCGTGTCGAAGGCGCGTCCCTCCGTCGCCGCGCTCCCATCTGCAACGATGTGCCGGTATCGAGGCATGCTGTGTCGACGGGCAGGGAGCAGCATGGATCCCGAGCGTGCAGCATACTTCTGCACCGGGAACAGGACCTGTATGTTGGCCGGAGGAGCATTCCCACCGCTTCCCCCTGTCCGCTGATGACCGTCGTCCTCTACCGCTTCAGGTAATGCCGATGCAGTCCATCCATTGCAGCAACCCGTCCTTGCCAGCAGTGGCGTTGGGAGCAGCGATGATACTGGCCGCGGCCTGCGCCGGTGGCGACACGGCCGGCACCGCATCGATAACGGTGGAGCGCGATACGATCGGCGACACCGTGGTCGTGCGCACCATCGCCGGGAGCGTCTGGGGCGACTCCGCGCGCCTGGTGGAGGAGCTGCGCATCGGTGAGCTGGACGGCGCCGACGAATACATCTTCGGACAGGTGAGGGAGCTGGCTGTCGGACCGCAGGGCACCATATATGTCTACGACGGCGCGGTGAAGGCGCTCCGCGCTTACGACTCCACCGGCCGCTACCTGCGGACCATCGGCGCCGAGGGCGGCGGGCCGGGCGAATATCGGGAGGTGCTCGGGCTGGCCATCCTCCCCGACGGGCGCCTCCTGCTGGACGATCCGCGACTGGGGCGCATCAACGTCTACTCCGCCACCGGCGATCCGCTGGGTGCCTGGCCGATGCCGTCGGGGCTTTTCACCAGCAATGCGATCACGACCGACAGCGCCGGCCGCAGCTATGTGAAGATCCTCACCAGTGACATCCGGCAGGGTGAACCGTGGCCGATCGGCTACGTGCGCCTGGACGACAAGGGCGCGGTGGTGGATACGATTCCAGGACCACGTTGGCTGGAAGAGGTGGCGAACGCACCCGCGTACGGCCCGGTCGGCCTCTGGGCATGGCACCCGTACGGCTACATGGTTGCCGCGTTCGGCGGCCGCTATGCGGTGGAGTTGCGTCGGGCGGGTGGGCCGGTGCTGCGTATCGAGCGCGCCAACCAGCCCGTGGTACCGGTGCCGGCGGAGGAGCGCGCCGAACTGAAGGAGGCCTTCAGCGCCCTCAGGCGACAGGGCGCGTTCGGTTCCGGCACACCGCCGGCCGAGCCGGAGATCCCCGTCGTGAAGCCGGCGCTCCGCGCCCTGATGCTGGGCTACGACGGCCGCATCTGGGTGAGCCCCCACCTGCCGTCGGTGAGGCGTGCGGAGCCGGTGGATACCACCCTGCCGCCCGGCAGGCGCCCACGAAGCTGGACCGCTCCCGTGGCCTGGGACATCTTCGAGCCCGACGGCACCTTCCTCGGGCGGGTGACTGTCCCCCCCGGAACTTCCATCCTTGCGATGCGCGGCGACCGCGCGTGGGGTACGGTCCGCGACGAGAACGATGTGCCATTCGTGGTCCGCTGGCGTGTGGTGACGGGCGGCGATGGCGCTGACAGGTAACCCGGACAGGTGAAGATGATGGATCCCAGGATGCTCAGGCCGCTCCCGCGCCGCGGCAGTGGCGTACTTCTGTTGGCGCTCGGCGCGCTCCTCCATGCTGCACCGTCCATCCAGGCGCAGGCGGCATCAACGACCGGCGCGAGCGCTGCCACAGCTCAAGGCGCGTGGGCGGGCACGCATGCCCCCGCCCGCTACCGCGCGGCCGTAGACAGTCTGCGCGCGACGCTCGCGCGCCTGCAATCCGCCGAGGCGATACCGGGGATGTCGGTGGCGGTGATCGTGGACGGCCGACTGGTGATGAGCGAGGGGATGGGCTACGCCGACCTGGAGAACCGCGTCCCGGCCACCCCTCTGACCCGCTTCCGTATAGGCTCCGTCTCCAAGTCGATGACCGCCGAGGCCGTGGGGCTACTGGTGGAGCAGGGGAAGCTGGACCTCGACCAGCCAGTGCAGAAATACGTCCCCGACTATCCGCGACAGAAGTGGCCGATCACCACGCGACAGGTGGGCGGGCATCTCGCCGGTATCCGTCACTACGGCGCGCCGGGCGAGATGCTGAGCAGCCGTCACTACAACGACGTACGCTCGGCCCTCTCCATCTTCGAGAACGATTCACTGCTCTCCGAACCTGGCACGCGCTACTTCTACTCCAGCAACGGCTTCAACCTGATCAGCGCGGTGGTGGAAGGCGCCAGCGGCGAGCGATTTCTCACCTACATGACGTCGCACGTCTTCGACCCCCTCGGCATGCGGTCGATAGTTGCCGACCATGTGGACAGCCTGATACCGTGGCGCGCGAGCTTCTATGAGCGCGGCGAGAACGTGCGACTGACGTGGAGCGTGCCGCTGGTTGGAGCCGTCGATGGCCGTAGTCTGACGAATGCGCCGTACGTGGACCAGAGCAACAAGTGGGCAGGCGGCGGTTTCCTCTCGAACAGCGAGGACCTGGCGCGCTTTGGCTGGGCGCACGTGGAAGGCGGGATACTGAAGCCCGGGACGATCAGCTTGCTGACGACGTCGCAGCGTACGCGAGACGGCAAGGAAACTGGCTACGGGATCGGGTGGTTCACCGGAGTCGACGATGCTGGTAGGCGCTGGTTCGGGCACACTGGGGGGTCAGTGGGCGGACGGGCGGTGCTGGTGGTGTATCCGGAACAGCGGGTCGTGGTGGCGGTGCTGGCGAATCTGGGGCAGGCGCCGCTGACGCGGCCGTTCGGGCTGGAGTTGGCGAGGATGTTCGTGGGGGCGGGGGAATGAAGGCCTGCTGGAAGGCGTGGCGTTACTGTTGGTGAATGTTTCTGCATAACCTCCAGGCCGCTGTCGGGTATGGCGGAGGGGAAGAATTTGGGGTAAGGTGGCTTGGAGGTCGGGACCTGAAATGCGGTCGGAAGGACGACGTCACCGGGCTGGTTCGATGGTGAGTTCGGCGAGCTAAGGACAAAGAGCGTGTCGACCGGGTCCTGGCCTGAAACCGGTGACAGGCTGAGTCTCTCCGCCATTTTGGCAGCGGCGCGCTTGTTGTGACACTTCCCGAATCGAAACGTATTACTTTTGCGTCGACTCGCGGCCAGAATGGCCCGAGGCTTGCCCCGACGCGAACGCGTCAGCGGATAGGTTTGCCATCAAACATTACCGGCCACTTGTGATGAACGAGTATTCTCCCGGTTCGGGCTCGCCTCATCAGATCCCGCTCGTGGAGTCGGTGCTCGCCTTCCAGTTTGTCCGTACTGTCCAGCTCTGGGATTCACTTTTCTTCGGCAAGCTGCACAGTGAGCTCCAGGAAGAGTTCCCTAAAGTTGACACTCTCAATGTGGCCGAGATTCGACTTGGTCCTGGACAGCCAATTGCGTCAAGTCAGGCGGGTGAGTTGAAGCGCTTCTCCCGCGAGGACGGTGGCATCGTCATCACCGTCGGCGCTGATACGCTGGGGGTGAGCATTCTGGCGCGGAAATACTCCGGAGGGTATCCGGGCTGGAGTTGCCTCCGAGATGCTGCCCTGAGATCACCGCCTGACCCACTGCCGGCGTGCTGGTGGACGGCGCGGGCCGCATGCCCATGGGCGCGGCAAAGGCGCCTCGCACGACGGCCGGCGTTGCCTCATCGAGCCCGATGACCAACAACGCGACTGCGCCGGCCCGTTGTGCGCGATCGTCGCGTCCGCCCGGGGCCGTCGGGCGCCGTCGCGCCGTGGCCAGCGACGGATTGGCCCGCAGGCGCGCCTCATCGGCGATCGCTGCGTCGGCGCCGAACCGATCGGGGAGGTCGGCGCAACTTGGGAGTGAGACAGGAGGACGAGGTGCACCGCCGCCGAACTGCGCCGGTGCGGCGCTGAACACGGCCACGCGGCCATGGAAGAGCGCGGAGTCGAGCGCGACGGTCGTGTCTCCCCAGGTGCCGGCGTAGACGGCGGCCACATCCTTCACGTCGGCGCCCGGACCGGCCCCGTTGACGAAGGAAGGGCGCAGCGGGATCCAGTCGGTACTCGTGCGGAGCGCCCGGCCGGCGATGATCAGCCGCGCCGCCGAGCTGTCGAAGCCGATGGGGCCGAACGGCATGACCTGGAAGTATGTACCGTTATCGCCCGCCGGCCGGAGTCCGAGCCGCCGGAACTCGCTGGCGATGTATTCAGTGCCCTTGTAGTTCCCCGGCTCCCCCATGCGACGCCCGCGCATGGAGTCGTCGGCGAACTGGTAGAGCCGCGTCCGCAGGTCGTTCGCCGTGATGGCGGTCTCAGTCGGTCGCGGCTCCCAGGTACGCGGACCCTCGTCGGGCCAGACCACGCGGTCGCCGGAACCGGCGGCGGCGGGGCGCTGGGCGAGAACAGAGCCGGCGCTGCCGACGGCCAGCGCGACGAGGGCGATGGATGAACGGGCTACTGCCAGCATTTTCCGGAACTCCGGTGAAGGGGCGCACTCCGGCCGTCAAGTCCGGGCGCTTTCACAACATACGTCGGAGTGCGGGGAGGCCGACACCCGGGTGGCGCCGCGCCTGCGTTCCGGCCAGCGCGTTCTTCAACGGCCCGTTCGCGGTGCGTTCGTCAGGGCTGTATGGCCTCAATCGTTGGCGTCGCTCTCCGCCGGCGCGGCACTCGGCAGCCAGAGAGTGAAGCACGATCCCTCGCCGCTGACGCTCCGCAGCGTGAGATCCCCGCCCATCCGGCGAGCCAACTCCAGTCCGATGGGAAGTCCGAGCCCGGCGCCGCCCTTCCTGCGGGTATTCGCCGCGTCCACCTGCACGAATGGTTGGAATACGGTCGCCGCATCGGTCGGCGAGATGCCGATCCCGGTGTCCGCCACACTGATGAAAGTCCACGGTCCCTCGCCGACGAGCTTCGCCTCGGGAGTCTGCGTGGTGCCGCATTCCACGACGATGCTCCCGCCGCGGTCGGTGAACTTGAGCGCATTGCTCAGCAGGATTACCAGTACCTGGCGGACGCGATCCTTGTCGCCTGTGTAGTAGCCGCTCGCCTCGGAGCACCGCGTCTCGAGGCCCACCCCGGCTGAGCTGACCTGCGGCTGGATCAGGCTGATCGCGGCCTCGACAGACTTCCGGGTGGAGACGATTCCATTGTCCACCACCATCCGCCCCGATTCCACGATTGCCAGATCCAGGATCTCGTCGATCAGCCCGATCAGGTGAGCGGAACTGGCCTTCACCCGGCTCAGGTACTCCGTCTGATCGGCGGTGATCGGGCCCGCCACACCCATCGCGAGCAGCTCGGTGTACCCGATGATGGCGTTTATCGGCGTCCGGATCTCGTGGCTCATGTTGGCCAGGAATCGTGACTTGGCCTGGTTCGCGTCCCTCGCTTCCTCGGCCAGTTCCTGCTGGCGTATGCTGGAAAGGACCAGTTGCTCGTTCAATTCCACGGCGGCCTCCCGGATCGCTTCCACTTCACTGAAGAGCCGTGCGTTGTCGAGCGCAATGGAGCAGCGGGCGGCGAGATCCTCGGCCAGCTCGACGTCCGTATCCGCGTACTGGTGTCCGCCCTTCGCGCCAATGAAAGTGATGGCCCCGATCACGCTGTCGCGGGCGATGAGCGGGACCACCACGACCGAACCGATGCCGAGCGCGCGCAGGTCCTGCAGATTCTCCTCGCTGATCGCGAGATCCACGAGCATCTCGTCGGAGACCGAATGGATGACCTCCGTCGCGCGAGTCCGGATAACCCGGGGCACGCCGATGGGGTCATTCCGGCTGGGAGGCCAGCCCTCTTTCAGCCTCCGGGCGCGCTCCTGTTTTTCCGGGTCCGGATGAAGGATGCCCAGGCGACGCATGGAACCGTCCGCTTCCACCACGTCCACGATGCACCAGGACCCCAGGTACGGGAGGGCCATGCCGGCCACCGTGACGAGTGTGTCCTCGTAGTCCAGGGAGGCGGCAAGATACTGACTCGCGCTGGCCAGAAAGTGCAGCATATGTCAGATCGCTGGAGGTGGCGCGGATGTGGCAGCTCCTGGCAACGTGCCAACGCTGACCTGTGCCGCGTTGCTCCCGGACTCGGAACCCGGAATCATTTTTCGGCAGCGTTCGGGTGTTGCCATTCAGGCATCCAGGACGAGGAAGCCGCCCTATCAGGCGGGTGTGCTACAGGGAGATCGGTCGGCGCTTCTACGTGGCAATACTGCTTCGGTTGCCCAACCCCAGAGTAATCCCGATTCGCGTGACACGGTCAGGTGGTGTAGCATTATGCGATCCTGATCCATCAGGAGCCATTCGCCCGCGATACCCGCTATCGGGAAGTCAGCCATCGCGCGATACCCGCCACGATCCAGCCGCATGGCCGATACTTCCTCCACGCGATCTGAAATTGCACGCCGTATCGTGGAGTACGAAGCCGGCGGATCACACGATCGCGCCGCCACGGCTGCCGCGCTCGAGATGGCCGTTTCGAGGTTGCGACACCATCTGGTCGACCTACTCGGCGCCAGTGGAGTCGCCGCGCTATTGAGACGCGCTCTCCATCTCGCTCGGCGGCAGCAGACCATCCTGTCCGGAGTCACAGCGAGCGGAGAGTCTGCCGCGTGGTTCTCCGGCCTGACCGAGTCACTGGCGGCGGCGAGCACCGACCAGGAAGCCACGGCGGCCGCTGCCGCCATACTCGCGCACGTGTTCGACCTACTGGTCATGCTTCTCGGCGACGAACTGGGTATGAAGCCCATCCGCAAGTTCTGGCCCCAGGCGACCCGCGACAGGGAGATGGACTGATGAGCAAGGGGAGAAGGGTTGTGATCAGGCAGCTGCCCAGCGGCGTTCCAGGGCTCGACCTTGTGCTGGGAGGCGGAGTCCCGGAAGGTTCGTTCAGCCTGATCGCGGGTGCTCCCGGTGCCGGCAAGACCACGCTGGCGCAACAGTTCGTTTTCGCGAACGCCACGCCCCAGCGACCCGCCCTTTTCTTCACCGTTCTGGGCGAGACGGCGGTCAAGATGCTGCGGCACCAGCAGCAATACACCTTCTTCGACCCGGAGAAAGTGGGCGAGAGTATCCGCTTCGTCAATCTGGGCGATGATGTGATCGAGCGCGGCCTGGAAGGAGCGCTCGAGCGGATCATCGAGGAGGTGGAGAAGATGGATGCCGCTTTCGTCGTCGTCGATTCCTTCCGTTCACTTACCCAGTCGCTCCAGGCAGACTCTGCTGCGAAGCTCCAGATTCCGGGTGTCCTGCAACGGCTTGCGATGCATCTCACCACCTGGCAGGTGACATCGTTGCTGGTGGGTGAGTACGACGATGAGGACAGGTCGACCAACCCCATCTTCACCATTGCTGATACCATCCTCTGGCTGGCCCAGGAGACCGAGAAGAGCTCGGTCGTTCGCAAGCTTCAGGTGGTGAAGGTTCGCGGGCAGGAGCCGATGCCGGGGCTCCATACCTATCGTATCACGAATAACGGGCTGCAGGTCTTCCCGCGCTCCGTGCTCGCGGTGGGCGAGGCCGAGCGGGAGACGCCGAGCGGCCGATCCTCCATCGGGGTCACGGGTCTGGACGAGATGATGCACGGCGGGATTCCCACCGGTGATTCGGTGCTCGTCGCCGGCCCTTCGGGGTCTGGCAAGTCGGTGCTCGCCACCCAGTTCATCACCGCGGGGAAGGAGCACGGCGAGGCGGGA
>CALCHX010000211.1 GCA_937906875.1 uncultured Gemmatimonadota bacterium | reverse complement strand
GTTGTCCTCGTTCAAAATCGTGCCGCCGTTCTGCCACAGCCACGGCCAGTACAGGAACGATCCGTAGCCCTTGGCACCGAGCATGTAGCCGTACTGCTTGCCGCCGGTGAGCTCTTTCGCGGCAGACAGCAGGTCGTCCCAGTTCGTCGGCGGCGCGGAGATCCCGGCCTTCTCGAACATCGCCTTGTTCCAGAACAAACCGACATTGTTGGTGTCGTAGGGGACTGCGTATTGCTTGCCCTGATAATTCGCGCCGGTGATGTCACCCTGGTTGAAGAGATCCTTCATCGGAGCGAACTTATCTGTGATGTCCTCGAGCAGGCCCGCCGCGGCGAGCGGCGCAATCTGTGAAATGTCGAACATGATGACATCGGGCCCGCCGCCGCCCGCAACCGCAGTGGTGATCTTGTCCAGGAAGTCATTGGGCGGGAATCCCTGTACGGTCACCGACCCGCCGAACTTCTTGGCGTAGTCCGCCGCGGCTTTGGGCACACCCGCTTCGTCGTTCGGCGTAAATCGCGTCGTGGTCCACAGGACAAGATCGGCGCTCGGCACGGACGCGGCCGAGCTACCGTCCACGCTGCTGCTCGCGGTCGGTGCGCTGCTGCCACCGGGGGTCGACGAGCCCGAGGCGGCGGTGCTAGGACTCGCGGCACCGTTGGATCCGCAGGCGGCCAAGGCGGCCGTGGCAGCTGCGCCACCGGCCAGGCCCAGAAACGCGCGGCGGTTGAACATTCGCGGCGTTAAATCGCGCGCGGTCAACAGTGGGTTCTTGCGACCGTTCATGGTATGGCCTTTCCTTGTTGGTTCGTCGGGTAGAGCGCGGCACCGCCGCGCCAGTCTGGGGGTGGGGTGTTCCCGGCGCGTTCGGCGATGCCGGTGATCGCGGCCCAGGCCCGGTCAATGAGATCGCTCTCGTTTGCGCGCACAAGGGCGCCGTCGCGCACGATTGGCTCGCCTGCGACAACGACGTCGCGGACTGCCGCGGCCGTGGCATGGCGCAACACCGAAAAGACCGGATCGGCCATGGGCTGCAGCGGAGCCGCGAGCATGGGTAGCGTGACGAAGTCGGCGGGCGCCCCGGGCTCAAGGCTGCCCGTGACACCCGAACCGCCTACCGTGCCCGCTGCTGCCGTCGTGCCGAGTGCGAATGCGTCGTTCGTCGATAGGGCGCCCGGATCCCCAGCTGCCGATCCCTGCGCAAAGATGGCTTGGCGGTATTCGGCGAACGGGTCGGGCATGCCGTCGAGACCGAGACAGACCGGGATTTCCGCCTGGCGCATGCGAAGCACAGGCGCGGTGCCCTTCGCCAGCCACGCATGGTTAGTGGGGCAGTAGACGACGGTGGCGCCACTGTCCGCAATCAGCGAAATATCGTGTTCGTTTAGGTGGACGCAATGCACTAAGACCGTGCCCTCACGCAGGAATCCCAGGCTGGCGAGAAGCTCAACGGGGCGTTTGCCGTGCTCCGCGAGGCACTGCTCGACCTCGTCGACCGACTCGGAAATATGGGTATAGAGCCGCAAACTACGATCGGTCGCGAACCTGACGGAAGCGCGGTACGCGTCCAAGTCGGTCTGGCGAAGTGAAACCGGGGCAACGAACAGCCGGTCCGCCGGGAGCATCGTGTCGACCGCCTGGTCCACCAGCCGGAAGACATCCGTCGGGTCGGAGCGGATGGCGTCAGGAACCTTGGTCATCACGCCGACGGCAAGGGCGCAGCGCACACCGACGGCTTCGTGGCCCGCATGAGCTGCGGCGAGCATGCCCGATCGGTGCAGCGGATATATGTGATCGATCGCCGACGTAACGCCCGACCGGGCCAGCCTGGCGGTCGCCAGCGCGGTGAGCGCACGGTAGTCGGCCGCTGTCGCTGCCTCGCTCGCCCGCGCCGAAGACGCGAGGAGCTCTGGAAGCGCCTGGCCCTCTCCTTCGCGGCTGCCGGGTGCGAACGAGCGCAGGTGCTCGTGTGCGTCGACAAAGCCAGGCATTACCACGGTCCCGGTGGCGTCGAGCAATCCCCTGTGCTCACACGCATCCAGCGGCCGCACCCCGTGAAAGTCGCCGGCCATTGGCCCGGGAATGATGTCGCGGATCACGCCGCTGTGCGAGATCGTCATGTCGCGCCACCGTGCGGCACCGTCGCGGTCCACGACAAGTCCGCCAGACACCGCCGCGAGGCGCGCCGCCACTGCGGTGCTCATCTCGTCACCCTTCGCGAGCGCCCTAACAGCTCCAACACCCTGTCTCCTCGCCGCAGCCATTCTGACTTGTGTTCGTTCGTTGAACGTAACTAGTCGAGTGAGGGGAGTCAAGTAATGTCTCGCGCGAATTTAGGATGACTGCCCCTATCTCGTCGCATTCGTGATCGGATGCAATGCGGGTCTGTACGGATAACCGGCCCGGCACGCCGCGCACTAAGACGGTATTGACGGATGGACAACGCCGGACCGGTCGAGGTCGTAGTGCCACGGGAGCGCAATGGCAGCTTCGAGCCGGTGATCGTCGCCAAGCACCAGCGCCGGCTCGGCGACGTGTGGACACAATCGCCGTGTCGCGCTTATGCGAAAAGCCAGACCACGGACAAGATTTCGGCTCACTTCGAGGAGATCTACGGGGCGTCGAACTCGAAGAACCGGATCTCGAAAATCACCGACGCCGTGGTCGACGAGACGAATGAGGGGTGCTCCCGGCCGCTGCTTTCGGTCTATGCGGCGGACTCATCGACGCCACCCACGGCAAGGTCCGTGACGGATCCCCCGCAAGCTAGAGGTGCCCCAAGTCGCCAACCAGGCCTTCGACGCGGCGATCGGCGTCGACTTGGCGGGCCACCGCGATGTGCTCGGGATCTGGGCCGGTAGCGACCGGCGGGCGAGTCCGCGAAGTACCGGATGAGCGTTCTGACCGAGATCAAGAACCGCGGCGTGCAGGACATCTTCTTCATCGTCTGCGACGGGCTGAAGGGGCTGACCGACTCGGCGAACGCAGTGTTCCTGCTGGCCACCATCCAAACGTGCATCATCCATCTGATCCGCGGAACGTTCCGCTACGCTTCGAAGAAATCCCCGGACCGTATCGCCCGCGAGCTCAGACCTATGTACACCGTCGGCCACGGCGGCTTTCGCGGCATTCGCAGAGTCCGATGCGGAACGGGCACCGAAATACCTTGCGACATCAGGGCTTTGGCGATCCTCCTGGGAGCAGCTAACCCCGTTTCTCGACTACGACATCGGGATCCTCAAAGTGCCGTGCTCGACCGATGCGATCGAATCGCTCAATGCTCGGGTCCGCCGAGCGGTGCGGGCACGGAGCAATTTCCCGCCGGAGCAGGCCGCGCTCAACACGGTCTATCTCGTGATGCGCTCGCTGGACCCGAAGGTTCCCCGGGCACGCCGGAGGTGCCCCGCCGGGCACGCCTCGATGGACCATGCGGTGAAAGCCCGCGCTATAAAAGCATTCGCCATTACGTTCGCCGACCGCATGCCGGCCGCCGAGGACCTGTAATTCGCGAAACTCCGGTTACACCGAAATCCGGATAATCTCCTATACGGACGCGCCGCCGACATCGGAGCCAGCTGCTCCGTGTCCGAGCATATTGAGAGCGAGAGCACCATAATAGCGCGCAATCTGTTCGACTGAGTAATGCCCTTCCGGCGAATACCAGTGGTACGTACCAGTACACATTTCCAAAAGTGCGAACGTCGCCAGTCGTGGTTCCTTAATCGCAAATACACCTTCGGTGCAACCGCGAACTATCGTGTCGAACCAGAGCTTCTGATATTCATCCCGCAATTTGATGATCGACTGCCGATCTTCTGCGGAAAGTGACCGGAGCTCAACGTCCGTAACTTTCGCGAGTGCTGACCGTTCGCAATGGAACGCGACATGTATCCTGATGAGGCCCAACAGGTCCACCACCGGCGACCCAGGCGATTCGAGGAGAGCTCTCGCCGGCGTCAGAAGCGTGTTCATTCCTTCCAACATCAAATCACGCAACAGTGAGTTCTTGGTATCCATGTGATGATAGAGAGCCGAGATCGACACGTCGGCCTCGCTGGCGAGTTCGCGAATTCCTGTGGCCGCGAAACCCTTTCGATCGAATAGGCGGATAGCAGCGTCCCATAGTCTCTCGCTAGTGCTATTTCCAGTATTCGCTGCCATCCTGCGTCCTCACGTCCATTTCCAGCCGATCATTGGCCCTAAGCCTGCCGACAGCTACCTCCACGCCGAACTACGCACCACCATACAAGTGGTACGAAGACGATGGGGCCCGTCCAAGTTCACAATTTTACTCATCTCGATCCCCGCTCAACACCAAGCGCCCCGAGGCGCCACGCTCGCGCCGCCGGCTGTCTATCCGTATCCTTGCCTTGTCCCGATAGCTTCTGTCGCTAGTGTCCAGTCAGCGCTCTCGCAGTGTTCTCCTCGGTAATCAAACGGATTTCGGATTGCGATAGATCGGAAGAGCACACGTCTGAACTCCAGTCACGCCAATATCTCGTA
>CALCHX010000210.1 GCA_937906875.1 uncultured Gemmatimonadota bacterium | reverse complement strand
CGGCCTTGCGCTTGCCGCGGCCGATGCCGGCCTCGTTGTCCCAGATCAGCCGGCGCGGCACCGCCCCGAGCTGGCCGAGCAGGTGCCACATGCCCAGCAGCAGATCCGCGGTTTTCCGGGTCGGCAGCATGACCGCCATCGTGAACCGGGAGAACGCCGCCACCATCACCAACACCGGCAACAGACTCGCGGTGCCGTTCGGCAGCGGGATCTTCGCCGGCGGGAACCACAGATCACACTGCGCCGCGTCCCCCGCCGACCAGGTGAGCCGGTCCGCCGGGTCAACCCGGCGATACTCCGGCCGGATCCGGGCCACGTTCTGACGCAGCCACCGCCCGGAGCCGGTCCAGCCGATCCGCTCCGCGATCACCGTCGCCGGCATCGACGGCGCCGCCGCCAGCAACTCCCGCACCCGATCCTCGACCGACGTGAACGACGTCGGAGCCGACTGGCAGGGATCCGCTGCAGATGCTTGTCTGCAAGCAGTTTCTCGATTTCGGCGCGACCCTGATTCCATTTCATGTGCCGACCTCGGCGTCGTCGATGGACAGTCTGACCAGCGGGTGCGCCCGGACCGAAACCAGAAACGCGTCGGTACCCGGCTGCTGCTCCCAAGCGCGGGCACGCACGCGTCTGATATTTACTTCGCGCCCGCCGAGACGGGCCTCCGCCCGTTGTGCGGCAAGGTCGAGATCGTCAGGGTCAGCTTCGCCAACGACCAACACGTCGACGTCGTTAGGCGGTGGGCCCGGCTCTCCGCTGTAGCGGGCGGCCCACGATCCGTACAGGTATGCCGAGTCGATTCCGGGCACTCCGCGCAGCTCCTCGGCCATGACCGGCAGCGGGCCATAGGTCACCACGAGCAGATCCGTCAACGGCCGACTCAGCGGCGAGTCGGTCACTGCCCGCACCAGCCGGTTGTTTCCGTGGCGACGGTCTGCCAGGATTCCCGCGGTGGTGAGGCGCGCTATCTCCTGCTGCGTAGCCTTCACTGACGCGCCAATGCGACGGGCCGCTTCGGTCACCGTGTACTCCCGTGTGGGGTTCAGGTAGGTCAGAGCGAGCAGGTTGCCCTGTACTTGTGAGCGCAGCAGGGGAAGCAGCGCCGGCGGATCAGTTCGCATAAGACTTCCATCTCCTTATAACTCATAGGTGAATTGCAAGGAGATAGTGCCACCCCGTAGTGCGCCGACAGTGGCCTCGTCCGCTGGATCTTGGCAAGGGCCTTCACGCCCCGCCGAGCCTGAAGACTTCCGATAAGCCGTCCCAAGATCACAGACGGACTGTCCGAAAAATCGCCGCAGGTCAGGAATCGGCAAGCCAACAAACAGCAGGCGGGAACTAATGTCCCTATCCCCCCTTACGTCACCGCGCTCCGTCGAGCCATGCGCGTATGTGACGAGCCAGCGGGCCGTCGCCTCGTGGCGGGTCGGCGCATAGCGCATCTTCCACGGTCGTGTCGATGTCGGTCCATATGGCCCTGCGCCCCACACCGGAGATCAGTCCGCGATAGCTGGTGAGCAGCTCCTGCTCGGTGTGGCCGGACCATCGCGCGGCCTCGAGGGTGTCGGCGCCCTGTGCAATCCAGGTCGTGATGCCGGCCTTGCGCAGGTCGTATGACTTGCCCGGGTGCAGCGCCGGCTGCGGCCCCCACAGGTCCGTCTCGAGCCGAGCGATGCCCGGCCGAAGGTAGGCGACATAGAAATTGCCCCAGTCCAGGGCCATGCCCTCGGGCGATACGAAGAGGGTGCCGTCGACGGCGGCAAGCCCGCTTGCGACGTGCGCGTGGACCAGCGACGCAACCAGTCGGCTCAGCGGCACCGACCGGATCTCGCCCGTCGGGCGGGCCTTCAAGTGGTAGCCGGGCTCGGGTTCGATCTGCGCGGTGCCGCCGCCCGCCGGTAGGTGTTCGATGCGCAGGCGGGACACCTCGCCGGGTCGTGGAGCGAGCTGCCATACCACTAGCGGCATGATGCGATACCGCTCGCCGGCGCGCAGTCCCTCCCCGGCGCGCCGGCCGGTCTCGGCCAGCACATCGCCGAGGTCCACCCAAAATCCCGCGCCGGGGAAGTTCCGGGAATGGGCGGTGGCACGCTCGGGCGCCCGGAAGGGTGTCGACCGGGTGGCGCGCCCGCCGCTGCCGCGCGGATTCCACCGCCGGTACGGGCTCGGGCCCGGCGGGAAGAGGCCACCGTCGAAGGCCCTGTCGAACACAAAGCTGCTCGCGGTGCGGAATCGCTGTTCGGTGTTGGCCTTGATGAGCACCCGGTCGGCGGCGTGCTCGGTCTCCAGTTGCGGCGGCGTCGGCGGTACCGGTTTGCGGCCCTTGTACCCACTCCTCGCCTGCCAGGCGGCAAGTTTGGCCTCGTATTCGGCGTGCAGGCGCTGATATTTCCCCGCCCGCTGCCGGTTGCGGTGCGCCGCGGCCAGGTTCGTGGCGCGCCGCATGATCAGTGCCTCATCGAAATCGGAGCCGTCGGGAGCGAGCAGCCGGAAGTGTTTACTATCCCCCGCGCGGATGCCCCACTGCCCGACCCTCGGGTCGTCCGACGCGTAGGTGTAGCAGGCCTTGAACGTCTCCAGCTGGTCGATCCACCACCGATTCTGACGCCGCTGCTCCCAGGCCGGCCGGTAGACCGCGACAAGCTCATCGACGAAGTCCGCGACAGAGCGCCCGGGCAAATCCGAACCGGCAGTCGTGCCACTGGGTAGCGCGCCGAGGTCGACCGGCGCGCGGTCGGCTGTGACTTCCGGCTCGACGCCATCCGCAGCCGGGCCAGCGACCGGTGCGGATGCGTCGCGTCTGGGCTGGTTGCCATCCGCCGGGGTGGCGGCCCCGTCGGGCGCCGCTCGGCCCGGTCCGGCCGGTAGCTGCGCGCCTGGTTGCGGGGCGGCCTCGATAGGCCAGCCGCGGTCGTCGGCGGCACTGAACAGGACCTTCGCGGCGGTGATGCGCCGGGCCCACCCGGCAGCGGCGTGTACGTCGTCGAAGGTCCGCTTGCGCGGATTGTCGATGCCCTGCACACGCCACCGCACCACGTAGGCCACCGCCCCGGTCACGCCCTTGTCGCCGCCGGCTCGGGGCTTCCATGCCAGCCGGGCGCCGTCGGCGCCTTTCGCGTGCGTATACGGGCCGGACCACCGGGTCTCGCTCATGACGCCATTTCCGCATTCTCCTCGACCAGTGCCGCAACGTCGCATGCCCGGTAGCGGGGCAGGGCCGCCGCCACCCGTACTTCGGCAAGAAGGCCGGCCGAGACAAGGGCCGTGAACTCGGTGTCGTCCAGGTCATAGCGCCGCTGGATCGTCTCGCGGCGCAGCAGCGTGGGCAGGCCCGTCCTGTCCGTCGCCGGTTTCGGCGCCGGGCTCGGCGATTGCGGCGGGGCCGGTGTGGGCTGGCCGGCGGGCAACGGCGGCAGCTGCAGCGGCTGCATCGGGCGCGTGGCAGGGTTGGTGGTGCGGCGGGGCGGCGCCGGGGTCACGCGGGTAGGTTTGCCGAGCGGTGGGCGCGGCATCGGACGTATCGCTTGTCTGGTCATGGCGGGCGACCGTCCGGCGCCCGACAGTTGGCGCAACCGGCGTTCACGGAGCCTTTTTCCGCACGACGGGCCGAATCTGTGTCCACGCGAGAGGGCGAATCTGTGTCCGGGACCCAAGCCGGGCCCCGACGGCCTCATGGCGTCCGGCTCCGCACGGTTCCCCGAGCGGCACGTACTGGCTACGTGAAATGGCGATATCGCTTGTACGCGAACGTTTTTCACCAGAATTGGGAAAGGCCACTCGGTGTCGTCACGAGTGGCCCGCGAGGTGTCGCCGGGGATTGATCCGTAGTCAGATGCTCTATCCGTTGAGCTACGGGCGCAGTGCGTCACGGTATCGGCGCCAGACAAGTATAACGGCTGCCGGCGATCGTCGCGCACGCGCGCCCGACGGCTCGCCATCGCAGGCCCAAGGTGACCGACGGCGCCCGCCCCGACCGCCCGCCGCCGCCGCCGAGACCACCCACCGCTCACAGTGACACTTGTCCGCACAGCTGGTCGAGGTGCCGGACGAGCGCGTCTGCGAGAATGTCCAGATCCGGTACGACGTCCGGGTCTGCCGTCGCAGTGATCGTGATCGAACCGGCGTAGGACAGGACGGCGAAGTCGACGGCCACATTCCCGGCCAGTACGTTGAGCGGCACGATGTCGCTCACAGTCGCACCCAGGAACGACACCGGCACGTCCGGACCCCGCAGGTTGGTCGCGAACGTGTGGACGAGATGCTGGTGATTGACCACCCAACGCACGACGTGCACGGCTGCGAGCGCCCGAAACGCCGGAGCGAGCAGCGCAGCGGACGCGCCCCGCTCCTGATTCCTGCGCCTGCGGGTCGCGGCAGCGACCGCGGCCAGACACGCCTGCGGGCTGACGCCCGTGGGCGCCGCGACAGGCGTGACTCCGACATGGTTGCCCAGTGTGGCGGCTGCCGCCAGCTGACGCCCGGAGACGGGTACGGAGATGACGACGGGGTCGACATGTTCGCCGCGTCGTGCCAGCAGCGCGTCGACGGCGCCGGCGATCGCAGTCACCATCACGTCGTTCACCGTCGCATCATCGAGTCGCGCCGCCGCTCGCACCGCCGCAAGGTCGGCCGTCGCGCTGATCATCGACCGGCGCAGCCCGACGGGACGGTTGAGCGAGCAGTGAGCCGCCCTCGGCGCGGATCCGGACCGCAGTTCCGCGACTGCTGCCCGCACCGTGCGCGGCAGTGTCCCGAGGCGACCGACGGCCCGGAGCCGCGAGGCGGCGGCATCCAGGGCAAGGCCGACGGTGCCGGGAACCTGCCCCGTGGGTGAGTCCGGCGGCGCAGGTGGCCCGCCATCCACCAGCCGCGCCAGTAATGCCAGCCCGCCCATCCCATCGGCCAGCACGTGGTGAAGCACCACCACCAGCGCGCAGCCACCGTCGGCCAGCCCCTTGAGCACGGTCACCTCCCACAGCGGGCGCCGCGGCGGCAGCCGGCGGCCGAGGATCTCGACGGCGGCGGCCAGCGCCGCGGCACGGTCACCCGGCGGCGGGCACGTCGCTGAGCGAACGTGGTCGGCCACGTCGAACCCCGGATCGTCGTCCCAGACCGGCCGGCCACACCCCCACGGCGTGCGCATGAGCCGCTGTCGCAACCGGCGGATCCCGCCGACACGCCGGGCAATAGCGACCCGCACCGCGTCCGGCTCGAGGGACCCTCCGGCCGCGAGAAACAAGACCGCCCCCATCTGCCGCGGCGCCGGGCCGATGTCCGAGGCGATCTCCATCATGTCGGTCGAGGTGGCCCGCGTGATCCTGCTCCCGGTCATCCGACGACGCCGCAGGCCGTCCGGCGTGAGGTTTCCGTCATGACGCGATCCTCGCGCTGCGCATCACGCCCTGGCAGGGCCAGAGGTCACTGCTCCGGCTCCACGCACCGGGCCGAGGCCGTATCCGGCGCCGACACGGGCATATGTGCTAGCCTCGGCCAATTGATTTCGCGGCGCACATCGGCGCCTGCATGAACGGATCGGAGGTGCTTCGATGGCCGCTCACA
>CALCHX010000209.1 GCA_937906875.1 uncultured Gemmatimonadota bacterium | reverse complement strand
CCCGACCATGCGCGCCAGTGCCACGCCGCCGGCGGGCTGCTGCTCGCCATATGCGCCGCCCTGCCAGGTCGGATCGAGCATGATCGCCCGTCGCTGAATTTCGTTGAAGGCGATGCCCTGCGCATGGAAGCGCCCCGATGCGGCGACAACGACTAGCCGTCGCACACGATCGGGCGCGGTCGCGCCAAGCTCGACCGCCTCCATGCCACCCAGCGAGCCGCCGATGGCACAAGCCAGGCTATCGATCCCCAGCCGATCCAGCAGCCGGAGCTGGGCGTTCACCTGGTCGCGGACCGTCACGGCCGGGAAACGCGTGCCCCAGCGCTCGCCGTCCGGCGCGAAGGTGCATGGTCCGGTTGAGCCGTAGCACGATGCCAGCGTGTTGGCGCAAATGATGAAGAAGCGATCGGTATCGAGTGGTCGACCGCTGCCGATCAGCGGCTCCCACCAGCCGACGCGATCGCCGGGAATCTCCGGGTGCGAAGCGGCATGCGAATCGCCGGTGAGCGCGTGAAACACGAGCACGACATTATCGCGTGCCGGTGCCAGCGTTCCCCACGTCTCGTAGGCGAGGACGACATCGTCGAGCGTCGCGCCGTTCTCGGTAACGAACGGATCGGACGGTGTCGCGATGCGCAGAGCCTGTTGGGCCGGGCTGGCAGCCCAGTCAATTCCCGGAGCTGCAATGCCATAGCCTGCTGTTGTGGATGCAGACGTATGGGTGTCGATCGGCGTAATGTTCGTCATCTTTCGCAGCTCTCCCTGCTCGTCGTCCAAGTCGACTGGTGGGAGCGCGCATAGACAACGGCGCGGCGCCCCCGCGCGGGGACGGGCCTTGCCCGTGGTACCACCCCGCTTTACCGTCGTTTCGCAACGACAGACTCAGCTGGTGCATGTCATGCACACATCGCCCTGTATCGGGGGCGTTCCGGCGATTCCTACTTGGCGTTCGATATGGCGAATACGATCGGCGCGTATCGTGGTGATACGGTGTCGTTCGCGGCTCGGCGCGGTTCAGAATGCAGCTCAGAGGTCATATTCCACGGGCTGACAGTGCCACCTTCCACCATACGTGGCTCGCTAGACCGGCAGTGATCCGTGTACTCGTCCTCGTCAAAGCCTCTGCACCCTGCGCCGGAGAGGAAGAACAAAAACACCACCTGGGTGAGGTGGTGGATGCTCACACTGCTCATCTTCCGGAACCTGGTTCCGGCGGATTTGGCACCGCACGTACATGACGCCGGTTGCCGGGCTTCTAAGGGCCGATTCCCTCCACCACTCTGGATGAGCGCAGGGTCTATTCAGTTGTGCCTAAGACGATACCAGCGCCTCTCTGCGATGTCAACCTGCGCCGCGCGTCTGCGATACTCAGGCTAGCCTGCCGCCAGCAATGCGCGCCACCAGGAGGCGAATGACCGCGAACGAACCGACGACAAACGCACGTGACCCGGTCGCGACTCGTGCTGCCATCCTCGCAGCGGCACGCGCGCTCGTGCTGAGCAACGGTGGGAGGCTCTCCATTCGTCGCGTCGCCGAAGAGGCCGGCATCACGCACGGCACGATCTATCTCTACTTCCGCGACAAGGACGATCTGCTCTATCAGGTGGCGGAGTCTTCCGCGCACGATATCGTGGCGCACCTGCGTCGCTTGCCGCGCAATCTCAGTGCTGAGGAGCGTCTGCGCCGAACATGGCGTGACCTCGTTGATGCGGCACTGCTGTCCTCTGATGCGTTCCACTTCGTCTTCACCCTGCGGCCCGCCCGGGCAGCCGGTACGGCAGATGTGCCCCCGTTGGCGGCCACCCTCGAAGCGCCGCTCATTGATGCCATTTCCGGGCTTGATGCGGGCGTCGATGCGGCGCAGGAAGCGCGCACCCTGCTACTCAGCATCGTCGGGCTGGTCGAGGCGGTGCGTTCGGGCATCGCCGCGCCGGACGAGCTTCGCCGTGCGTCCGACCGCACGATCGATCTGATCCTGGCCGGGCTGCGCGCGCAGGCGTCCTGAACTCTCCGTAAGGCTACGTATCGAACGCTTTTCCGAACACCGTCCGGGAAATGCGCAATTCCACTGATGTGGGCCAGCCCAGCTTCCGACAAAATACGGCATGTCGATCGAGTAGTTCGACGGCAGCGACAGCTGGCACACGCGACTCGTCATTACAGGAGAGACCGCATGGTCAATCGGCTAGCCCGGCAACTCGTCACGAATTTTCAATACGCTATCGAGGAGCCGGACGAGCAACATCGAAACCCGTCGCGTGACGCCGGCCAGTCGCCAGACGCGGTCCGCAAGGATGAAGGTGCTGACTTCGACGAGCGGTCCTGGATCGAAGAGCTTGCCGAAGCTCTTCGTGAGCTGGCCCGAAAGAACAAACCCGACGACCCGCAGGCAATTGTGCGCAGCACAGACTCCGCGAATTTCCCTCCCTCCCCATCCCTCCTCCTCGCTGAGGCGGCCGAGATCCCCAGTCGGCCGCCTCCCTCCCGCTCGGCGCAACTGTCACCTTTGACAGACACTGGGGTGAATGCTATGTTGGGTTCGTTCGAATCCCCAGATTGTTCGTTGTAGTAGACCGATGGCCCGGCCAGCGGCCGGCCATGCATGAGTCAGGGGGAATCAACATGTCCGCGGTTCTTCTTCGTAACCTCCTCAAGCGCTTCGATGCCGTCGGGTACACCAACGGCGACAAT
>CALCHX010000208.1 GCA_937906875.1 uncultured Gemmatimonadota bacterium | reverse complement strand
CTGGACTCCCTCGTCGGGACCTTCCGCATGTAGCCTGGCTGGGGAACGGCAGCGACCAGACTGGCCGCTGGCGCGGGTGGCCGGTCCGGCGCCCGCCGATGACCGCCGAACCACGGTACCTGACGGCGGTTGCCGGTTGTCCGGGACGGTCGGGCAGGTGGGTGGCACCGGGGCGGCGCGGCGGCATTGGAAAGGCTAGATTTCCTGGATGCCTACACAACCCACCGCCGACCAGTTGGCCGGGCTGAGCTTTCTCGCTGGCCTGTCGCCGGCGCAGCTCCAGCGCCTGGCCACCGTCGGGGACATCATCACGTTCGACGGCGACGCCGTCATCTTCGCCGAGGGCGATCCGCGGCGCCATCTGCTGATCCTGACGAGTGGTTCGGTGGCCATCGAACACGGCCTGGACGGCCGGTCGATCCGGCTGGCGACATTCGGCGCCGGCGAGGCCGTGGGTGAGGGTGTGTTGCTCGAGGATGGACTGCACGGAAGCACCGCACGCACCCTGAAGAATTCGACGCTCGTTCGCTTCCCGATCGCCGAACTGGAGCGGTTGCTGGCCGAGGATCCGGCGCTCTACGCCACGCTGGTAGCGCGCGCTGCGCGAGCCATCGCACGCCGTCTCCGTGCCGCTGACGCCACGCTCGTGGGCCGCGGCCGCATGCTCGGCTTCGGCAGTGGACGCACCCGGGTGGAGCACGACCTGCTGGGCGAGCGCGAGGTACCCGAGCAGGCGCTGTATGGCGTCCAGACGTTGCGCGCGCTGGAGAATTTTCCCCTCACCGGGGTGCCCCTGCGCGAGTTTCCGCTACTCGTCGAGGCCCTGGCCGCGGTGAAGGAGGCTGCCGCCGGAGCCAACCAGGAGCTGGGACTTCTCAAGCCCGAGATCGCCGACGTCATCATCCGTGCATCGCGTGAGGTACGCACCGGGCGTCACCACGAGCACTTCGTGGTCGACATGATCCAGGGTGGCGCGGGCACGTCCACGAACATGAACGCCAATGAAGTCATAGCGAACCGCGCCATCGAGCTGCTGGATCGTCAGCGCGGCGAGTATGACGTCGTGCATCCGAACAACCACGTGAACCTCAGCCAGAGCACGAACGACGTCTACCCGACGGCGCTCAAGGTGGCGCTACATCACGCCATCAATGATCTGCAGGAGGCCATGCGCGGCCTGGTCGGCGCCTTCCACGTGAAGGGAGAGGAATTCGCTCCCCACCTCAAGATGGGCCGCACGCAGCTCCAGGACGCGGTGCCGATGACGCTCGGCCAGGAGTTCATGGCGTTCGGCCACACGGTGGCCGAGGATGTGGACAGGCTTGGCGAGGCTCAGGCACTGATCCGCGAGATCAACATGGGTGCGACGGCGATCGGCACGGGCATCAACGCGCCGCCCGGCTACTCCGAGTCGGTGCGACGCCGACTCTCGGAGATCACCGGACTCGAGCTCATAACGGCGCCGGACCTGGTTGAGGCCACCTCCGACACGGGGGCCTTCGTTCAACTCTCGGGCGTCCTCAAGCGCTGCGCCGTGAAGTTGAGCAAGATCTGCAACGACCTCCGCCTGTTGAGCTCCGGCCCGCGCGCCGGCTTCGGCGAGATCAACCTGCCGGCGATGCAGCCCGGTTCGTCGATCATGCCCGGAAAGGTGAACCCGGTCATCCCGGAGGTCGTCAGCCAGGTCTGCTTCGACATCATAGGCGGCGACGTGACGGTGACCATGGCTGCCGAGGCGGGGCAGTTGCAGCTCAACGTCTTCGAACCGGTGATCGCCTTCCGCCTGCTTCAGGGGCTCCGGTCGCTCACCCGGGCCTGCGTCATCCTGCGCGAGAAGTGCGTCGAGGGAATCACGGCCAACCCTGACCGCATGCGCTGGTTCGTGGAGAACTCGATCGGCATCGTGACCGCGCTCGTGCCGGTGATCGGTTACGAGCCGGCCACCGAGATCGCGCGTACGGCGCTGGCATCCGGCCGCGGCGTGTTCGAGCTGGTGCTCGAGCGCGGACTGCTCACACGGGAGCAGTTGGATGAGATCCTGAACCCGCAGGCGATGGTCGGCAACCGCTGACCGATGCCCGTCCTGCATCCAACGCGGGGCACTGCCGGCCTCGTCTGGATGCAGGACCACGGACGCGCGCGGCCGCCTTCCGGTGCGTGGCGAATGCCCGGGCGGACTACGGCGCAACGCTCGCGACGCCTGCCCGGGCGAACCCCGACAGCGTCTCGCCCATCCGATCGATTGCCTCGCGCGCCTTCCATCTGTCGCGGCCGTTGTAGATGAAGGTGAAGGCGAGTATCTCACCATTCTCGGCCGTGGTGTAGCCAGCGAGCGCTATGATCTCGTCGGTGGTGCCGGTCTTGGCGTGCAGGTTGCCCTCGGCCGGTGAGCGCCTCATGCGCGTCCTGAGCAGTTCGCTCTCTCCCGCTACCGGGAGCGAGGCGTGGAAGACGCTTCCCCACGGAGCTTCGTGCGCATAGGCGAGCATTCGCGTCAGCACTCGTGGAGTGAGGCGGTCCATCAGCGAGAGCCCGCTGCCGTCGGCCGCCACCACGGCGTTGGCGGGCGCCCCGATATGCGACGAGAGGAACTCGCGCAACGCCTCGTCACCGGCGGTGGCCGAGCCGATCCCCGACAGGTCCGGGCCACGGGCGGCGTTACGGAAGAGGAGTTCGGCGAAGTGGTTGATACTCTCCCGGTTCATTGCCGAGACCAGTTGTGACAGCGGCGCCGAGGGCAGGGCGGCAACTGGTCGGGCGTCGGGTGGCGTGACGCCCAGGGTGGCACTTCCGGCGACCATGATACCACGGCGCAGCAGGGCGTCGCGGAAGGCGCCGGTGGTGAAGGGAGCAGGGTCACTGATCACCATCTGGAGCCGCCTGGGCTGCGCTCGGGAACCTATCCAGCCGCGGGCCTCCATTCCGCCATCATTCCGCCTGACCACCGATACCGAACTCCCCGATCCGCTGCGTGTGGTCACCGAGTTCAGCAGCGGCACGCCGCTCGATGATGGATCGAAGGTGACCTGAGCGGGGCCGCCGACGGAACCGGGCTGGAAGGTGACCCAGACCAGATTGTCGTTGATGGACAACGCGGACACCGGCGCGGCGTAGGCCAGGTGCAGGTAGCTCTCCTTCCAGCCTGCCGGCACGAGCCGCGGCTCGAACGCCGACGCATCGCCGATCACGTCACCGCTTACCGCGCGCACGCCGGCGCCGGCCACGAGACTGGCAAGGATGTCCACCGCGGCGGCCGGGCCACCGGGCAGGTAGCGTCCGGAGAACGCCGGGTCGCCCGTCCCACGCAGGATCAGGTTGCCATGCACCGTGCCGTCGGCGGTGAGCGGACCATCCCTCAGCACCGTGGTCTCGAAGCGGTGGTCAGCACCGAAGCGGTCCAGCACCAGCGCGGCCGTCATGAGCTTCATGGTCGACGCCGGCTGCATCGACCTGCCCGCGTTCAGCGCGTAGAGAGTGTCGCCGCGGGTCAGCGAGATCACCATCGCACCCCATTCACCGCCCCGTGTCGCGGCACCGATGATCGCTCCAAGGTCGGCCGCCAGCGCGGACGCATTGCGCGGTGTGGTGGCCCGGAGCGCGGGTGCCGGTGGCGCGGCTGGCCTGCGTGCCGCGGGCTGGCGAACTGGTGCCTTCTGCGGCGTCGCCCTGTTCACCGGCGCCTTTCGCGACGTCGCCGATGACGCCTGCGCACCCGCCGGGAAGGGCGGCGTCGCGGCGGCGGACAACAGCGTCAGCAGAAGCGCGACCGGGAGCATACGCGCGCGGCGACGCACCATCGTTCGTGATACACCACGCTGCGACGAGCCAGCGACCGATCCGTTCGGAATACGTTCCATCATCGTACGACGCGCCACGGCAGTAGCTGTTTCAACAATCAGACCTTGAGGAAGATTCGTTTTCTGTAGAGCACCTCGAGCACGCCGTACCAGAGGAGGACGAAGGCGAGGGCGAAAGCCAGGGACGCGTTCCGGGGCGACAGCCAGGATGCGAATGCCGTCTCGTGGATCGCGCCCTGGAGCGACGTCGTACCACCCCGGAATGGTACCCTGATTACCGAGTAGATGAGCCTTGCCATGAGGCCGCTTCCCACGTACGCCAGTATGGGGTTCACCCCGAACACCACCCACGGACGGGTCCACCAGGTGCTCTGACGAACCTCGATCAACCAGAGGCAGGTGGCCAGGGCCACCGCGGCCATGCCGGCGGTGAAGACCACATACGAACTGGTCCAGAGGTTCTTGTTGATCGGGAAGCCCCAGTTCCAGATCAGTCCCACCACCATTCCGATCGCGCCGACGGCGAAGAGGCCGTTCAGCCGTTCGGCCAGTGGTCGTGACTGCCCAATCCAGCGGCCGGCGATGACTCCCAGGATGACGGAACCGACGGCGGGGATCGTCGACAGGGGCCCTTCCGGATCCCAGGTTATGCCCTGGATCCAGAGATGGTTCCCGAAGCGCCCCCAGTCGAGCAGCAGCCGATCTGTCCACGCGGCAATGGTGTGGGACCTGTCGGCGATGGCGGCAAAGCCGGTGGCGCCGGTATCCGGCACCGGTATCAGCATGAGCACGGCCCAGTAGCCGAGAAGGATCGTTGCCAGCATGACCACCTGGGCACGGAGCGAGGTACGCAGCGTGAGCAGGGCGCCAAGGACGTAAGCGAGGGCGATGCGTTGGAGTACGCCCATGATCCTGACATTCGGCAGGCGGTCGACGACTCGCTCCCAGAAACTGGGGTCGGTGACGCCGTCGACGGTGCCCCAGGTGAAGCCGGGGAACCAGGCCAGGAAGAGCCCGAGGAGGAATATCAGCGCACCACGGCGCAGCACCTGCCGCACGAGCGCACGCTCGGCGTCACCCCTCGCGCGTCGGGCGGACAGCGACAGGTGAGTGGTGATACCGACGATGAAGAGGAAGAACGGAAAGATCAGGTCGGTGGGCGTCCACCCGTGCCAGGGCGCGTGCTCCAGCGGCGGGTAGATGGCGCCCCAGCTACCCGGGTTGTTGACCAGGAGCATCCCGGCAATGGTGAGGCCGCGAAAGACGTCCAGCGATACCAGCCGCTCGCGTCGGGGCGCGGCCGCAGGTAGCGGGTGGCCCTGGACAGGCCGATCACTGACGTGGATCCCGAGGGGAGCAGGCGGGGGAGGTGAGCCCTGGGCGGGGACCAACCCAGGTAGCTCCGGAACTGGTGGTGATGCGCTGGTTGGCACTGGACGATTACGGAGAGAGGGCCACTCACCCGGGCCGGGAGGCCCGTCCGATGGCCGTTGGACGATCGCGGCCCCGGAAGTGCAATAAGTTCAGAAGGACTGGTGGGGAAATGCGGCGAGAATTTTTGCCTGATCTCCCCTAGATTGATTCTGTCATGGTGTCCCAGATTCTGTCGAGGGCCCGAACGGAGAGGAGCAGCTCCCCGTTCCCTACCCGATCCTCAGGAGGTCTGCCAGATGCGCAAGCACAACGTCTACCGTGAAGGCTTCATCGCCGGCGTCATCGGAGCCACCTCGGTGGCGGTCTGGTTCTTCATCCTGGACCTGGTAGCCGCTCACCCGCTCTACACGCCGGAAATACTCGGACGTTCAGTGCTCAGCATCCTTGGACCGGACCGCGGCGATTCCCGGCTGTTGGTCGTGACGTTCTACACGATCGTGCACTATGCCGCGTTCATCGTGGTCGGCATCATCGCGACGAGCATCATTCACGCCGCGAGGAAGCAGACGGCGATCCTGTCCGGGGCGGTCCTGCTCTTCGTCGTCTTCGAGTTCGGATTCTACACGATGACCGCGCTCCTCACGGAGTCTCCCCTGGGCTCCCTTGCCTGGTACCAGATCGGCGCCGCCAACGTGATCGCAACTGTTCTCATGGGTCTCTATCTCTGGCGATCCCACCCGAAGCTGGGCAGCCGTGTCGACTTCGCCCTGAGCGGCCGGGAGTCCTGATTCCCGGCGAGAGTCGCCGCGCCACCAAGTGCGGCGGCTCCGGATCCAGCAGCCCCGAACACCTGATCGGGTTTCAACGGTCGAGACACAACGGTCGAGATGCAACGATCGAGATGCACCGGTGAGATCCACCGGTCAGGATGCGAAGCGGGGCCCGGAGTCACATGACTCCGGGCCCCGCTTCGCATCGTCTGTCGGGTCACCGCTCGAGCTGGCGTTCCCGAGGAGCGATCAACCCGCTCCGCCAACCTGGATCGAGATCTGACCGAACAGGAAGAGCAGTGCGATGATGGTGATTATCGAGACGACGAACGGGCCGGTGAAGAGTGCCCGGAAGATCTTGTGATCGTACTTGAGGTGCATGTAGACCAGCACGACCACTATGAACTTGATCGACGACAGGAAGAGCATTGACGGCACGTAGACGCGTGACGTCTCCCAGGCCGGGATATAGTAGGCGGATACCTCGACGATCGTGATGACCGTGAGGAGGACGCCGACCCAGACGTAGGTCTGCCATGTCGGGTGGTGCACCTCGGCGTCGGGCAGTCGTGCTGCCACGCTCTGGTCGGAAGAGTGTCCCATGGGAGCCCCTCGTTTACTTGATGAGGTAGACGAGCGTGAAGATCGCGATCCAGACGACGTCCACGAAGTGCCAGTAGAGTGCCAGCAGGTCCACGTTCGTCGCGTCGTCGGGGCCAAGGCCGCGCTTGACGTCGATCGCGAAGAGCGTCCAGAGCCAGAGCACGCCAAAGGTGACGTGACCGCCGTGGAAACCGGTGAGCGTGAAGAACGACGAGCCGAAGAGGTTGGTGCTCAGCTTGAGCCCCTCGTGATAGAACGAGGTGAACTCGTATGTCTGGAAGGCGAGGAAGGCCATGCCGAGGAACGCCGTCATGGCGAGCCACAGCTTGGAACTTCCGCGGACCCTCTCCCAGAAGGTGTTCTTCGGAACGTTCTTGTGAACGACGGCATTGTGCGACAGCACCATCGCCAGCGACGACATCAGCAGCACGAAGGTGGATGCCGATGTGACCGGGATGTCCAGGATGGGCGTGAACATCTGTCCGACGCAATTGGCGATCGGGCTATCGGAGACGACGTTGGTGGCCGCGCAGACCCATTCATGCGGGCGCGGCCCGGCGACGCTCTTTCCCTTGTATGACAGGTAGGTCGCGATGAGAGTGCCGAAGAGCATGCACTCGGAGCCCAGGAACGCCCAGAGGCCGATCTTGCGGTTGTCGAGACCGGTGGTGGTGTAGTGATGCCCCTTGTGGGGGTCCACTGTGCCGGCGTGCGCGGTGGTGGCCACGGTTTGCGGATTGCAGGTTACAGGTTGCGAGAGCGGAGTGGGAGTGGGATCGCGGGGCTACATCCGGCACCGCGATCCCTCGCCGCTGCTAGTGCTCATCCTCGAGCGGCGTCGTCATCCAGTAGTAGATGCTCACGAAGATCATGATGGCCGAGACCACCGACCAGACGACTCCGACCGTCTTGTTCTCATTCCTCATCAATACCAAGCCGAGGGAGCTGAGAGCTATGCTCAGCGCGGCGATCGCCGGCATGACGGTGTTGTTGGGCAGGACGATGCCGAGCTCCTTCGCGCTCTTCGGCGCCGGCTCGACCTCCGTGGACGCCGTATCCATGCTGTGATCGCGCATGTGGATCTCGCCCAGCTCGCCATGCGGGATCTCGTGCGCGCCGTGCTCCGAGCTCTTGATGTCCCAGACCGGGTAGCGCGAACGCACCGTCGGGATCTCGGCGAAGTTGTATTCCGGCGCCGGCGACGGGATGGACCACTCCAGCGTGCCCGCACCCCACGGATCGCTCGTGGCGATGGCGCCCGAACGCCTGCTCCTGAAGAAGTTGTAGACGAAGATCGCCGTCGCCACCACGAGCATGTAGGAGCCAATGGTGGATATCAGGTTGAACAACTCCCAGCCCTGGCCGCCGTCATAGCGGTAGATGCGCCGCGGCATCCCGAGCATTCCCGCGTAGTGCATCGGGAAGAAGGTCAGGTTCATGCCTATGAAGTAGAGCCAGAAATGCCACTTGCCGAGCGTCTCGTTCATCAGCCGGCCGAACATCTTCGGGAAGTACAGGTAGATGCCGCCGAAGATGGCCATGATGGAGCCGCCGAAGAGCACGTAATGGAAGTGCGCGACAACGAAGTAGGTGTCGGTCTGCTGCAGGTCAGCCGGCGGCGAACCGTGCATGACGCCGGAGATGCCACCGATCGTGAAGAGTGACACGAGACCGATGGCGAAGAGCATCGCCGTCGTGAAGCGCAGCGCCCCTCCCCACATGGTGGAGATCCAGTTGAATATCTTCACCCCGGTCGGGATGGCGATCAGGAGCGTCATCATCGAGAACATCGTGTCGGCGATGGGGCCCATGCCGACGGCGAACATGTGGTGCGCCCACACCCCGAACCCGAGGAAGCCGATCAGGATTCCCGAGTACACCATGACGGGGTAACCGAAGAGCGGCTTCCGCGAGAAGGTCGGGATGATCTCGGAGACCAGGCCGAAGGCTGGCAGGACCAGGATGTAGACCTCCGGGTGTCCGAAGATCCAGAACAGGTGCTGCCAGAGCAGCGGATCGGCCCCGGCGGCGATCGCGTAGAACTGCGTGCCGAAGAACCTGTCGAACTGCAGGAAGATCAGCGCGACGGTGATCGCCGGGAAGGCCAGGATGATCAGGAACTGCGTGACCAGCGCCATCCACGTGAAGATCGGCATGCGCATCAGGTTCATACCTGGCGCGCGCATGTTGATGATCGTCGTGATGAAGTTGAAGCCGGCTGCGAGCGAACTGATGCCCAGGATCTGGAGCCCGATCACCCAGTAGTCAATGTTCACGCCCGGCGAGAACTGGGGCGTCGTCAGCGGCGCATAGCCGAACCACCCGGCGTTGGGAGCCAGGGCGAAGAAGATCGGCATCGTGATCACGATACCGCCAAAAAGATAGACCCAGTAGCTGAACGCATTCAGCCGTGGGAAGGCCACGTCACGGGCGCCTATCTGCAGCGGTATCAGGAAGTTGAAGAACACGGCGGACAGCGGCATGACGGCGAGGAAGATCATCGTCGTGCCGTGCATCGTCATGAGCTGGTTGTAGATCTCCGCGTTCAGGATCGTCCCGTTGGGGGCGATCAACTGCGTACGGATGATCACCGCCTCCAGTCCTCCGAACATGAAGAAGAAGAGCGACGTGTACAGGTACATCACGGCGATCCGCTTGTGATCGACGGTCGTTATCCAGCTCCACATCCCCGTGTTCGACGCCGCCGTGGACGGCGCGTAAGTGGGAGCGGCAGCAATGGTTGCCATGGTGAGTCTCCGTTCCTTCGCGTGTGTTGCGGCGGCTACTTCAGCGCCATCAGGTAAGCCACGATGTCGGCCACCTGCTGGTCAGACAGACCGCTGGATATCTTCAATTTCGTGACCGGGTCGAACTCGTTGGTGCCAAGGGTCGGCATGACGACGCCAGGCTTCATCGCCCGCGAGTTCTTGATCCACATCGCCAGGTGCTCCGCGTCATTAGGGTACAGGCCGGCCCCGATCGTGGTCCTGCTCCCGACGTGCGTGAGGTCTGGCCCGATGTTCGCCATGTTGAATGGCGTACCGGCAATTGCGTGGCAGCCTATGCACGATGTCGACTGATAGGCCTCCTGCCCACGCACCGGATCACCGGTCATGCCGGGAGGCAGGCGCCTGATCGACGCCGGGATGGGCGTCATTGGCCGGGCGTAGCGCGGCAGGTCGGCCTCGGCGAAGGTGAATCCACCAGCGCTCGCCAGCATGACCGGCGTCGCGCCAGCCGGCGAGGCAGCGGCAGCCGCCGGCGCAGCCGAGTCTGCCGCGGTGCCAGCGGCCGGTGGTGCCGCGGCCGGTACGGTCGCCCCGAACACCGCTGGCGACGCCTGATGCGCTGCCCACGACTCGAACTGCTCCGGCGTGACCGTGAACACCCTGAACTTCATGTTCGCGTGCGACTCGCCACAGAACTCAGCGCAGAATCCGTTCTGGACCTTGGTCGCCATGCTCGTGTCAGGCGTGAACCACAGGTAGTTCGTGCGGTTGGTGATCAGGTCCCGCTTGCCGCCCAGGTGCGGGATCCAGAAGCTGTGGAGGACGTCGTGCGTCTTCAGCTCGAAGTTCACCGTGCGGCCAACCGGCAGATACAGCTCGTTGGCGGTCGTGATGCCCAGTTCGGGATAGCGGAACTCCCACCACCACTGATGGCCGATCACCTCGACCTGCAGCGAACCGGCAGCCGCATCGGCCTGCGTCTCGAAGATCGTCCGCACGGTTGGCACGGCGATGAAGACGAGGATCAGTGCCGGGATAGCCGTCCAGAGGATTTCCAGGGTCGCACTGCCATGCACCTGCTTGGGTACCGGGCTGTTCTCCCGACGCCGGTAGCGGAAGACGGCATAGATGAGCAGCCCCTCTATGAGAACGAACACCAGCGTACCGAAGAACATCAGTCGGTTCCACAGATGGTCGATCGCGGCGTTGAACTCGGTATTGGTATGGAACGTCGAGTTCGGATATTCCTGGGAGCACGCTGCCAACGTCAGCAGTAACACGGCCAGCGCCACGGCCGTCATGCGCTGACGCGAACGGTGAATCGGAGTCATCCCTGTTCCTGGTAAGCGACGTCTACGGCGCGCCCGAAAGTGCCGCTGCCTGTCAATCAGAATCATGGCGCTCGAGCCCTGAACGCCTGATCCGACGGACTGGACATGCGTCCGGGCGCCGTTGGAGGGGGTGTGCACCCATAACGTACCGGAGCAATGGTGCGGAAACAAGTTTCCCCTACAATTGATCGGGCAATTCCTTACCTGTTGGGCAATCCGGGCCGCGGCGGCAGTGACCACCGCACCAACGGGATCGTCCTGCCGACGGAGTACGTGCCGCTGGGAGTCGTTCCCGGCACCATCTGGCCGGAGTTCCGTGCGCCATCCCGTCCGCCCCCTGCTACCCATGTCTCAACCTCCCGGCGCGACCCCCGCCCCCCTGCGTCGAGCCGATGGCATCCGCCGCTGGCGAAACGTTCCTGCCGTCGCACTGCTCCTCGGTCTGCTGGCAGCCTGCGGTGGCAATGCGGAGCCGGGCGAGCAGGGCAACGACCGGGGCGCCACGCCGAGGGACACCGTTGCCATCGGCGTGGCTCTCGATCCCGCCCGGCCCGGCATGGAGAGCATCTATCAGGGAGTCGAGCTCGCCGTGGCTGAACTGAACGCCGGACGCGGCACCGGTCCGGCGATTGTCATGAGGCGCACACCGGGCGACGTCAGCAGCGCCATCGACATAGCCACCCGGCTTCAGAGAGATCCGTCGGTGGTCGCCGTCGTGGGCCATCCGGAGAGTGGCACGTCGCTGGAAGCGCTGCCGGTCTACGAAGACGTCGAGCATGGCGGCGAACACGCAGTGGCCATGGTCTCGCCAACCGCCACCAGCGCCCAGTTGACCGGCCGCAGCAAGTGGTTCTTCCGTATCTGTCCCACCGATCTCTCGGCAAGCGAGGCCGTCGCCCGCTACGTGGTGGACAGCCTCAAGTTGCGCCGCGCCTCGGTCATCTATCGCAACGACTCCTATGGCCGCGATTGGACGAAGGCGTTCGCCGCCAGTTTCCTGGCCGCCGGTGGGACCGTGCTCCAGCGCGACCCATACGTCAAGGACGCCACCGAGTGGGCGGCGTACGCGGCCTACATACGGCAGCTCGGAGTGGAGGTCCTGCTCTTTCCCGGCAGCACCGAGGACGCCGTGATGGCCATACGGGCACTGCGCGCCGCCGGCGCCGGTGACGTGGCCTTCGTTGGCGGCGACGCGGTGTCCGGCCTGGCCGACGAGGCCGAGGAGTTTGCCGGCGCTCGCTACACGGCCTTCTTCGACGCCCTCCAGCCGGCCAGCGCCGAGGCAAGAGCATTCATCGCGACCTTCCAGCGCACATACGGTCGGCTTCCCGATCAGCGAGCCGCGCTCGCCTACGATGCAGCCACCATCATCGGTCTCGCCATTCGCGACGTCGGCACCGATAGACGCAGGATCCGCGATGCCATTGCCAGGGTGGGCAACGGTCGCGCAGCACTGGACGGCGCCGCCGGACGCGTCGTCTTCGACGCCGATCAGGACGCTGTCGACAAGTCCGTCGTGGTCACGACAGTAGGGGCACGATGACGACGCTCGCCCAACCCACGCCGACCACCGACCGCCTCGCGGCATGGCGTCGTCATCTCCAGTTGCTACCGCGGATCCGCACCATTCGCGGCAGGCTGATGCTGGGATTCACGAGTTGCCTGCTCCTGCTGGCCGCGGCTGGGGGCGTCTCCTATTACCTGCTTCAGCACACCAACAGCCGCAGCCGTGAAGCGGTGGGACTGCTGCGCGACGAGTACGACGTCGTCCAGCGTACGGTCTCCACCATCCTCAGCGAGTTCGTTTCCGGCTTTCGTTACCTGAACACCGGCGCGGAGACCGACCAGGCCCACTTCGTCGCGCTCATGGACGAGGCGGACCAGTTGCGTCGCGAAGCTGTCGCCCTCCCCATCCTGGCCGCTTACGAACGTCGGGAGTTGGAGGAGATCGGCAAGTTGCAGAGCACGATCGAGGTTGGCATCGCCGTTGCCCATGCCTATCAGGAGACGGGCCAGAGGCAGGACGCGGCGCGCGTGCTGCAACAGACCGCGGCCGACGTGGACCGGATCCAGGAGGGGCTCGATCGGCTCCGTGGCCACGCCATGGAACGGGCGGCGGATCGAGAGGCACAACTGGCGGCTGACCTCGCCGCAGGCGAACTCGTTCTGCTCCTCGTCATCCTCCTCGCCCTGCCGGTGGCCGGCTACTTCGGCATCACGGCAGCCCGGGCCGTCACCCGTCCGCTGGGCCGCTTCTCCGACGAGATGGCGCTACTGGGCGCCGGCGACCTGCGCGCGTCGGAACGTGATGCCGCCTGGTACGATGGTAGTGAGGAGTACGACGAGCTGGCGTCGGCGCTCGACAGCGCGCGCGACCGGCTCCGCTCCCTCCTCGGGTCGGTGCAGGGCGAGGCCGACCGGGTGAACGCGGCGTCGGCGGAACTGGCGGCGTCGGCCGGCGGTGCGGCCGACGCCACCCAGCACGTCACCAGTGCGGTCACGGAGATGGCCGAGGGAGCCTCGGCGCAACTCGATGCGCTCACCCTGGCCAGCGACGCCATGCGTCAGTTGGCTGAGGAGGGCGCGGCAATCGCGGATGCCGCCGACGCTGGAGAGAGGGCCGGCCGCGAGATCAGCAGTACCGCGCTGGCCACGCGCGAGGGGATTGGTCGGGCGATCACCACGCTGCTCGATGCGCGAGAGACCACCGAGGTGTCGGCGCGCGAGATCGCCGCCCTGCGTGAAGCCACGTCCACCATTGACGACTTTGTCGCGGCCATTGCCGACATCGCCTCGCAGACCAACCTGCTGGCCCTCAACGCAGCCATCGAGGCAGCGCGCGCGGGCCATGCCGGCCGGGGATTCGCCGTGGTCGCCGAGGAGGTTCGCCGACTGGCCGACCAGAGTTCCGAGGCTGCCGACGAGGTGGCCGCAACGGTGCGCATGATCCGTCAGCGCGTGGCCAGCGCCAGCGCGGCCGCCGAGGGAGGGTTCAACAGGCTGCAGGACGTGCAGGGGGTGGCCAGCGACGCTTCCGGCGCGATGGCCGATATCGAGGCCGCCGTTCAGCGCGTACAGAGCGCCAGCGGACGCGTCGCGGCGACCGTGGAGGCCAGTCGTCGCACCATCCGAACGGTGGAGGCATCCATCGTCACGGCTCGCGACGCCGCCCAGAATCATGCCGCCACCGCCGAGGAGGTGGCTGCTTCCACCCAGGAAACCTCGGCCAGTGCCGAGGAGGTATCAGCCACCGCCGAGCTTCTCAAGACCGCGGCCGGCCGTATCCACGCAATGGTGGGCGGATTCAGGATCCGTGAGTGACGGGTTGGTTGGTGAGGGCGCCTGGAACGAGGACCCGCTGTACGCTGCGCGCCAGCGCCCCTCGTCTCCTTTCCGGACGACCCTCACGCCTGATTCTCAGCTCTCGCTGTGCCGTATCCGGACCCCACGCCTGGCCAGTTCCGCCACATACTTGTCGCCCGGAATGCACTCGTCCGGCGTGTGGACGCCCGGAGCAACGTCTCCACTGACCTGCATCTGACCAGTGATGGAGAGGGTGTAGCCGGTGGTGCGCATCATGGCGCTGATCCCCTTCTCCTCGTCCGCGTGGTCCACCAGCTCCCATTGATGGCGCTTCGGCTTGCCATCCTTGATGCCCTCGACGACCACCCGCAGTGCCACGAGATCGGGAGAGTTCTTCCGTAGACGAGGTCCCATCGCCGCCACCGCGACGTCACGTGGTACGACCGACTGGCCCTTGACGTCCAGTGGGGTCAACTCCAGCAGGCCCAGTTCGCGGATGGCTTCCATGATCCGGGCGTGACCGGGATAGCGGAGCGTCTTGTACTCCATCGTCGCCACCTTGCCCGCATACCGCTGCGCCATCAGGGAAAGGCCACCAGCGGTGTGGAAGGCCTCCAGGTCACCCAGCGGCGCCGCGAACGGAATCGTCTCCAACTCGGAGAGCGCGGTGACGTGGGTCAGTTCGGAGTCACGGAGGACCCAGGAGAGCGTCGTGTAGTAGTCCAGCACGCCTTCCAGAGAGTAGACGACCTGGTACTTGAGTGGCCCCTCGGGATGTTGCGGCAGCCCACCCACGTAGATCCGGACGGTGTTGGTCTCGTCCAGGCGGTCGATCCCCATCTGGGCCAGGATGTTGACCATGCCCGGTGCGACCCCGGTGTCCGGCACCACGCTCACACCCTTGGCCCGCGCCTGCTCTTCCAGCTTCTTCTGCTCGAGCACGATCTCGGTGTTGCCGCCCAGGTCGGTGAAGTTGGTGCCAACCTCGACCGCCAACCGCGCGAGATCCAGATTCAGGTAGTACGGGATGGCGCTCATCACGGCATCGCTCTCACGCATCACGGCGCGCATGGCGTCCTGATCACGGACGTCGAGCGGGGTCGGGATGAGGCGCGGTCCGGATAGCGGTTTCAGGAATGGCGCGAGCGGGTCCGGCCGCAGATCTGCCAGACGGACCTCGGTCACTTCGGGATTCTGCAACAGATCGTACGCACAGGCTGATCCCTGAAGCCCGGCGCCGAGAACGAGCATACGCATGCGGGAAGTCTCCTCTCGAGCAGGTTGAGATTACGCCGTAAAGTAACCGGAGCCATGACGCCCGGTAACGACTGGCCTCCTGCACGCTCCTGATGGCGGACGGGATCGGGAAGCGGCGCCATACCCCTCGATCTCATCGTGGCGGCCACGGTTGCACGATCCTCGCATACATCGTCGAGCATGACAGACTTGAGTGGGAACTCATCGCCCGCTGACGCGGAGCCGATCGACGAGAGTGGCGAGGACTGGCGCGCACACCTGCTGACTTCCAGGGACGACATCCGGAAGCTGCTCGAACGAACCCGCCGTATAGCCGTCCTCGGCATCAAGCCGGAGTCGACGGGGGCTCCGGCGGCCTACGTCCCGGAGTACGCCCAGGACGCCGGCTATGAGATCATCCCGGTTCCGGTCTACTATCCCGAGCTGACGGAGATGTTCGGCCTGCCCGTCCATCGTCGGCTGGTGGATATTCCGGAGCCGATCGACATGGTCAATGTCTTCCGGCGCCCGGCCGACATCCCGCCACACGTCGACGACATCATTGCCAGCCGACCGTCATCGGTCTGGTTCCAGCTCGGGATCCGTAACGACGCGGCCGCCGAGCGTCTGGCACGGGCCGGGATCGACGTGGTCCAGGACCGTTGCCTGCTGGTGGAGCTGCAGGCTATCGGACGTTGAGAAGGTCGGGACCGTGCGCGGTTGGCACGGTCCCGACCTCCCTCGTTCCGCCAGACCTGCCCGGAGGCAGGCCGAACGCCAGCTCAGAGCCCGGAGCGGGCCTTCGCCTTCAGCGCGTCACCGGCAAAGATGGCGATCTCCACCCGCCGATTGCTCGCCCGGCCTGCCTCGGTGTCGTTGGACGCTACCGGCTCGCGCTCGCCCATTCCGACCGTACGCAGGCGCGACGCGCTGACTCCCTGGCCGATCAGGAAGTCGGCGGCGGCGCGGGCACGCCGCTCGGATAGCTGCTGGTTGTAGCTATCCGAGCCAACGCTGTCGGTGTGACCGGCTATGAGCAGTTCGGTGTCCTTGTACTTGTCCAGACTGCGGGCCAGGGTCTCCAGATTCGCCTGCGCCGCCGGCTTCACCACCGCGGCATCAAAGTCGAAAAGCAGCCCGGAGTCGAAGGTGACCGTGATTCCCTCGCCCACCCGTTCCACCACCGCGCCGGGAATATTCTGATCCAGCTCCTTGGCCTGCTGATCCATCTGGTGGCCGATGATCGCACCTGCGGCACCACCCACGGCGGCGCCGATGATGGCTCCACGAGCGGTGCTGCCGCTACTGGAACCGATGGCTCCGCCCACGGCCGCACCGCCGGCCACACCGATTATCGCCCCCTTCTCCTTGGCGCTCATGGAGGCGCAGCCGGCAGCGCTGACAGCGGCGAGGCCGAAGGTGACTGAGGTCAGTATCATATGTCGGACGATGCTCTGCATGCACTTGCTCCCATCCTGAGTCAGTTGCGGGCGCGATCGGCGCCCTGCAGCGGTCTCTGGTGCAGAGACAGTGCCATGCGGCAACACCATACGTGTCCCCTGTCACTCATCGAACCAGCCTGTAGACAATGGAGCGCAGGGGGGGCTCATCGCCTGTGGTGGCGGTGGGATCGGGTACGACGGCAGCCACGAACTCCCCCGACCGGGTGGCACCGAGCAGCACTCCCGGACCGAGCACCCGGCGCTTGCCGTCGGTACGGGTGGAACGCATCACTACCCAGCCGCCATCGCTCTCCACCCAACCACCTGCCACGGCGGCCCGTCTTCGCTCCGTCGGCAGGGTTGCCGAGGCGTATAGAGCCGGCCCCGCCACCCAGCCTGGCTGGATGGAACTGCCTTCCGGCAGCGGTCCGCGCAGCAGGTAGTCGTCGGCATCCACTGCCAGCCACGCGGACGCCGGCGAGTCATCGCGCGCGACCCCGACAGGCGGCAGCCCCACGGCCAGTGTCCGACCATTTGCAGTCCAGCGGACGCGCCACCCTCCCGACACCGGCACCGGACGCCGCACCATGTCGAGCACGCGCGAATGGCCCTGGGAATCCGGATGAGTGGGCTCCACCGTGGGCTGCGCAAAGCCGTAGCTGTGGTTCATGGCACTCACCGAGAATGCGCCCCGGCGCACCACGTTCACGTCCAGATTGGTGCGGCCGGCCACAGCCGCCCACTGACGCACCGTTACCGAATCGCGCCCCTTCACCGAGATCAGGTAGGCGTTGCCATAGGCCAACCGCCGCCAGTCTGGCGAGGGAGCCACGTCCCACACGCTGTCCCGCTGGATGACGACGCCATTCTCGGCTACGTAGATGAAGCCGTCGGGAAGCGCCGCGTTCTCCGCGGCGGCGGCGTCCTCCACTACCACCATGGCTCGGCCGTCGGGGCTGGTCAGCCAGCGGACCTCCGCGATCGCTCCGGCGCTGCCGTTGTTGACCCGCCGCAACTGCACGATGGGTGTTGGGAGCACGGCAGAGTCGGCAACCACCGTGGCTTTCCAGTCGAGGCTCACGAAACCCGCGGCAATGGTCTGCGCCAGTGGGAGGTCGCGCGTGGCTGCGACGCGGACGCGATAAGGTGGCAGCGAGTCGCCCCCAACCAACCTCAGATGCGTCAACCAGCCCGCTGCGGCAAGCGAGTCCCTTAGCCGCAACGCGTCCGTCGAGTCGGCGAATGCGGCCACCTGCACCGCCAGCACCTGGCGAGCGCTGGGTGCCGAGTCGCCAAAGGCGACGGGCGGTCCGGCGAGTGCCACGGAATCCCGGACCGCCACGTCGCTTTCCGCCCCGCCGCAGGAGGCGACGACACCAAACATCACACTGCACAGCAGCCGACGGCCCAGCCGGGGGCCTGTCCGCCGTGCGACCCGGCCGGTGGCTGGCAGGGAGCTAGCGGATGGCATCATGGCAGCTTCCTCCCGAACGACGCCTGACGATCATGGGTCCGCTGTCAGGCAACGGTGGGTACGCCCACGGCCACCATGTTGCGCCCGCCAGCCTTCGCCCGATAGAGAGCCTCGTCGGCGAGGGCGAACAATTCCTCCACCGAGTCCACCCCGGGCAACGGGAAGCATGCAACGCCAATGCTCGCGGTCAGGCGCAGGGACCGATCGCTGGCCGCACGGAAGGTATGGCCGGCCATCTGTTCGCGAATTCGCTCGGCGAAGGCAAGCGCACCTTCCTGCGAGGTCTCCGGGAGTACTATGACGAACTCCTCGCCGCCGTAGCGGGCAACGATGTCGACGCTGCGCACCGTCGAGGCGAGCCGGTCGGCCACTTCGCGCAACACATCATCACCCACGAGGTGGCCGTAATTGTCATTGATGTGCTTGAAGTGGTCGATGTCTATGAGCAACATGCTCACCTGCGACTCATAGCGACGCGCCCTCTCCAGTTCCGCCGACAGGCGCAACGTGAGGGCGCGCCTGTTCAGCACCTGGGTCAGTGGATCGGTGTGTGCCAGTGCCTCCAGGCGTGCGTTGTCGGCCTTCGCCGTCTCCAGCAACTGGGCTCGCTGGATCGACGCCACCGCTGCCGAGACGACCGCGTCGGCGAACTCCACATCGTCGGTGGTGAGGGGGGGCTCGTCGGCAGTACGGCGCAGGAAGAAGACGCCGGCCTGGAGACGGTCGAGGACGAACGGCAGGGCGATCACCGAGCGGACGTTCACCTGCGTGCCCTCCCGCTCCCAGAGCTGGCGGACGTTCGCGTAGAGCGGACTCTCCGCAAGGTTCTCGATCAGCACCGGCCTTCCACGGTCCAGCGCGGCGCGGATCTCCGGATAACGGTCCAGCAGCAACTCGCGATTACGCAGCCCCGGATTCTCGAACGCCATCGCCACCACGCCGACGCTGTCGCCGGGCCGGGCAAGGATGACCGAACAGTGCGAGAGGTTCAGGGCGCGCGCGACACGTCGGGCGAGCAGGTGATAGATCTCCTCCGTGTTCAGGTCGCCGGTGACCTCGTGGAGGATGTCGACCAGCTTGCGTCGGCTCTCGGCCTCCTCGCGCGCGCGCAGCAGTTCCGCCTCGGTCTGGCGCAGCGCCTCGCGAGCCGATACGAGGAGTGCACGTACGCGCAACTGGGCGTCTATGCGCGCCAGAAGCTCCTTGACCCGGAACGGCTTCCGGACGAAGTCGGATGCGCCCAGTCCGAGCGACCGCACCGTCGCCTCCTCGGCGGGCAGCGACGAGAACATGAGCACCGGCAACTCCCGCCAGCGCTCGTCGGACTTCACGCGTTCCAGAACCTCGATGCCATCCATGTCCGGCATCACGACATCCAGCAGCAGCAGGTCCGGTACGCGTCGCTCCAGTTCGGCGAATAGCTGCGCCGCGCCGTCCAGCGCCTTCACGTCGAAGCCGTGCTCGCGCAACACCCATGTGACAGTCTCGCGAATGGACGCATCGTCATCAACCACGAGGATGCGTGCATCAGCCATCTGTCACAGTCCCTCCGAACAGGCTCTGAAGCCCTTCCCATTCGATGTTGCCGCCACTCAACACGGCAACCGTGGTGCCTGCCGGCTGCACCAGCC
Source organism: uncultured Gemmatimonadota bacterium (assembly GCA_937906875.1). GTDB lineage: Bacteria > Gemmatimonadota > Gemmatimonadetes > Gemmatimonadales > Gemmatimonadaceae > CALCHX01. Next base: position 2,980 of record CALCHX010000208.1, on the reverse strand, counting down.
CGGCGAGCAGGGCGGCGACGGTGATGGCGCCGCTCGGCTCGACGACCAGCTTCTGCCGGTCGAGCAGATGACGCATCGCCGGCACCAGCTCGTCGTCGGGCACCGTGACCACCTCGTCGAGATATTGCTGGTGGTGGTTGAAGGGGATGGCCCCGATCCGGATGGCCAGCAGGCCGTCGGCAAGGCCACCGCGGGAGGGGATCGTGACAGGTTGGGCCGCTTCGCGCGCCCTGCTGAGCTTCGGTGAACCGGACGGCTCGACGCCTATGACGTGGGCAGCGGGAACGAGCAACTTGATGGCCGTGGCGACTCCGGCACTCAGGCCGCCGCCGCCGACCGGGACAAGGACCGTTCGCACCTCCGGCATGTCCGCGGCTACTTCCAGCCCTACCGTGCCCTGGCCACTGATGATCGTCCTGTCGTCGTACGGAGGTACGAGGACCCCGCCGGTCTCGGCGGCTATCTCTTCCGCCCGCTGCATGCGGTCCTGGGTGGTCGTCCCAGCCAGTTCCACCCGCGCACCGAGTCGCTCGGCACCGGCACGCTTGGCCGCTGTCACCGTGGTGGGCATGACGACGGTGGACGGCACGCCGAAGAGTTGCGCGGCCAGGGCGACAGCCTGGGCGTGGTTACCCGACGAGGGAGCGATGACGCCCCTGGCGCGCCGCTCCGGGTCGAGGCCGGCGAGGTAGCAGTAGGCACCCCGGAACTTGAAGGCGCCGCCACGCTGGAGCATCTCGGGCTTCAACCAGACCGGCACGCCCAGCCTCTCGCCAAGTTCGCTGGCCGGCAGGAGCGGGGTGCGAACGGCGACTCCCTCCAGTAGTCCGGCGGCGGCTCTCAGATCTGCCAGCGTGACTAGGGTAGCCGCTTCCGTGGTTTGTGACATGGCTGGCGAGAGAGGACGGATGAATTGCGTGAAGGTTGTATGGTAACGACGCCCGACGCGGCTGCAGCGCGAGCGGCGCCGGGCAACGACTGCCCGACGCCGATCGCTACCAGCCACCTGGCGGTCAGCTCACTCCTCGGCCAGAGTCTCCTCGACGTCAGCCGTGTCCTCGTCGTCCGTGATATCAGCGTCGACATCCGTCGTGTCCTCGTCATCCTCGGGCACCACACGGGCGACCGCGACGACGACATCCTTGTCGTCCAACTGGACCAGCTTGACTCCCTGCGCAACACGCCCCGTCACACGAACCTGACTCACCGGCGAACGGATGATGATCCCGTTGCGCGTGATGAGCATGATCTCGTCTTCCGGGAGAACCTCCATCAGGCCGATCACATCGCCTGTCTTGTCCGTGTGGTTGAGCGTCATGATACCCTTGCCGCCACGCCTCTGGACACGATAGTCGTCGATGTGTGAGCACTTGCCCAACCCGTTCTCGGTGACCACCAGCAGCGTCGCCTCGCGCTTTATGACGACCATGCCCACCACGGCGTCTCCAGGTCGCAGGTGTATTCCCTTCACGCCCGTGGTGTCGCGGCCCATCTCACGGACGTCGCCCTCATGGAAACGGAGCGAGAGACCGTAGCGGGTCGCCAGGACGACGTCGTTCGTACCGTTGGTCACCAGCACGTCGATCAGCTCGTCGCCATCCTCGATCTTGATCGCCTTGATACCCGTCTGGCGCGGGTTGGCGTACTGCGCCAACGACGTCTTCTTCACGAGGCCCCGCTTGGTGCAGAAGAGCAGCGACTCCTCCGCCTTGAATTCGCGGATGGGCAGCATGGAGCGGATCCGCGTGTCGGGGGTGACGTTGATGAGGTTGACGATCGGCTTCCCCTTCGCCGCGCGACCGGCCTGGGGAATCTCGTGCACCTTGAGCCAGTAACAGCGACCATCATCGGTGAAGAACATGATGTGGTCGTGCGTCGAGCCAACGAACAGGTGCTCTATGAAGTCGGTGTCCTTGAGGTCCTGGCCGTTCAGGCCGCGACCGCCGCGCCGCTGCCGGCGGTAGGTGGAAACCGAGGTTCGCTTGATGTAGCCGGTGTGGGAGATGGTTATCACCATGTCCTCCTCGGCGATCAGGTCCTCTATCGTGAACTCGCCCTGGTCGCTGGTGATCTCCGTGCGGCGCTCGTCGCCGTAGGCATCAGCCAGGCGGCGCAGCTCGTCCTTCATGATGCCGAACCGACGCGGCTCGCTGTCCAGGATGTCGCGCAGGTCGGCGATGAGCGCTCTCACCTCCAGCAACTCGGCCTCCAGCTTCTCGATCTCCAGACCGGTGAGCTTGGCGAGGCGCATGTTGAGGATCGCCTCGGCCTGCCGCTCGCTGAGTGAGAAGCGCTCGCGCAGTTCGCGACCCGCCGACGGCGTGTCCTCGGCAGCACGGATGACCTTGATCACCTCGTCGATGTTGTCGACGGCGATCTTGAGACCTTCCAGGATGTGCGCGCGGTCGAGCGCCTTGTCGAGGTCGAACTGCGTACGCCGGACGATCACCTCATGGCGATGCTTGACGAAGTGCTCCAGCACCTCCTTCAACGGCATCACCTTGGGCACCAGGTTGCCGGTCACCGGATCGGGGACCAGGGCCAGCATGATCACGCCGAACGTCGCCTGCATCTGCGTGTGCTTGTAGAGCTGATTGAGCACGACGCGTGGGATGGAGTCGCGCTTCAACTCGATGACGATGCGCATCCCGTCACGATCGCTCTCGTTGCGCATGTCGCTGATCCCTTCCAGCCGGCGATCACGCACGAGCTGCGCGATGTCCTCCATCAACTTGGAACTGTTGACCTGGTACGGGATCTCGGTGATGACGATCTGCGACTTGTTGGAGCTCTCCTTCTCCTCGATCACGGCCCGCGCGCGCATCACGATGCGGCCGTAGCCGGTATCCTGGTAATGCGTGATCCCCTCGCGGCCGTAGATGAAGCCGCCAGTCGGGAAGTCGGGGCCGCGCACATGGGCGCGAAGCTGCTCCGGCTCGATATCCGGGTTGTCGATGAGCGCGAAGATCGGAAGAGCGTC
>CALCHX010000207.1 GCA_937906875.1 uncultured Gemmatimonadota bacterium | reverse complement strand
GGGGTCCGGAGCCGACGGCCAGCGAGGTCCCGGGCACTGTCGTCGATGACGCGGACGCATCGATTCCCGAGTGGGGTCCGGAGCCGACGGCCAGCGAGGTCCCGGGCACTGTCGTCGATGACGCGGACGCATCGATTCCCGAGTGGGGTCCGGAGCCGACGGCCAGCGAGGTCCCGGGCACTGTCGTCGATGACGCGGACGCATCGATTCCCGAGTGGGGTCCGGAGCCGACGGCCAGCGAGGTCCCGGGCACTGTCGTCGATGACGCGGATGCGTCGATTCCCGAATGGGGCCCGGAGCCGACGGCCAGCGAGGTCCCGGGCGCTGTCGTCGATCCGACGCCCGCTGACCTGGACGCATCGATTCCCGAGTGGGGCCCCGAACCGACGGTCGACGCCATGCAGGCGTCCACCGGTGACCCTGCTGCTCACGCGGACCTCCCGCCTTCCGACGAATCGCATGTTGACCATGCGGTAGCTGAGTCACCGACGGCAGATGGCGATGTGGAGACCGCCGGGTCCGCGCTGTTCGAGTCACGGGAGTCCCTGCCGCCCGAGCCGGGCCTGGAAACTCACCTGGATCGGCCGGACGACTCGTCGGTCGGAGCGCAGTGGCGGGAAGAGATACCTTCAGCGCGGTCGCGCGTCGAGATATCCACTTCGATGACGGACTACCGGGAGTCTCCGGTCGTCACCCGGTGGAGCGAGACTGTCCCCGCCGAGAGTCGTGGCGAGCGCGACGTGCCTGCCGAGATCGAGCCGACTGAGCCGTCGTCTGCCGCGGCGTTCGACAGTGCTGGCCGGGTCCACGACTTCGCCACGGAGGAAGAATCGTCGCGACTGCCGTTCGTCACCGTGACGATGGCGAAGCTCCTTCTGCAGCAGGGATTTCGAAGTGACGCGCTGCAACTCTTCCGGCAACTGGCAGCGCAGCACCCTGAAGACAGCACAATTCGCGACCAGCTCTCGGAACTCGAAGAGGAACTCCATCCGTCAGGAGCGTCTGGGAGGGGCGTGACGGTAGGCAGTTGGCTGCGGGAGCTCGCACGGACACGACCGACTGCCGACCTGAAGGGAGGGGAGGACTCATCCCCGGAATCGATGGAGAGCGGTCAGGTCGAGCCTGGCGATGTTGCCTCGGTGCCCGCGGAGGGAGAGGCGGTGGGAGGGCGGGGACCGCATGCGGACGGTCACGCCGGACCGGCAAGGGACGTCGCGACGGCTGGCTCCGATATTGTAAGCGGTGCCGCTGCAGCAGCAGCGTCGGCGGTCAGTTGGGAGTCTGGCGTACCCGATCCGTCGATCGACGAGTTCCTGTTCAGCGACGACCCGTTGGAGTGGGGTGAGGTGATGTCCCCGCCTGCTGCCCCTGCGACGGCGCACCCGCCCGCCCCCGCGGAGCGCGCATCCGACCTCACACTGGATGAACTCCTGGGTCGCCCGGTTGCGGCAGAGGATGAGATGGCGGCAGGCGCATTGGCGTCGGCAACGCTGGCGATGCAGCGCGACCAGGAGACTGATGCGCAGTTGGCCGAAGCGGCGGCCGAGGATCCGGGGGCGCTGGAGCACCTGCTGGCTGGCCCGTCGACACCGGAGAGCCTGACGACACGCGAGACTGGTGGCTTCTCCTTCGAACAATTCTTCCAGGTCGAATCGACGGCCGGTGGTGTCTCCGAGCCGGGAGCGTCGCCGGCTGCCGTACCGACAGGCTTCGATGGTCCGCCCATCGAGCCACCGGCTGGTGCGCCTGCGGCCGACGAAGAAGCTGCGGCACGGGAAGCGGACCTGGCTGATTTTCACGCCTGGTTGGCCGGGCTGTCCAAGACGTGAGGATCGCACTGCTCAACGGGCCGAACCTGAATCTGCTCGGTCGTCGTGAACCCTCCCTTTACGGGATGACGACTCTGTCGGAGATAGAGGCTCGTCTCGTCGAGGTCGCCGCGGAACTGGGTGTCGAACTGGCAACAAGCCAGTACAACGGCGAGGGCCAGCTGGTGGACGCCATCCAGGCGCTGGACGGCAGGGCAGACGGTGCGATCATCAACGCCGGCGCGTACAGCCATACATCTCTCGCGCTGAGCGATGCCTTCGCCGCGGTAGAGGTACCATACGTGGAAGTTCACCTCACGAACATCTTCTCGCGTGAGCCCGAGCGCCGCCACTCCACGCTCGCCGCCGGCGCCCTGGCGCTGGTGTGCGGGTTTGGAGCGACGGGCTATGAGCTTGCACTTCGCGGGCTCGTGACGACGCTACGGGCACGTGACTGATCGCCGTGCGAAGCGTATCGCCGCTGTCGTGGCGAGCATGGATGGTCTGAACCTGGACGCCCTGTTGCTCACCGGGTCGGCCAATATCCGCTACCTCACGGGCTTCTCCGGCTCCAGCGCGCTGGCCCTGGTAACGATCCGCGAGGTCGTGCTCATCACCGATGCGCGCTACGAGACCCAGGCCGTCGATCAGGCGGGTGCAGTGGCCCGGATCGATATCCAGCCGCAGAGTCTCTGGGCGGGGCTATGGCCACGTATCGCTGCCGCCACCGGAGTCCACGTCATAGGTTTCGAGGCGTCGCACCTGATGCATCGCGATTTCCAACGGCTGCTGGAGTCCGGGTCGCGCTGGCAGTGGCGTCCGACGACGGATATTGTGGAAGTGCTCCGCGAGCGGAAGGATCCGGAGGAAGTGGCAGCGATCCGTCGCGCCGGCGAGATGGCCACGAAGGCGCTGGAGAGCGTACTTTCCAGGGTGGCGCCGGGCATGACGGAGTTGGCAGTGGCTGGAATGCTGGAAAAGGCCCTGCGTGACGAAGGGAGCGAAGCCTTCCCTTTTCCCACCATCGTTGCCTCAGGACCGCGCTCTGCTCTCCCCCATGCCGGCTCTTCCGTCAGAGCCATCGAGGCGGGCGATCTGGTCCTGATGGACTTCGGGGCGCAGGCTGGCGGCTATTGTTCGGATGTGACCAGGACGGTGGTCATCGGACGCGCCGATGCCCGTCAACGCGAGATCCACGATATTGTGCGGGAGGCCCAGGCGGAGGCACTGGCTGGTGTGAGGGCCGGAATCACAGGCCAGGCTGCCGACGCGCTCGCCCGTGACTACATTGATCGCCGCGGGTTCGGCGCTCGTTTCCAGCACAGCCTGGGTCATGGGTTGGGGCTGGAAGTGCACGAAGCTCCACGACTATCCAGGCAGGCCGACGCGATCCTGCCGACGGATGCCGTTGTTACGATCGAACCCGGTATCTACGAGCCGGGCTGGGGTGGAGTACGAATCGAAGACGATGTCCATCTCGGGCATGCTGGCTCCGAAGTGCTGACGCACTTCACTCGGGAGCTGCTCGAGGTGGCGTAACCTGCACGGCGGAAGAATCTTCACATGGACATGATCGACTTACGATACGTCAAGAAGCTGATCGACATGCTCGACGGCTCGACGGTGGACTCCATCGAGATCTCCTCCGACAAGGGGATGAGGCTGCGGCTCTCGAAGAGTGCGCCGCATCGCGGTGGCGTTGCCCTATCCGTGCCACAGGCAGCGGTGGCTCCCGCGCCTGTCCCGTCGGCGCAGGCGCCCGTGGAGAGCAGCGTGGCCACGCCCGCGGCCGTGTCGGCACCGGCGCAGCCGGAGCTGCTGGAGGTCAAGTCACCGATGGTCGGCACGTACTACAAGGCGCCGGAACCGGGTGCCAAGCCGTACGTGTCGGTTGGCGACCGTATCGCCACCGGCCAGGTACTGTGCATCATCGAGGCGATGAAGATCATGAACGAGATCGAATCGGAATTCGCCGGCGTGGTCGTGGAGATCCGGGCGGAGGATTCCCACCCGGTGGAGTATGGCCAGGTGCTCTTCCGAATAGATCCGAATGGCTGATGCCGGCGAGGCGTCAACGCCTGCTCCTGCTGCCCCGGTAGCGGCGACACTCAACTTCAAGGGGATTCTCCAGCAGATGGTGCAGCTGGGCGCCTCCGACCTTCATCTGAAGGTCGGGCGGCCGGCTACCCTGCGCGTGAATGGTGAACTGCAGGCGCTGGCTCTGCCGCCGCTGCGCCCCGACGAGCTCGCCGAGCTGGCCAGGGAGTTGATGACGCCACGGCAGATCAAGGAGTTCGCCGAGCAGCGAGAGGCTGATTTTGCCACCGGTATACCAGGGGTCGGTCGGTTTCGCGTCAACGTTTACCAGCAACGCGGAACGATCGCCTTCGCCTTCCGCACGGTGCCTCACCAGACTCCGCTGCTGGCCGAGTTGAACCTGCCACCGGCAGTGGGTGAGATCTGTCTCAGACCCCGTGGACTCGTCCTCGTGACTGGTGTGACCGGCTCCGGCAAGTCGACCGCGTTGGCGGGCATGATCCAGCACATCAACGAGCGTCGGCACGCGAACATCATCACGATCGAGGACCCGATCGAGTTCCTGCACCGCGACATCAACAGCCACATCAACCAGCGCGAAGTGGGCACCGATACGGGCAGCTTTGCGCAGGCGCTGCGACGTGTCCTGCGCCAGGATCCGGACATAATCCAGATCGGTGAGATTCGCGACCTCGAGACGCTGGATACCGCACTCAAGGCCGCCGACACAGGCCATCTCGTCTTCTCGACTCTCCATACGACGGATGCAACACAGACGATAAACCGCATCCTGTCCTTCTACCCTCCGCACCAGCAGGCGGAAGTCCGCTTCATGCTATCCAGCGCGCTGGCCGCGGTGGTCTCCCTCCGACTCGTGCCGCGTGCGGACCGCCCGGGCCGGGTGCCGGCGGCGGAGATCCTCATCAACACGGCCGCGGTGCGTGACAACATCCGCGACATGGAGAGCTCGCTCAACATACCCGAGCTCATCCGCGAGGGGACGGTTCAGTACGGCATGCAGAGCTTTGACCAGTCGTTGATGGGCTGGTACACGGAGGGCGTCATCTCCTACGACCACGCCGTCTTCAACGCCACCAATCCGAGTGAGTTCGCCCTGCGCGTGCAGGGAGTCGCCGGCTCCAGCGACACGAGCTGGGACGCTTTCCAGCAAGGCAGGAGTGGCGACGGTTCACCCGGCGCCTCCGGCCGACCGACATGATCGGCGGCTGAGCCTCTCCCGTATCCTCGTCTCGCATGCTTCAGATAGCTCGCAAATCGTTCCATGGCTGGCCGTCAAACTTTCATGAGATGCCTGCCCATGTTTAAGAAGGTCCTCATCGCCAACCGTGGCGAGATCGCCTTGCGCGTCATCCGGGCCTGCCGGGAGCTGGGCGTTCAGACGGTGGCCGTCTACTCGGAGGCGGACCGCGAGTCGCTGCACGTGCGTTTCGCCGACGATGATGTCTGCATCGGGCCGCCGCCGGCGCGAGACAGCTACCTCAAGATTCCCCGCATCATTGCCGCCGCTGAAATAACGGGCGCCGACGCCATCCACCCCGGCTACGGCTTCCTCGCCGAGAATGCCGAGTTCGCCGAGACCTGCCTGGCCTCCAACATCACCTTCATCGGACCCACGGCGGAACAGATCCGGGTGATGGGCGACAAGGCTTCGGCACGGAAGGCGATGGCCGCCGTGGGTGTGCCGATCGTGCCGGGTTCACCGGGACCGGTGGAGGATCCGGATGAGGCGCTGGGGTTTGCTCGCGAGATCGGATTCCCCGTCATCATCAAGGCCGCCGCCGGGGGAGGAGGGAAGGGCATGCGGGTGGCCAAGGATGCTGATGACTTTGCCCGCTCGTTCCAGCTCGCCCGCTCGGAGGCGCTTTCCGCCTTCGGTAACGGGGATGTGTACGTGGAGAAGTATCTCACGCGGCCCCGGCACGTGGAGTTCCAGATACTGGGCGATCAGCACGGGAAGGTCATCCATCTGGGTGAGCGCGACTGCTCCGTACAGCGTCGCCACCAGAAGCTCATCGAGGAAGCTCCGAGCCCGGCCATGACCCCCGAGTTGCGGGAGAGGATGGGCAATGACGCGGTCCGCGGAGCGCAGGCGATCAACTACGTGGGCGCTGGCACGATCGAGATGCTGCTCGATGAGGATGGCCAGTATTACTTCATGGAGATGAACACTCGCATACAGGTGGAGCATCCGGTGACCGAGATGCTGACCGGGGTCGATCTGGTGAAGGAGCAGATCCGGGTCGCCGCCGGCGAGCCGCTCACGGTCACGTCGTTGCCACCACTTCGCGGCCATGTGATCGAGTGCCGTATCAACGCGGAGAACCCGGCCCGGAACTTCCAGCCGTCGCCAGGCCACATCCACACCTTCCATCCGCCGGGCGGGCCCGGGGTGCGGGTGGACACCCACGCCTACGCCGGCTACACTGTGCCGCCGTACTACGACTCCCTGCTGGCGAAGCTGATAGTCCAGGGCCGCGATCGTCAGGAAGCTCTGCGGCGGATGCAGATCGCCCTCGAGAGTTTCATCATCGAGGGAGTCACCACGACGGCCCCGTTTCTCGCGCGGGTCATGGACAACCCGCGATTCCAGTCGGGCGACATCGACACGAAGTTTCTCGAGCGTGAGAGCGACCTGATGACGGAGCCGGTGTAAGTGCGCGTGGACGTTTTTTTCAGTGCCCAGGAGCTCAATGCGAGCGACGTGTCGAACCGCGTCGTCGCTGTCATTGACGTGCTGCGCGCCTCGACGACGATAGCTGTCGCCCTGGCCAACGGTGCCCGCAATATCATTCCGTTCGAGAGTAGTGACGAGGTGGTTCTGCGGTCCAAGTCCTACGAGCGCGGTGAGGTCCGGCTGGCGGGCGAGAGGAAGATGCTCGCCGTGCCCGGCTTCGACTTCGGCAACTCACCGCGCGAGTTCACTCCGGAGGCGGTGCAGGGAAAGACGGTCCTCTTTGCCACCACCAACGGTACGCCGGCGCTGGTTGCCGTGCAGGCTGCGCGCGATGTCGTGGTCGGTGCCTACGTCAACTTCTCCGCCGTCCTGACCCTGCTCCACACAGCCATCCGGGGTGGGGCTGACGTGACCATTGTCTGCGCCGGGCGCGAGCGCCAGTTCTCGCTGGAGGACGCCGCGTGTGCCGGACGCTTCGTGCGCCTGCTGTCCGATCGTCCGTCGCACCCGGTGACGCTCAACGACGGCGCGCGTGCCGCGCTGGAGTTGGAGCGCGGATTCGGCGACGAACTGGGACGGCTGTTCGAAGTGTCTGCACACGGGCAGGCACTGCGTGAGGCCGGGCTGGAAGAGGATCTGTCGATCTGCGGCGTTGTGGACAGCTATCCCGTGATCCCCATCTATAGCGATCGGCAGATCACCAGGCTGGGCCCTGACCGGGAGCGATAGGGCTGTGGGGCGGCAGCAACTGAAACGGGAGTTGGCGGGCATTGGCCTGCTCGTCATGGGGGCCTTCCTCCTCGGCTCGCTGATCGCCTCCACACCCACCCCCGAGGGTTGTCGCCAATCCAGTGGCCTCTTCGGCCCTGTCGGGGCCTGCGCCCGCTTCCTCGTCGTGTCCACCATCGGGTTGCCGGCGGCGCTGCTCGTTCCCGTGGCCGCCCTGGTTCATGGTCTGCGACTGATAGGGCGACTGGAGACACGGGCGGATCGATCCTGGCTCGTCTTCCTCGCCGGTACGATCGTCCTGCTCCCGGTTGCCCTGGGGTTGGCGACGACGGGCGCCCTGAGGGAAGTCACGGACTGGGGGGGCGTCTGGGGGCACATGATGGCCCACTACATGTCGCGTGGCTTTGGCGCGGTGGGCGCCTGGCTGATGGTCATACTGGCGTTGAGCGCGCTGGCGGTGGTGACCCTCGCCTGGAATCCCCTGCGCATGCTTTTCGGCCGCACCGCCACGCGCGGGGCCGCCGTCGCGGCACGGAGCCCGCTATTGCCGGTTCCTTCTTCGGCGCTGTTGGAGCCGCCCCCAGAGGAGATGCCAGCGCTGGACGCGAGTTATGTCGCCGAGGCCACGGCGGATGACGATGCCGGAACAGGGACGATGTCGACCGAGCTGGGAGTGCGTGAACGGAAGGGGCGAACGCCAAAGGCAGATCCCGCAGCTACCCGGGCTGAGCGCATGAACGCCGAGCTCGCGTCGGACGACCTGTCCGAAGCGGTGAAGGACGACGCTCGGCCGCCAATCGACCTGCTGAACGTGCCGTCACCACGCAACCTCGAGCAGGACCGGCGAGCCCTGGATGCCGCGGGTGTGAAGCTCATGGCGGCGTTACGCACGTTCAAGGTGGATGGTGAACTCGTCGGTAGGACCAGTGGCCCTACCGTCACCCAGTACGAGGTGGAACCGGCTGCCGGGGTCAAGGTGCGCCAGATAGCCACTCTCGCTGACGACCTGGCGCTGGCCATGCGTGCGGCCAGCATCCGGATCGTTGCGCCAATACCCGGTCGTGGCGCGGTCGGTGTGGAAGTGCCCAACCCGAATCCGGAGATGGTCGTACTTCGCGAGATCCTCGAGTCTCCCGAGTTCGAGCAGGCGCGAGCGGCCCTTCCCATAGCCCTGGGAAAGAACCTGGAAGGCAAGCCCGTGATCGCCGACCTGGCCAGGATGCCGCACCTGCTCATTGCCGGCGCGACCGGATCGGGCAAGTCAGTCTGTGTCAACACGATCATCACGAGCCTGATCTACCGGCACGCGCCTCGCACCCTGCGCTTCCTGATGGTGGACCCGAAGATGGTGGAGTTGTCGGTCTACAACGCGCTCCCGCACCTGCGGCACAAGGTGATCACTGACAACCGCGACGCTGCGTCGGTGCTCAAGTGGGCAGTGCTGGAGATGCAGGATCGCTACGCCCTGCTCGCCAGGAATGGCTGCCGCAACGTGCAGGATTTCAACAAGCGGGTGCTTGCTGGGATGTCGCTGAAGGCCGCGCCCACCACAGGCGCCGATTCCGAGGATCGCCCCTACAAGGGCACGATTCTACCCTACATCGTCGTCGTCATAGACGAGATGGCCGACCTGATGATGACGGTACAGGGCGAGGTGGAGACGCCGATAGCGATGCTCGCCCAGAAGGCACGGGCGATCGGGATCCATCTCATCCTGGCCACGCAACGTCCCAGCGTGAATGTCATCACCGGCCTGATAAAGGCCAATTTTCCCAGTCGCATTGCCTTCCGCGTCGCCTCACAGGTGGACAGCCGGACGATCATCGATGGCGCCGGCGCTGAGATGCTGCTCGGCAATGGAGACATGCTGTTCATTCCGCCGGGCAGAAGCGAGCCGTCGCGTCTGCAGGGTGCGTTCCTGTCGAGCGAGGAGACGGAACGGTTGATGACCTGGTACCAGACTCGCCTCGAGGCTGACCGGGCGCGCAGGGAGGCCGACGGAGTGATGGACCTCGACCATGACGACGAGGCAGACATCCTGGAGACGGTGCGCGCCCGCGAAGCGCTGGAGGCCGGTCAGGCTCGCGGGGACAGCAACGATGCGGACGACGATCGTGACAGGCTCTTCCGGGAGGCGGCCGAGGTGGTCATCCAGCACCAGGGCGGCTCCACTTCGCTGCTCCAGCGCAGGCTGAAGATCGGGTATGGGCGGGCTGCCCGGATCATAGACCAGTTGCACCTCGCCGGCGTCCTGGGCCCCCCCGATGCGTCCAAGGCGCGCGAGGTCCTGATGGGGCTCGAGGACCTGGATCGGATAGCCGGACCGAAGAGCTGATCTGCGGGTAGCATGCGCATGCGCCCCATACTCCCCCTTCTCCTCGCCGGGACAGTGCTGCTCCCGCCACTGGATCTCGTCGCGCAGGATCCCGTTGCGCTCCCGGCGGGCGCCGAACTCGACGTGGCGGAGCCACTGGTGACACCGGCCGGAGCGCACCTCGCCTCCGGGAGCTGGAGCTACCGGGTCCTCCTCTCGAGAGGAGGCAACACGATCGAGCTCGCCCGTCGCACGCTCACGATCGGACCGTCCAGCGCCGATTCCACGACCACGCTCGTCGTCGATGAGACTGACTCCCATGGTCAGGTCATGGCCGACACCACCTTCCTGTCGACCATCGGCCTGAGTCCACGCCGTCGCTCGGCAAACATGGGGCCGCTACGCCTGATGCTCCGCTTCGGCGTCGACAGTGTTTGCGGCACGATGAGCGCGCCGGGAAGCGACACGGTGCAGGTCTCCCTCCCGGTGGTGCCCGGCCTGGTGGCCAGTGGCGGAGTGTTCGAATCACTCCTCACCGTGGCTCCGCTGGGCGAGGGATGGTCCGGGACGGCGGTGCAGGTCGCGCCCGGTCCGAATGGAACCTCACTGGTCCCGGCGACGATCCGCATCCTTGCCGCCGACAGCGTGACCGTGCCGGCGGGCAGCTTCGCCGTCTGGAAGGCTGTTGTCACGACAGGCGGCGTCGAACAGTGGCTCTGGTTGGACAGGACATCGGGTCGGTTGGTGCGGAGCGAGATGAAGCCTCCTCAAGCGTCCGACGTCGTCTACGTCACCGAACTCACGGCCGCCGCTCCGGAGCCCTGACTGGCAATCAGGCGGCCAGCGCTGCGAACTCTGGTGGAGTGGCGTGAATTGGCTTCCACGGGCATGGATCGGGTGACGGCGCCGCCGACTGGCACCGCCATCATGTCGCGTGACCGACGCTCGGCAGGCGCTGGGGGAACTCGGCGAGAGGGTGGCGGCGGCCTGGCTCCGCCGCGATGGCTGGCTCATACTGGGTCGGCGGTTCCGGAATGGGCACCGGGATCTGGATCTGATTGTGGAACGGGACGGCATGGTCGCCTTCGTGGAAGTGAAGGCGAGACGGGATGCACGGTTCATCGACCCCGCCAACGCTGTTGGCTGGCGCAAGCGGCGTGAACTCACCCGGTCGGCCCAGGTCTGGATCGATCGCCACGGTAGTCCCAGGCAGAGCTACAGATTCGACGTCGTGGTGGTAGTGGTGGAGGGCGAGAGGATTCGAGTGCGACATCTGGCGGATGCGTTCCCCATGCATGACGCCGGGTGACGTCGATCGGAGAACGGCAGCACTGGCCGGGTCCGGCAGCACGGGCGTTCGTCCCTGGCTACCAGCCAACAGCAATTTCCCGGATTTTCGTCCTGGACTGGTTGCCTAGCTGGAGGAAGTTTCGTAGTTTGTTCGGGTGGCACGGGGAGACGACATCGGGTGGATCATCGCCCGTCGACGGCCGGCCCGGCTCACCTACTTCACGGCGCTCAACACGGGTGTGACGAATGGCGATTTCCATGCAGGATGACAAGAAGAAGGCGCTGAGCCTGGCCATTGCGCAGATCGAGAAGAACTGCGGAAAGGGCTCCATCATGAACATGGGTACCTCGACGAAGGTGAAGGTCGATGCCATCTCGACCGGTGCGATCAACCTCGACGCCGCCATCGGCGTGGGCGGCATCCCGCGCGGCCGGGTGACGGAGATCTACGGACCCGAGTCGAGTGGCAAGACGACGCTCTGCCTCCACGTCGTGGCCAACGCCCAGAAGAACGGCGGGGTGGCCGCTTACATCGACGCCGAGCACGCGCTGGACATCGATTATGCGCGCAAGGTCGGCGTGGATATGGACGCGCTGCTCGTCTCCCAGCCCGATACCGGCGAGCAGGCGTTGGAGATCTGCGAGATCCTCGTTCGCTCCGGCGCGGTGGATGTCGTCGTCATCGACTCCGTCGCGGCGCTGGTTCCCAAGGCCGAGATCGAGGGTGACATGGGCGATTCCCATGTCGGCCTGCAGGCGCGGCTGATGAGCCAGGCACTGCGCAAGCTCACCGGGTCCATTGCCCGGTCGAGGACCGCGGTCGTCTTCATCAACCAGCTACGCGAGCGAGTTGGAGTGATGTTCGGCAATCCGGAGACGACGACTGGCGGCAAGGCGCTCAAGTTCTACGCGTCGGTCCGGCTGGACATCCGGCGCACTGGTCCGGTGAAGGACAAGGACGAGGTGGTAGGCTCACACTGCCGCGTGAAGGTAGTGAAGAACAAGGTTGCGCCCCCATTCCGTCAGGCCGAGTTCGACATCATGTATTCTGAAGGGATCAGCCACGTCTCGCTGCTCGTGGACATCGGCTCCGAGGCAGGGATCATCGACAAGTCCGGCGCCTGGTACAGCTACAGTGGCCAGAAGATCGGGCAGGGTCGGGAGAACGCGAAGATGTTCCTCAAGGACAATCCGGTGATAATGGGCGAGGTGGAGGAGAAGGTGAAGGTCGTGCTCGGACTTGGAGGCGCTGACGCACCGACGCCGGAAGCCTCCGAGTCAGCGGTCGAGGATTGATGGACGACCAGGTGGGCGGGGAAGCTCGCCCATCTGTGTCCGGGCCGTCCACGGTAACGGCGCTCGTGGCTCGTGGACGGCGCGAAGGGCGGTATGACGTGGAAGTGGATGGCGAGGCAGTCGCCACGGTGAGCGCCGGATCGGTCACCTCGCTGAAGCTCGCCGTAGGCCGTCAGCTCGACGAGCGGGAGTTCTCGGCGCTGCTCGCCGAGGGCGCGATCATCGCGGCCTACGATCGGGCGCTGAATATCCTCGGCTTCCGGGATCGCTCGGCGACCGAGCTACGGCGCGCGTTGCTCCGGAAGGGCGTCGAGCCCGGGCCGGCCACCGTTGCAGTGGATCGCTTGCAGGAGTCAGGCCTGGTGGACGATGGCCGCTATGCGCGGGCGCTGGCCCGTTCCAGGGCACTGAATGCCGGCGTTTCCAGGCGTCGGATCGAGCAGGATCTCGCACGCCGAGGGGTCCGTCGCGACATTGCCGAGGAGGCGATCAGCGAGGTCTGGGAAGAGGAAGAGGTGGACCAGACAGCGGCCGCGATCGCGCTCGCACGCAAGCGGGCGCCATCACTCGCCGGTCTCGACCCGGCCAGCCGTCGGCGGCGCCTGTACGGTTTCCTCGCCCGACGCGGTTACAGCAGCGAGGAGATCAGGAAGGCACTGAGCGTCGCCCTGGAGGAGCTTGCCTCGGATGGGGATGTACTGGGTGGCAGCGCCGACGGTACGTGGTAGGATCGAGTGGAGCTCGGTGTTGTCGTGGAGCCCGGGCTCGTGTCGAGTTCAACTCGAAGTGCAGCGAGACCTGCGGTCCCCAGGCTATCGGGTGTGGCAAGCCGCTCGTCGCGTCCCGCTGATATTGGCGTGAACTGGCCTGCCGTCGTCGCCGCGCGTCCGGATCTGCACCACTACGGCTTCGCGTCACGCCAATCTGCTCCTATATTCCGCCCTCATGCGTGCTTCCGAGATCCGTGACCGATTCCTGGGTTACTTCGAGCGCGAGGGCCACCTCGTGCGACCCAGTGCCAGCCTCGTCCCAGCCGACGACCCCACCCTGCTCTTCGTCAACGCCGGGATGGTCCCCTTCAAGAGGATCTTCCTGGGACTGGAGGAGCCCGACGGCGGCCGTCGGGCGACCACGGCGCAGAAGTGCGTGCGCGCTGGCGGGAAGCACAACGACCTCGAACAGGTGGGGCATACGGCCCGTCACCACACCTTCTTCGAGATGCTCGGCAATTTCTCCTTCGGCGACTACTTCAAGCGCGACGCAATCCGCTTTGCCTGGGAGTTCGTGACCGTGGAGTTGGGGCTCGACCCTCGGCACCTGCGCGTCACCGTATTCCACGACGACGACGAGGCCCGCCAGCTCTGGCGTGAGGTTGCCGGCCTCCCGGACAGCCGGATCTACGGGCTTGGCGAGAAGGATAATTTCTGGCAGATGGCCGACACCGGTCCGTGCGGCCCCTGCTCGGAGATCTATGTCGACCTCGCAGCGGTTGCCTCCGACTGGCGCTTTCCGGAAGATGCTCGCGGGGAATGGACTGACGTGGACCGGGAGGAGTACTCCCAGGATGCGTTCGTCGAGGGCGCCGAGGCGGGACGTTTCCTGGAGCTCTGGAACCTGGTCTTCATGCAGTTCGATCGCTCGGCTGACGGGACCCTGACTCCACTTCCGCGACCATCGATTGACACCGGGGCTGGACTGGAGCGGATTGCTGCCGTGATGCAGGGCGTCACGAGCAATTTCCACACGGACGCCTTCGCGCCCCTGCTGGCGCGGGTGGAGGAGGTCGTGGGTATTGCTTATCGTGGTCGGGAGAGCGACGCGCCGCAGACCTTTCTCGTGAACGGTCGCAGCGTGAAGGTCGATCCGGCTTCCTTCCGTGTCATTGCCGATCATGCGCGGGCGGTCGCATTCCTTCTCGCCGACGGCGTATTTCCATCCAACGAGGGGCGCGGCTATGTCCTTCGCCGCATCCTGCGTCGTGCTGTCCGCCACGCCTGGCTGCTGGGACGGACGGAGCCCACCCTCGTCCACGTGGTCGAGCGCGTAGTGGACACGATGGGTGACGTCTATCCTGAACTGGCCGAGCATCGCTCTCACCTGCTGGAGACGACGCGGGCGGAGGAGGAGCGTTTCCTGGCCACCATAGGGGACGGCATGGCGCGTTTCGACCGGATCGCCCCCTCGGCCAGCACGCAGGGTTCATCGGCGTTGCGCGGTACCATAAGCGGCGAGGACGCCTTCCGCCTCTACGATACCTTCGGCTTCCCGATCGATCTCACCGAGTTGATGGCCCGGGAACGTGGGTACACCGTGGACATCTCCGGCTTCGAGTCGGCGCTCTCGGCGCAGCGCAGCCAGTCGCAGGCGGACAGGCGATCGCGGCAGTTGGGAGTCGAGGTGGATGAACTGGCCGACCTCACGCTCTGGGACGTCGCTCCGGAAGCGGAGCCCGATGCACGATTCGTCGGCTACGACGTGGTGGAGATCAACACCGAGGTCACCGCACTGCGCCGGCTGGCGGGAAACAGGGTCGCCATCCTGCTTCGCGAGTCACCCTTCTACGCCGAGTCCGGCGGTCAGGTGAGCGATCATGGCGAGATCGTTGGTGATGGCTGGCGGATGGATGTGGAGGACGTGAAGAAGGTATCGGGCAGACCCGCCGCGGTGGGTGTGCTGGAGGGTGATTTCCATTTCGGCACAGTGCTGGCCCGGGTACCCACCGACCAGCGTCGGGATACCGAGCGGAATCATACGGCTACCCATCTCCTCCATGCCGCGCTCCGTGAGGTACTGGGTGATCATGTCCATCAGGCGGGTTCGCTGGTCTCGCCCGAGCGGCTGCGTTTCGACTTCACGCATCATGGCCCGCTCAAGCCCGAGCAACTGGCTGCCGTGGAACAGTGGGTGAACGACGGCATCTGGAAGGACGTGCCCGTCCGGTTGGACGAGAGGCCGTACAAGGAGGCGCTGAGCATGGGCGCGATGGCGCTGTTCGGCGAGAAGTACAGCGACGTCGTGCGGGTCGTCTCCATCCCCGGCCTGTCGGCGGAACTGTGCGGCGGCACCCATGTGCGGCACACCGGTCAGATCGGGCTCTTCAAGATCGTCATGGAGTCTGGCGTCGCGGCGGGCGTACGTCGGATCGAGGGACTGACCGGGCGCCGCGCCTTCGAGTACCTGCGTGACCGCAACCAGCTCGTCCTCGACCTGGCTGAGACCCTGAAGACGCCCGTGGACCAGGTACTGCGGCGAGTCCATGCGGTGCTCGATGATCGCCGCACGCTCGAGAAGAAGCTCGATGAGGCGCTGCGCGCCGGCGGCGGCGGTGACCAGGTACGCCGCATGATCGACGAATCGCAGGAGATAGGTGACGTGCGCATCATCGCTCGCTACGTCGCATCCGCCGACGCGAAGATGTTGCAGGCGCTCGGTGACGCGCTGCGTGAGCAGATGAAGAATGGTGTGGCGGTGCTGGGTAGTGCAGGCGACGATCGAGGCACCTTGCTTGCTGTCGTGAGCGACAGCGTCCGGGATCGTGGGCTCCGAGCGGACGTCGTGGTACGCGCGGTGGCGGAGAGCGTGGGCGGGCGCGGAGGTGGCAAGCCTCACATGGCCCAGGCGGGCATCCCTGACGGCGCCCTGGTGTCGGTTGCACTGGAACACGCGCCGGCCATCGTGGAGCGTCTGCTGGACGAAATAAAGTGATTCAGGCACACACCGATGAGCGCACGATCCCCGCGTTGCTCCGGGATCGGCTGGCAGCGGCGCTGGCCGATCTGGAGAGCGACGGGCAGGCTTCCGGAGTTCATGTGAACCTGAGCGACGCACCAGATGAGGCGTTGGCGTGTCTGGCCGCAGGTGAAGCGATGCTGGTCCGTGTGCTTCGCGAGGATTGCGCCTCCCGCGACACCGCACTGGATCTGTTGACTGCGGATGCCCTGGTGACGCGAGCATTCGAGCGCGCGGCAGATTCGCCGGCGTCGCTCCCGGGGCTCGCCGAGGAGGCCATGCGTCGCATAGCCCGCCTTGGCGAGACCGTCGACTGAACGAGTCGCCGCGTCGTGATCGATCTTCACTCGCACGTCATCCCCGGAGTCGACGACGGCGCGCGCACTCTGGAGGCGGCGGTGCGGGTATTGACGCGCTTCGCTGCCCAGGGCGTCACCACAGTGGTCTGCACACCCCATCTCAAAGCCAGCGCGGCAGGGTCAGCACCGATCGCACTGGTCACGCAGAAGCTTGATGAGCTACGTCAGCATGCCGGCCGTGCCGCGCCGGCGCTGCGCCTGGGATGGGAGATCCTCCTGGATGAACCTGGCATACCGCTCAGCAGGCCGGCATTGCGCCTGGGCGGGTCGCCGGCGGTGCTCGTGGAGTTCCCGCGATCGGGTATTCCGCCTCGAGCCACCCACGAGTTGGCGCGCATACGCGAGAGCGGGGTCGTGCCCGTGCTCGCTCACCCTGAGCGATATTGGGGTGTGAGCGTGGCGCATGTACTCGAATGGCGAGCAGTGGGTGCAGTGATGCAGGTGGACGTTGCTCCGCTCCTCTCCGAAGGAGATCGCGGGCGGATCGCACGGCTGCTCATCGAGCAGGGGTTGGTGCACCTGCTGGCGAGCGACAACCATGGCGATGCCCGCGCGCTGGGGCCTGCCCGCGACTGGCTCATTGAACTCGGCGCGACGGAGCATGCCGAATTGCTGACGGCGCGTAACGCCGCCCATGTGCTGGCTGGCGAATCGCCCGAGGATGTGCCGCCGCTGCAGCTTCCGCGAGGTGTCCTGGCACGGTTCCGGGAGTTGCTGCTGGGTGTTCGACGTCCGACCTGACATGCCACGAACAGATGCTGGACGACAGCCCACCCTCACCGGAGTCTTTCATGTCGCAACCGATAGCGCGCGAAGCCGTCACCGGCGGACTGCGTGAGCTAGCTGAGCTCGCACTCCGCACGGCCAACGAGATCGGTCCCGAGCTGGAGCGCGCGGCGGAGATGATCAGCGGGACCGTTGATCGCGGCGGTACACTCTTCTTCTGCGGAAATGGCGGTAGCGCCGCGGATGCCCAGCACATGGCCACCGAATACGTAGTACGCTACATGCGAAACCGACAGGCGCTCGCGGCCATCGCGCTCACCACCGACACCTCCCTCCTCACCGCTGCCGGCAATGACCTGGGGTTCGACATGATCTTCTCGCGGCAGGTGGAAGCACTCTGCCGTGCCGGGGACCTTCTCATCATCCACTCCACCAGCGGTCAGTCGCCGAACGTGCTGCGGGCCGCAGAAGCCGCCCGTGCTCGCGGTGTCCAGGTGCTGGCCTTCTCCGCTCGGGACGGAGGCCTCCTGCGTGCTCTCGCTGATCACAGCGTGATAGTTCCCACCCAGCGCACCGATCGCGCACAGGAGATTCATCTGTGCATCGAGCACATGATCTGCGACCTCGTGGAGGGTGGCCTCAGTTGAGCCGGCGTGCGCCGCGGAGGTGCGCCGCGCTGCTGCCCAGCTATCGGCGTGAACGATCGGCATTGCCGTGCCCGAACGGTATCGCCGGTCGACGCGCCGGACGACAACTCCGACGGAGCTTCCTCCGAGCAGGAACGTCGGATCGGCGCGCCCGTGTAGACTTGAATCCAGGATGCGAGCGTTGGCGGCAGGCCAGCTCGCCAGTCGATTCCCCAGACACCGTAAGTCATGATTGATCTACAGGGAAGGCGCGCCCTCGTCACAGGGGGTTCGCGCGGTATCGGACGGTCGACGGCGCTATTGCTCGGCCGCTGTGGCGCCGATGTTTTCGTGGGCTACAACCGCCGTGCCGATGAGGCAGCGACCGCTGTGGAGGAGTTGCGGGCGCTTGGAGTCCGGGCCGGTGCTCATGGGGCCGATCTGGGCACCGTGGAGGGCGCCGTCGCACTGTTCGACGCCACCGAGGAGGCGTTGGGAGGCGTGGATATCTTCGTCGGCAACGCAGGGATCTGGCCGCCGGATGATGTACCGCTGGCGCGGATGACGGACGAGCAGTGGTCCTCGACCATGCGCGCCAACCTGGACGCTATCTTCTACACTTCCCGGCTGGCCGCGCAGCGTATCGGTGATGGAGGGCGGATAGTGCTCGTCACGAGTACCGCCGCGCAGCGCGGCGAGGCATTCCACGCCGACTACGCGGCGAGCAAGGGGGCAGTCGTGGCGCTCGTGAAATCGCTGGCCGTCGAGCTGGGGCCGCGCGACATCACCGTCAACAGCGTGGCGCCGGGCTGGGTGGAGACGGAGATGTCGGCCGGACCGCTGGGCGGCGCCGGCCGGGCTGCAATAGATGCCGCCATACCATTGCGGCGGGTGGCCACGGCAGACGACATCGCCGGCCCCATCGTCTTTCTCTGCTCGTCGCTGGGGCGCCACGTCACGGGCGAGATTCTGAATGTGAATGGCGGCAGCGTACT
>CALCHX010000206.1 GCA_937906875.1 uncultured Gemmatimonadota bacterium | reverse complement strand
AGTGCTCGTCGTCTTCGAGGAGCATCCCAAGGAATACCTGCAGCGCGCGGCCGGCCTCGGATTCCCGGTGCAGGAGATGATCGGGGAGGGGATGCTGGAGGTTCTCTATCTACGTCCGCTGGACCTCTCGCCGGATGAAACCCTGCACGAGATCCGGGAGGCGGTGAAGCGGATAGATGGAAAGCGTGTGGCCATCGATTCCATGTCGGGCTTCGAGCTCGCCCTCGCGCCCACCTTCAGGGCAGACTTTCGTGAATCGCTCTATCGGTTGGTGGGTGCCCTCACCGGCATCGGGGTCACTGTCCTCACGACGATGGAGGTCACCCAGGGAGGGGACGAACTCCGCTTCACTCCGAATGTGATCTCCATCCTCGCAGACGACCTGATCTCGCTCAGGTATGTGGAGGTGGAGAGGCAACTGAGGAGGGTGGCGATGGTGGTGAAGATGCGGGGGAGTCAGCACAGCAAGGCGTACCGCGAGTACCAGATCACCGATCGCGGCTTCGTGGTCGGTGGAGATCTGGACGGTTACACCGGTCGCATCAGCGGGGCCCCGATCCTCATCAAGGAAGAGGTTGAGGAGTGAGGGCCGTGCGTCTGAGGTTCAGAACGTCGTATACCCCTGTGCCGAGAGAGTCGCTCTGGCCATGGTCGCGGACGTAGCGACCTTCACGAACGGCAACAGTTGCTCCCGCCCGATCTTCCTGTTGGCGAGCGCCTGTCCGCAAACGACGATCTGCACTCCAGCCTCGTTCAGTGCCTCGAGCAGCGGGATGCTCTCGTTGTCGACGCCATTCGCCGCCTTGTAGGCCGCGTTGCTCATGAGCGAGTTGGTCGCTCCACCATAGACGATGATCGCCAGGTGCACGTGTGAGCGTGGCACCCCCTCGGCGTCGGTCATCGTGAGGAAGTTGGCCGGACGTCGAAAGCCGCCCGCCAACTGTCCCGGTTTCTCCGGTGCCGTCGTCACGTTCCAGGCGATCCTGTAGGTGAGCGACCTGTCGGCGGGGAAGCTCGGATTCGGGACAGGTGCGCTCGCGCCGAGCTTGTGGATCAGCGCATCGCCGGTCTGACCCTGGGCGAGGGAGGGAGCAGCGAGGCAGAGGGCAAGGGCGAGAGCAGGCAGGGCGTGATGCATGGAACCTCCGGCAAGGCTGTTCGCGGGCGGGAGCAACGAGGTGGACAAAGATGGAGGCTCGACCGGTTCGACAACAACCACGCGCCTTCATGCCTTCAGGAGATCGATTCGCCAGTCCCGGGGTTCGAAGTAGTTGCGGGTCATGCGCCAGAGAGCATGGGCGACAGTCACCGCGTGGGCGGACAGGAATCTGTGGCCTGCCGACATCAGGCTCTGGTTGGCGCGCCCGAACGGTGGCGCCGGGACGGCGAAGGCTGCGCAGAGCTTGATGAACTCCTCCTGCGTCTGCGCTATCCCCGAGCTGAAGTCCTGCTGCTTCGTGGTGGTGTTGCCCTCCAGCGCACCCTGTTCCGCCGCCGATTTTGCGGCGAGTCCGTGAGTGGCCATGATCGCCACCGTGTTGGTACCACAGCACATGTACTCGTCCGGCAATCCCAGCATGTGACCGAACTCGTGTACTACGGCGTACTGGGCGAATTGCGGGAACTGGGCGACGTTGCCCTCGATCCGGGCACGGGAGTCGGCGATCTGCCTGGGGTCGAGTGTCATCGTCACCAACCCGGCCGGGCCCGCGCTCCTGTACGTGATGTCGCCGGAGAAGCCGAATCTTCCGAGGACTGCTCCGATCTGCTTCGCCACCGCGGCTCCATCCATGCCAGGGCCGGTGATGGTCAGCTTCGGCCGCTTCCTGCCAACGATCACGTGCGGTATGTCCGCGGCGTGCGAACGCAGTCGCTCCATCGCGGCGAACGAGAGCAGAGTGTTTCCCGGCCTGGTATCAACCGCGATCACCACCGGCTGGTCAATCGCGGCCAGGAGGTTGCGGGCCTTGGTGAGGGTGTCAGCCTGGATGGCGACCAGTTGGAACTGCGCCGAGAGCTTGCTGCGGAACGGATCCCACTTCGGATCGGCTGACGCCGTGACCGCCGGATCCTCACCCTTTCGCACGCAGATGTTGCCACGTTCCAGATTGACGATCTTCAGGTCATAATGCGCATCGGCCAGCGACGACTGCACCACCTCGAAGGAGGGGTTCACGACGATCCCCTCGAAGCCGCGCCTGGTGCACACGAAGCGAAAGCGGTTGTTCCAGTACTCCGGGACCTTGGTCTCGAACGCCCTGTTGAAGTTGCTGGATACCGTCGCCGGAACCGGTTCGCCGCCTGGCGCGACGAAGCGTGAGCACACCTTCACGGTAACCTTCATCTCACCGCTATCCGGACGGTAAACCGCGGAGAAGCAGCCCAGGCCGCCAGGCGGGATATGAGCGCCGCTGGTGTTGAACACCCGGGTGTCGAAGCGTTTGCGGTCGTACACGAGTGATGTTGCCACTGCGCCTCCGCGAGGTTGGTGCCGGCGGCGCGAGGCCGCGTCCGGACGGGAAGGGGTCGTCAATCGGGACGGATTCAAGTATGCCACTACCACGAGCGACAGGCAAAGGGATGGAATGCGCACGAGTTGTCATTGTGTTCGCTGCGGGCCGCGTACGGCATGGGAGGCGCAGCATTGCTGCGTGCGCGCGAGACGCACCCCTTATCAGGTCAGCGGGCCACTGACACGATTCTCGCGGGCATCCAGGCTGGCCTGACTGACGGTCCCCACTGCCAGTGCGGTGTCCAGCTCGCGCTGGACATCGGCCGGCGAACCGAGACCGGTCCGGAAGCGAAGCAGTTGCAGGCGTACCGCATCGCGCGATTCCAGGAGCCTGACCATCTGCTCCGCGGTGGCACGGCGCGCGGTGGTGAGCTCCTCCACGATCGCGGCTCGGCGTCCGGACGGCTCCGCGCCGCTGATGCCCGGATCCGTCTGGTGCGCCTCGGCCAGCGCGAGGTCCAGTTCACGCTGGCGCGATCGGAGTGCTTCGAGGATCGCCTCCAACTGGATGAGCCCCCGACGGACGGAGCGCAGTCTGCGGCGGGACGCTCTCGGGAGCGACTGCAGCACGTCCAGTGGTGAAGCGACAACCGAGCCCTGGCTGACCGCGGCGCGTGCCACGCTGGCAGGCAGCTCCCGGCTGGCCAGCCTGAAGGCAATCCGGCCGAATGGTCCCTGCCAGAGCCACACTCCGAGCCGCTGCAGCGGAGAGGTACGTCCGGGCTCGGTCAACGCGCTCACCACTGTGAAGCCGAGCAACGACAACCCGGTGATGGACAGCGTCGTTCCGAGAGTCCCTACTGAATGGCTGCCGTCGGGGTTGGTGGAGCGCAACCGGCTGAAGGTCAACCAGATCAGCGACAGTCCAACCAGCAGCGTGGCCAGGTGGACGACCCGCTGGCGCCGTCGCCTGTGCCGCTCCTCGGGATCGGCTCGCAGGGCGGCATGGGCCGCTGCACGGTCGGCCGCCGCGTTCACGGCTGCTGCCCGCACCTCGGAATAGCGGTGCCCCAGCTTGAGCAACAGCCTGGCCCGCACGATCAGTCCGCGCAGCAGGCCGAGGAGGGAGGTGAGACCGACCACCACCAGCGCCGCGAGGTCCGCGTCAGCAGTGGCCGCCAGCCTGGCGATCAGCGCTGAGAGTCCCACTCCGACAATGACGAGCGCTCGGAGCGACTGCTCCCCCTCGGCCAGGAACTGTCGTACCGCTGGTGCGACTACTGGTGCGGTGGCGCGTACCGGCTCCAGCACATTCACCAGCGCCTCGCCGCTCTCGAAGCGCGCGTCCGGTTCCTTGGCGAGGCAGCGGTCTATCGCCGCGCTCAGCGCGAGCGGCAGGTCGGGCCGCAGATCCTCCACCAGCGGCGCTGGCTGGGTGATCTGCATGGCCAGAATGGCCTGAGTGGTGGGCGCGTCGAAGGGCAGCCGACCAGTGGCGGCGAAGAACGCCGTAACACCAAGCGCATACAGATCACTCCGTCCGTCCACCTGTTCGCCCGCTGCCTGCTCCGGACTCATGTAGTGTGGTGTTCCCACCACCTCACCCAGCGACGTGAGTTGGCTGGCCTCCGACGTGGCTCGGGCAGTGCCAAAATCGGTGAGCAGGGCACGACCGGTGGACCGCTCGATGATGACGTTGTCAGGCTTCACGTCGCGGTGAACGACGCCCCGCCCATGCGCGTATGACAGCGCCCACGCCAGTTCCTGCACCATGCGCGCGAGTGCCGGAGCGTTGAGTGGACCGCCACGCCTCACGCGCTGGCTGAGCGTCTCGCCATCCACATAGCCCATCACGAACAGGAGTAGCCTTCCGTCGTCCACCACAGCGTGCACGGGGACGATGTTCGGGTGCGAGAAACCCGCCACGATCCGTGTCTCGCGCAGGAACCGCTCGCGAAGCTGAGGCTGTCCAGCCAGTTCCGGCGACAGCGCCTTGACGGCCACCTGCCGCTCCAGGGCAAGGTCCCGCGCCAGGAACACGGTGCCCATCCCTCCCTGGCCCAATTCACGCTCGACCAGGTAGCCGTCGCCGAGGGCAAGCTGAACCTCGTCGCGCAGTGACATGCGTGGGCGGGAGGACGGTGTGGCCGGGCGGCAGATGCGGATGCGAATGCGAAAGATGCCGCCCAGGGGACGCGCCCGCCAGACGCCGACGAACGCGATCGAAGGTATGCCAACCACGGCCACAGCCTGCCGGCAGCTCAGGCAGCGACTCGCAACCGAAGCAGGGAAGAGGTAACTTTAACAGAAGCACCTGCCTGGAACGCTCGCCCGGAATGCCCGCCTGGATGACCGAGCAGAGCTACGAGTTCGGCAACAGCGGCTGCCTCGACATCACTGGTCAGGTCGTCGGCCTGGACGGACAGCCGTTGGCCGGCATCAGCATCCATCCCGGATACTTGCCGGGACCGCAGATCTTCACCCATACCCTCGCGAAGACAGACGCCGCCGGCGATTTCACCTTTCGCGTCTGGAGCATATGTTGCCGGCCGCAGACTGTGGGGCCCGACACACTGTCGCTCCGGGTGCGTGGTGTGGATACCCGGACGTTGGAGGTGGGCGTCCCCGCCTCGGTACATGACAGCGTGCTGGTGCACGCTACCATCAGCCCGATCGGCACCATCCCGACACCCAGCACGGTTCGTCTGACGCTTTCCGCACCGTAGCCGGAGGCGCCGCGGCCCGTCGGGCGTCGCTCGGGCACAGGATCGTACCTCTGTACCGATGCAATCGAGAACACCCATGAGCCAGTCGCCTCGTCTCAACATCTCCTCGGGCAGCCCGATGGAGCCGCTGATCGGATTTTCCCGGGCCGTGAGGGTGGGCCCGTTCATCAGCATCGCGGGCACGGCGCCAATCGCCGAGGGCGGGGGGACGGTGGCGCCGGGCGATGCGGCAGCGCAGGCGCGCCGCTGCCTTCAGATCATCGAGACGGCTCTCAGGGCGGCCGGCGGTACCCTTGCCGATGTCGTGCGGACGCGGGTGCTCCTCACCCGGATCGAGGACTGGGAGGCGGTGGCAGTGGTGCACGGAGAGACGTTCGGCACGATCCGACCGGTGTGCACGGTCATGCAGGTCGTCAGCTTCGTCGACCCGGATTGGCTGGTGGAATTCGAGGTGGACGCGATTGTGCCGGCGGCGGACAACCTGCAGTCCGATCAGGGCGCCCATCTTCTTCTTCGACATCACCCACGCCCGTCATCCGCACTTCCTCTTCTCCACCCACGCGCCGAACTCGAGCGTGACCGATGACTTTCTACCGATGTCGGGCGGCGGATTCCTCGTCACCAACATGGGGTCGGCAACCGGAGGGGCCGGCGGCCGGGTGGTGGAGTTTGACAGGCGCCTGCGACTCGGTGGTGCCGCACGTCGACGTGCCCGTGCGTGGCGGGATGACCCAGCTATTTGCCATGCCCCGTGATGGGAAGCGGCTCATCTTCGCCCTCTTCCAGGCTGGTCAGGTCGGCATGCTGGACATCAGCGACCCGAACAGGTTCAAGCAGCTCTCGATCGTGAACCTGGGCGTGAACAGCGGCCCGCACTCGGTCCATCTCACTCATGATGACCGCCGGCTCGTCGTCACCGACTACTTCCTGGAGGAAGGTGACATCGGTCGGATCCACCTTGACGGGGATCACAAGGTGCGCGTGCTGGATGTGAGCAGGCGTGGCCTCACCGTGGACCCCGCGTTCCACGTGATCAACTCAACACGGAGTTCGCGACCGGGCCGGCGAGGCCGCATGGCGTCGGGATGAAGTGAGGGTCAGCGGAGACGGGCCCTGCGGTGGAACGCCTGGCCGTGTTCCCCCCCCCGTGGGGCAGCCTGCCCGACTCGCTCCTCATAAAGTGGATCGCCGAGGCGAGAGCGCAGGTGCGCTGATCATGTATCGAGTGGGCGTTCGACACGCCTCATTCCCGGGACGGATCTGCCCGAAGGCCACACAGCGACGAGAGGCCGACGGCCTGCTCAGGTGGTGCTGAAGGTCAGCGCGCCACCGATCGGCAGCGCCTGATCTCCGTTCCCCCCGACTTCGTCGATGTTCGCCCGCTCCCCCACCTGCTGACGCCACATCGCGTAGTACAGCCCGGTCGCCGCCACCAGCTCGGCGTGCGTCCCATGCTCCACGATCCGGCCCCGCTCCAGCACATAGATGTGATCAGCATGCATGACAGTCGACAACCGGTGGGCGATGAGCACCGTTATGGCATCGCTGCGCGTGGCCACGTCGCGCATCGTGCGCGAGATCTCCTCCTCGGTCAGCGAGTCCAGCGCCGACGTGGCCTCGTCGAAGACGAGCAGGAGCGGATCGCGCAGCAGCGCGCGGGCGATCGACAACCGCTGCTTCTCGCCGCCGGAGATCTTCATCCCGCCCTCGCCGATGATCGTGTCCAGCCCTTCGGTGCCGCGCCCCAGCAGGGTGTCGGCGGACGCCCGGTGTAGCGCGTCCAGGCACTGCTCATCGGTGGCGTCGGGCCGGGCGAAGAGCAGGTTGTCGCGAATGCTGCCGCTGAATAGCTGGGTGTCCTGGGTGACCAACCCTATGCGCTCGCGGAAGTGATCCAGGTCCACCTGGGTGCCCGGCACGTCGTCATACAGCACCTGCCCCACCTGCGGCGTGTAGAGACCTACGAGCAACTTCACGAGAGTGGTCTTGCCGGCACCCGACGGTCCCACGAAGGCAACAGTCTCTCCACGTCGCACGCTGAACGACACCCCGTTCAGGGCCG
Organism: uncultured Gemmatimonadota bacterium; assembly: GCA_937906875.1. Classification (GTDB taxonomy): domain Bacteria; phylum Gemmatimonadota; class Gemmatimonadetes; order Gemmatimonadales; family Gemmatimonadaceae; genus CALCHX01. The sequence continues at coordinate 11,319 of CALCHX010000206.1, read as the reverse complement.
GAGTGCTGGCGGTGACATGCGTGAATGAAACACCGCGGAAGGTGAGCTGGCGCAGGTCCGGAACCTCCACCGGATTCGCCGGACGTGGGTCGGACGGGGTATCGAGGATCTGACTGAATACTTCCAGCGACGCCTCCGTCTCGCGCCACGCATTGATCACGTTCCCCAGTTCCTGCAGCGGACCGAAGATGAAGAAGGAGTAGATGAGGAGCGCGAAGAACTGTCCCACCGTCATCTGCTGCTGGAAGATGAGGTAGAGCATGAGAAAGAGGATGCTGGTGCGCAGCAGGTTCACCAGCGTGCCCTGGATGAAGCTCAGCGACCGCAGGTAGCGCACCTTCTTGAGCTCGAGGGCGAGTATCCGATCAGTGGTATCGTTGAGCCGCTTCACCTCCTGATCCACCAGCCCCAGGCTCTTCACAAGCTCGATGTTGCGCAGCGACTCCGTGGTGGAGCCGGCGAGCGCGGTGGTCTCGGCCACTATCACCCGTTGCACGGTCTTGATGCGCCGGCTGAGCACGGAGCTGAGCGCGCCGAGTAGCGGGATGGTGAGCAGGAAGGCGGGGGCGATCGCCCAGTGGACCTTGTAGGCGTAGATGACCACGAACACGACACCGACCAGCGTCGTGAAGAGCAGGTTGACGAAGAGGGCGATGAACTTCTCCACGTCGCTCCGCGCCTTCTGCAGCTTGCCCAGCGTCTCGCCGCTCCGCTGATCCTCGAACACCTGGTACGGCAGCGAGAGGGCGTGGCGGATGCCGTCGGCGTACATCCGCGCGCCCACGCGCTGCGTCACCACGTTCACGCAGTAGTCCTGGAATGCCTTCGCCACACGGGAGACGAAGGCCACACCCACCGCCGCGCCGAGCAGTAGCGATACGCCACGAATGAACTGGGCGTTGGTGTACTGGTCGTACTTCGTGGCGTAGTTGTCGATCACGTGCCGGAAGATCAACGGATCGAGCAGCGAGAAGATCTGGTTGATCGATGCCAGTAGCAGCGCGACGACGGCCAGCAACCAGTGTCGCTTGAGGTATCCCAGAAGAATCGGCATCAGCGCACCATCAGCAGTTCATTCGCCCAGCAGGGCTTCCATCTCGAGCGCATTGGTGGTCCCGTAATTCGCGTAACAGTTGTTGAAGACGACATGCGTCTCGCGCACCTGGCCGGCGATGCTGGTCAGCGGTTCCACCCACTCGGCCAGTTGCTGTCGATCGTAGAGATAGCGGAATCGTTCGGCGACAGTCGCCCCCCGGCGGTCCCACTGGTCGGCGCGCCGGCCATGCATGCGCAGGATGGCGAGCCGCGGCGACGTCACGGCGATCACCGGCGGTACGGAGTTGCGCAATCCCTGGGGCTCATCGACCATGACGAACGGGAGGTCCTGGTCGGTGAGCAGACGCAATGTGCGATCGGTACCGTCGCCGTCGAACCAGGCCCGGTTGCGCAGCTCGATCGCGCAGGGCAGGCCTTCCAGCCGGTCGCGCGCTTCGAGAATCGCGTCCCGGTTGGCGTCACTGGGGCCCAACCAGGGTGGGAACTGCAGCAGCACCGCTCCCAGCTTGCCGGCGCGAGCCAGCGGCTGCATGGCGTCCACGAAGCCGCCCCAGACAGCGTCATGGACTTCCGGCGGCAGGTCCCTGGGGTAGACCCGTCGCTTTGCCGCCACCTCGCTGGGCAATGCGGCGCGGAGCGCCTTCGGGAGCCGGCTGGTCTCGCTGGGATGGCCGGTCATGAGGGCGTGCGCCTTCACATTGAAATTGAAGTCTGCTGGAGTCCGCTCCACCCACAACTCGGCTACCGACGCAGTGGGCAGCGCATAGTACGACGAGTCCACCTCCACCATGTTGAAGCGGGACGCGTAGTAGCGCAGTCGTTCCTCGGCGCTCGTCTTGCCCGGCGGGTAGAAGACTCCCGCGGCGGTCAGGGTGGGGTCGGTCCAGCCGGCGGTACCGACACGGATCCTGCCCTTGTCGGCCTCGCCGAGCAATACTGGTTCGGCCGCGCCCTCAGCCTCGGCACGCTGCCTTGCCACCTCCACTCCGGGGTCGTGCTCGGGGTCGTTGAAGATGTGTCCGGCGCTCATGGCTTCACTATCCACGCGCGCACTATGCGGTCGAGCAACGGGAATTCGCGGGCCAGGTACGGCTCGCCCTGCAGTCGAATGGAGTCCTGTTGCGGGCCCAGCCCACGCGGCGCGGCCTCGCCGTAACCGCCGTAAAGGGAGTCGACGACGAGCATTCCATTGCCCAGCACCTCGCCGATGGGCGGGAAGCCAATGGTGGCCAGGGTGTCCAGCTTGGGGTTGTCGGCCAGGTTTATGAAGAGTTGGGTGGTGCGGGTTTCCGGACCACCCCGCGCGAAGGCGATGGTGCCGCGGACGTTGCTCGCGCGTACACTGTCGTCAGGGATCCGTCGACCGCGCCAGGCGGCGGCGACAGCGCTGTCTGCGGGAATGCCGAACTGGACGACGAAGCCGGGTACGACGCGGAAAAAGCGGGCGCCGTCAAAGAAGCCGTCACGGACCAGGGCGTAGAAACGGTCGACACCGATCGGCGCCAGCGCGCGCCGGGCGATCACGTCGAAGCGGCCAGCGCTGGTCTCGAAGGCGACGACGAAGCTGTCTGGTGCCACCACCGGCGGGACGGACACCGGCGGCCGGGACGAGACGGCCGTCGGACGGGCGCACGAGCCAACCGTCGTCGCCGCCAGGATAACGGCGAGGACGGCGAGGCTGCGACGACCCCGGTAGCGACTGAACGGCAGGGGGACGGACATGCGTTATGGTGACAGTCGGTTCGTGTGGTTGATTACTTCCTGAGAGAGGCCATGTCAGTCCGTGCCACCCGGTGCGCCTGGCGTCGCCTTCAGGGTACCGTGGGCAGTTCGTCCAGCGACATGGCTCCCACCGGCTCGTTGCTACCCGTCACCAGCCGGCGGTGGTAATCCAACTGCCCCAGGTGATAGGCCAGGTGCGAGGCCGAGTGGGCGAGAAAGACGTCGGTAGACAGGATCCGGCCGCCAACCTCCACCGGAAAGGGGCGCCGCAGGACTTCCGGCGGCAGTGCCGCTAGCGATTGCTCAACCGCGCTCATCGCACGGTCCAGCTCGGCACCCAGCTCGCTTCGCGGTACGTTCCGTCGGCTGAACTCGGCCGGCCGATCTCGTACATAGCCGGTACCGCCCAGCACGGCACCTATGTAGTGCTGGAGGTTGCCGGCGCAGTGGAGAACCAGCGTACCACCGGAGTTGGGGAGACCTGGCATCATCCGCCAGGGTGCACCGTCGTTGGGGTAGGCATCCACCTCGCGGTGCATCGCGCGCAGTTCGCGAAGTATCAGTGTGCTTGCAATGGAAGCGTTCACGAGCCGTTCTTGTGCAGTTGTGAAGAATGATGGGACGGGAGGCGGCGTGGTCAGTCGGCTCCCACGTCGCTGCCGTCGCCTCCGTTGCCGGCATCCGGACCATCCAGGAGAGCCACAGCCTCGACCGCCTCCTTCTCCGGGACCAGCAGGTCAGCCGGTTGGACTGCACGAAGGATTCCGGCGGCGTCGCCACGCCTCACCACAGCCATGATCCCGCTGGCCTCCAGGACGGCGCGAGCCAGCTCGGCTTCCAGGTCGCTGCCGTAAGAGCGTACGATGACGAAATCGGTCATGTGAGCAGGATTGAGGTAGTAGTGTCGAACTTCATGGCCTGGGCGAACCATCCTTTGTCTACCCCGGAGAGGGTGATCCAGTCACCGAACCCCGGGAACTCTCCGTGTCCTAGAATGGCAGCGGCCGGTCCACCGCGGCCCAGGTAGCGGGATCCTGCCTGTAATACCGTCGCAGCGCGTCGTAGAGCGCCGGGTGAGCGGTTCTGAGCTCGCCCGGAAGTTCGAAGAAGGTCTCGGTGGCGACGGCGAAGAATTCCACCGGGTCCTGGGCGCCGTACGGATCGAGCACCGTGCGCACACCGCTGTCCACCTCGTGGCGCAGGCGCGCGAATTCGGTGGCGAGCAACTCGCCCCAGGTTCGTGCGGCGGCGACATCGTCGTGGAGCGGCACGCCGTCGGCCTCGCCATCCTCGAAGTCCAACTGGTGGGCGAATTCGTGCAGCACCAGGTTGTGGCCGTCGTTGGCCGTACGCGATCCGTTCCGTATGTCACGCCAGTTGAGCACCACGGCGCCCAGGTGCTCCTGGGTGTGGCCGGCGTACTCCTGCGGCTCCTCGGTGACGATTCCATGTCCCAATGCATGCTCGCCGTCCACGATGTAGGCGTCGGGATAGACGAGGATCGAGAGAAGACGCGGGAAGTAGTCGGTCTCCCGTCGCAGCAGGAGGAAAGCGGCCTGGACAGCGATCGTCACCCTGTGTTCGTCGGTCAGCAACAGGCCGCCACAGCCCTCGAAGTTCTTCTCGTCCAGCAGGACGTGGGCATGACCGAACAACTGGGCGTGGTCAACCTGGGGAAGCACGCTCACCAGCGGCACGTTGCGCTCCACGATCCGCGCCCAGCTCATGGGAACTGGCTGCGCCTGAAGTCGAGCACGTCGACGACGGGTGAAGAAGGAGAGCATGACGACGGAATTTAATCGTCGGACATGCCGGCGTGGCGGAGCAGGAACCCCGCGACCACTACCGCCAGGGCCCCATCCACGCCCCCGGCCATGCGAGCAGCGGCCGCGGTCCGATGCTGCCGAGCGTCCCGGGGAGGATGGGGTCGACTCGAACAGATGTGCACCTTCCTGACCCGCCGGTGCTGAAAATGAGCAGTTGCAACGCTCAGGTAACGCTCAGGGGACGGCTGGGAGACGTGGCGCGCACAGATTGACTGCGGTGTCCCGCGAGCATTTTCCGTAACCCAGTTGAACCAGGAGTGCATGTGCAGCGACCGAGAAGCACTAGATGGCGTTGGATAACGGCGACTGTGGCGACCGTGGCGGCTGGCATGGTCGCCGGGTGTGGTGGGGGTGGCGACGGCAGCGGTGGTGGTGGCGGCGGAGTCACGGGTCCGCCGGCGACACCTGCCATCACCCTCTCGTTGTCCGGCGGAAGCTCGTCGGTGGCGCAGGGCGGGAGCAGCACCGTCACGGTCACCGTCGGCCGTAGCGGCGGCTTCGCCGGGCCGGTCACCCTTGCCCTGGAGGGCGCGCCCGCCAACGTCAGCGGCACCTTCGCGCCGGCCACCCTGGCCGCCGGGCAGACCAGCAGCACGCTAACCCTGAGCGCCGCGGCGGCGGCGGCGGCCGGTCAGTCCTCGCTCACCATCCGAGCCTCCGGACAGGGTGTCACCGCGCTCACTGCCTCGCTCGCCCTCACCGTAACTGCGACGGCGAAGCCTGACTTCTCGATCGCCGTCTCGCCCGCCACTGTGGCGGTAAAGCAGGGCGAGAGCGCGGCCAGCACGGTCAACATCGCCCGCACCGGTGGGTTCAACGGCAGTGTTTCGCTGGCCGTATCCGGCGCCCCGACCGGCGTCGCCGCCACGCTGGCCAGCGGCAGCACCACGACGTCATCCGTAGCCCTGACCGTTGCCGCGGGAGCCTCGGCGGCCGTCGGCAGCTTCAACCTCACCATCACCGGAACCGGAACCGGCGTCACCGGCAGTCGCACCGCCACGCTCGCCGTATCGGTCGCCTCGTCAGGTGGCGGGACTCCGACCGGCAGCATCGCTTACGAATTCTGCGGCCCTGACGCGCCTGTCTGGGTGGCAGTGCAGGATGGCTCGGGACCCTGGAAGCGCGTGACGGCCGCGAACAACGTCTATCGCTTTGATCTCCCGTCCGGTCGCGGCGGAGTGGCGTACGTCACTACCGAGTCGGGCAACGCGAACACGATGGTACAGTACGGCACCGCCGCCGAGTTGACGGCGATGGGCAAGGAGCAGTGCGTCTCCGACACGCGGAAGTCCGTGAACGGCAGCGTCGCCGGCCTCGGCATGACGGACCTGGCGAATATCAGCCTGGGCGGCGGGGTCGCGACAGCGAACGGCGGCCAGCCGGCGTTCACCCTCACGAACGTGCCGGGCGGCAAGCGTGATCTCATTGCCAGTCGGACCAAGCTCAACATCGGTGGCGGCGGCGTGACGATGGAGCCCGACCGGATAATCATCCGTCGCGACGTTGAGGCCCCCGCCGGCTCCACCCTCCCGGTACTCGACTTTGGAGGCGCCGAGGCATTTGCTCCGGAGAAGAAGGTCCTCACCGTGAACGGCAGCAACGGCGAGACGCTGCTGCTGACGGAGCTGTTCTCGACGACCAGCACCAGTGGCGCGCTGCTTCACGTGGAGACCACGCCGAGCGCGACCGCCACGCGCACGTTCTACGGAGTGCCGGCGGCCAGGCAGAAGAGCGGCGACCTGCACATGCTGATAGCGGTGGCGTACCCGGCCGGCACCATGGTCCCGGGCGACGCCAGCCAGCAACGGACCGCCATAACGATGTTCAGCACGCCCTCCGACCGCGCGGTCACGCTCGGCCCGGCCCTCATCATGCCCGCCCTCACCGTGCTCGGCCCCGGGCGCTACAGCGCGAAGATCACCAGGCAGCCGGAGTACTCCAGCTTCTGGACGGCGAGCATGGCGAACCGGAGCGCCGGCGGCGGTACAGGCAACACGGTCACCGTCGCGGCCACCGCGGGCTATGTGGGCGCTGGCAGCACGATAGAACTCGCCGTCCCGGAGGTCTCGTCGGTGGACGGCTGGAAGGACTCGTGGCTACCAACAGGCGCCATCTTCTGGCAGACCAGTGCTGCCGGATGGGAAGGCGGCTGGATCACCCAGCCGGAGCAGGATGGTGCAATGGTGAGGACAGCAATCCGGTCGGGAAGCACGATGTAGCGTTGGATCCAGGGCTCAGGTGCCCCGAACGAGCACGTGGGGGGTGGCGCAGCTGCGCCACCCCCCACGTGCTCCATGTGCCCGACATGACCGGCGAGAACCTGCTACTCCGGCCACCCCGTCTGCGGCAGCCGCGGCGTGATGCTGAGCGCATTCCTGTAATACACCTTCTTCAGTACGACATCGGGCAGCCCGATCCCGTACAACTTCCAGAAGGCGTGGTAGTCGCGGTAATAGTCGAAGTAGTCGTCGTTCGTCTCGAACACGCGCCAGTAGTACGGATACTCCTCGGGTTGGAACGAATCCTTGCCGAACAGGATGCGGTCCTGATACTTCACGAAGAAATCGTGAGCGGTGCGGGGCTGGCGTCCGATGTCGTAGAGCACCGCTCCCACTTCGGTGTACACGTTGGGCAACTCGTCCAGCAGCCTGCCCAGTCGGCCGAGGTCGTTGGTGTACCAGCCCATGTGGGCGGTGACGAAGGTGGTCTTCGGGTGGCGACGGAACAGGTTGTCGCGCTCCTTCATCAGCGTCTCGAAACTCGGGAACCTGTCTGACGGATAGTGTCGTCCGGGAAAGAGCGACAGCTCGAGCCACCGCTCGTTCTTCATGTCCACCGGCTTGAAGAACTCCGGCGGGTCGGCGGTATGGATGAAGACGGGGAGCTGGAGCCGGGCACTGGCTTCCCAGATCGGGTCCAGCTCGGGGTCGTCGATCTTCAGTCTGGTGCCGTCGGCCTTTCTGGTCGACAGCCCCAGCCCCTTGCCGATCTCACCCACGCCGACGGCACCAGCAGCCACGTCGGCCTCCAGTTGCGCCACCGCACGCTCGGCCCAGCCGGGCCCGACGTTCCGGAAGTCGATTCCGGCGAGCACGCGCACCCGACCGTTATGCGGCGATGCGTTGATGGTGGCGATGGCGTTCTGTAGCCGCCCGCCGCTCATGTTGTCGGCCGCTATCATCAGGCGGACGTTGATGCCGTCCATCGCGTCTACGAGCGTGTCGAGGGTGGCGCGCGAGGCCAGCCGCCCTTGCGGATGGCCGTGGAAATCGATCACCGGATAGCGCGCCGCCCTGACCATGTGCGTGGGGACGACGAGAGTGGAGTGCGGGCGGTAATCGACTATGCTTGGTGCCGGTGTTTCCGGCGCCATGCAGAGACGCGGACGGATCTCGGTCATGCCGGCGGGGCATTCCTCGCCGGCCTTTATGGGTGTGCCGCGGCTACTACCAGGCTGGGCAGAGGCGGGGCGCATGGGTGCCAGTTGGGCGCCGAGAAGTGCGGCGGCAAGGAGGATCGGGCGACTGCTCTGACTGATCATGTGCGGGTAGTGGCTGGTAGATGCCGTGACATGCTCTGTGACGGGGTTTCCGGACGATGCATTGAGGGCGCGCTGGCGGCAACCGGGAACCACGATTGCCATGCGAGCGACGTGTGTCGCTCGCGGTCGGATCAGGCCACGGCACGAGAGGGTGGTGGGCTTTCGCGAGCTGCGCGCGAACCTCGTCAGACGTCACGCTCGACTCATCCGCGTGCGAGACGGGCACGACGAATCCGCTGGGGCTGTCGGTGCGTCAGTTCCCGCCCTATTACCCGGACGACCGGTCGCGGGTCGTGTCAGGCACCGTTGGTGCCGCATGGGGGGGCGGAGCTCTGGTGGGCGACAGCGTCTGGTTCGTCGTCGTGAATCGGGACTACAGACTGCCCCGCAGGCCGAGGGTCCCATGGAGGCCTGTCGAGGTGGTGGTGGCCGAAGTTCCTAGTGCTGAGCAGCGATACGTGTAATCATCCGACCCCCCAAAACGAGACGCCGGAGTGCCGCCACACGGCGTTCTGCACCATCGCTTCCAGTCGCCCATTCCGCCTGGTGGCCCACCTCGACCACCCGCCCAATTTGCGTCAGAAACTGGCGATGGACAGGAGATACAGGAACGCGCGCCATCACCTTCGAGTGAGCTCTCCCTTGGCCACGCGCGCCATGCGCAGACACCCGATCAGCGCCTCGCGAGTACCCACACTCGGCATCACGCGCGCTCACGCCTGATAACGTGGTTCAGTCCGCCTATGCGGAACCAGGCGAATCCGTGGGCGTCCAGCCGCACGTGGTGCTTGCCTTCGCTGCCAACGAGTATGTCGTCCTCGAGAAGGTTCGACAGCCGCTGGCCGTTCTCCGCACCAACACGGAGGCTCACCTCGCACGGGGCCCCGGCGAAGTTGTGCAGCGTCACCACCGAGTTGCCGCGCCAGTCGTAGCGTATGGCGAGTACATGGCGCGATCCGGTGCGGAGGATGGACCAGTCTCCCCAGCCGACCTCCGGCGTCTCCTGACGCAGCCTGATCATCTTCCGGGTGAAGTTGAGTATGGACGCTGGGTCACGACGCTGCGCCTCCACGTTCACCGCGCGATAACCGAACGGGCCTGAATCGATAACCGGCGTGATCGGACGATCGGCGACGGAGAAGCCGGCGTTCAGCTCCTCGGACCACTGCATCGGCGTGCGCACGGAGTCCCGTTCATTCAGGGAGAGGTCGTCGCCCATGCCGATCTCGTCGCCGTAGCGGAGCACTGGCGACCCCGGCAGGGCGAAGAGAAGACTGTGCGAGAACTCGAGCTGCGCCCGGTTGCCCAGCATGGGTGCGAGCCGGCGACGGATGCCGCGGTGGTAGAGTTGCATGCGCTCTTCCGGCGCGAACCGATCGAAGACCGCCTGGCGCTGTTCCTCGTCGAGTCGGCCGAGGTCGAGCTCGTCATGATTGCGGAGGAAGTGTGCCCATTGCGACATCCCCGGAATGCGCTGGGTCTGGCGGAGCGCAGCCACCAGTGGCCGGGCATCGCCGGTGGCGAGCGCATAGAAGAGATGCTGGTTGACCCAGAAGTTGAACATCATCTGGATCCCGGTGCCATGATTCCCGAAGTACCGCTTGGTATCAGCCGGCGTTACGTTCGCCTCGCCCAGCAGGACCCCGTTGCCGCGCCGCCACTGCATGAAGCGGCGCATGTCGTAGAGATGCTCGAAGTCGAGTTCGGGCTGGATCTCGCCGTCCACCACCGACTCCAGGAGAAAGGGCACCGCATCCAGCCGGAAGCCAGCGACACCTAGCTGCAACCAGTAGCCCATCACCCGTCGTACCTCGGCGCGGACGTCCGGATTGTCCATGTTGAGGTCCGGCTGGAAATTGTAGAAGCGGTGGAAGTACCACTCCCTGGCCTCCTCGTCGAACGTCCAGGTCTGCGTCTGCACGCCGGGGAATACCATTCCCTGGTTCCAGCGCTTCGGTCGCTTCTTCGACCAGATGTACCAGTTCCGGTACTCGGATTGAGGGTCACTGCGCGCGGACTGGAACCAGCGGTGTTGATCGCTGGTGTGATTGACGACGAGGTCGATGAGGACCTTGATGCCGCGATTGCCCGCCTGATGCATGAACTCCACGAAATCGCCGCTGGAGCCGTGCCGTGGATCCACACCGTAGTAATCGCTGACGTCGTAGCCGTTGTCGCGGTTGGGTGTCGGCTGGAAGGGCGCGATCCAGACAGCGTCGACGCCAAGTGCCTCCAGGTAGTCCAGCCGCCTGCTCAGACCCTCGAAGTCGCCGACACCGTCGCCATTCGAATCCATGAACGATTCCAGGTCGAGCGAGTAGATGACGGCGTTCTTGTACCAGAGATCGGCTATGATGTCGGCCATGGCGAATCGGTTCAGGTGACGGGTGCGCGGGTGTGCGGATGCGCGAGCACGCTCGAGCGGAAAGCAGCGACTACATCAGCCTGGGGAAGAGAAGCCAGACCACCAGTGTGATGAGCACCACGGCCATGACGTCCAGCAATATTCCGGCGCGGGCCATGTCGCGCGTACTCACCTGGCCGCTGCCAAAGACGATGGTGTTCGGTGGAGTGGCAATGGGAAGCGCGAAGCCGGTCGACGCGGCCAGCGTGGCGACGAGCATCAACGCCAGTGGCGGCTCGCCGACGGCTATGGCCAGCGATGCGGCCACCGGCATCACCATCGCCGCTACCGCAGTGTTCGAGCCAATCTCACTCAACACCAGCACCAGCGTGGCGAGCCCGGCGTAGATCACCGGCGTCGGCATACCGGCCAGCCCGGCCATCTGCCCGCCCAGCCAGCCAGCCAGCCCCGTGCTCTCCATCGCCGCCGCCAGCGACAGTCCGCCGCCGAAGAGCAGCAATGTTTCCCACGATATGTGTCGTGCTTCCGTCCAGGTAAGCAATGGCCGTCGGAGGCCGTCAGTCTGGCGGCCCCGAACGATGAAGAGCATGATCGCGCCGCCAATGGCGATCGTTGAATCGGTGATGCCGGGGAAGTAGGTCGCCAGCCCGGGCACCGAGAATGAGCCGATCAGCTTGGGCTCACGGAGCAGCCAGGCAAGCGCGGTGAGGGCGAATATGACGAGCACCCGTCGCTCGCCGCCGCTCAGCGCTCCGAGCGCCTGCCGTCGCTCCGCGAACAGGGCCCTGATCGCCCCGCGGTTCTCCACC
>CALCHX010000205.1 GCA_937906875.1 uncultured Gemmatimonadota bacterium | reverse complement strand
CCACACCGAGACGATGTCCGCCGTCGTAGCACCCGGCCTGACGAGCGCGATCGACTGGTCCATGTATTCCCGGCAGCGTGTGTATGCGTCGCGCATAGCGGGCGAGGCGCTGCCCACCGCGAAGCAGCGGTAGTAGCAGGTGCGATAGCCCAGATGACTGTGCAGGATGTCGAAGAAAGCAGGGTCCCGGGGCCGAACCAGCCGGTCGGAGTAGACATGCGGATGCGGGGAGCAACGCTCGCCCGAAATCGCATTGACGCCCTCAACGTATTCGCTGCCCAAGTCGTAGAGCGTCTTGGACACGACGCCAACGCACTCGTTCTCGCGAACACCTGGCCGCAGGAATTCGTACAGATCCTCATATGCGGCATCCACCATCGAGCAGGCCTGGGTCAGTAGCGCGATCTCGTCCGCCGTCTTGTGCCTGCGAGCCTCAAGGAACACTTGCTGGCCATCGACGACGGTCAAGCCCTCAGCCTGCAGCGCCATCAGGATCGGGATCTCAACGAGGTCCACACCTATGGGCGCGTCGGCCAAGCCGTGCTCACGAAGAACTGTTGCCACCTTCCTGGCGACATCCTCGGCGATACCGGCCTTGGGGTCGAACGCACCGCGGAGCGTGGAAATACCTGCACGGGCGCGCTTCTCACCGTCCAGCCACGGAGTGAAGAGCTGGTGATGCTTGGCGGCGGAGCCGAAGTCCCACAGCACCGGATCACCGCCCCGGGGCAGTACCGCGAAGCGAATGAGCTTGTCCATCGCCCACGTGCCTATGTGGGTGGCCGTCATGTACCGGATGTTGGCGAAGTCGAACGTAAGCAGCGACCCCAATTCCGAGACCTCCAGCGCCGCGCGGAGCTTCTGGAGACGCTCGACGCGCAGGCGTTCAAGGTCGATGCGCTCCTCCCAGTCCACAGCGTTGGCACCGAAGGTTCGGGCTGGCATGGATCTCTCCTTCCGCTGGGCGATACCGCCGCGGTGATTCAACCGTTCAGATGTTTAGTCATACTGAACACTGACTGCACTGTAGATTGCTCGTCGGTGGCGGTCAAGAGTTCCCCGGCAAAGAAATCGCTGCCCTGGAGGCCAACATGGGACAGGTCGAGATCCCGCAGATCGGCGAGCGGATTCGTGCCGTACGTCAGTCACGCGGAACGAGTCTGCGAGCCCTCGCACGGCAGGCAAACGTGTCTGCCAGCCTGATATCGCAGATCGAGACCGGACGCCTCCGCCCCAGCGTGAGCACGCTGTACGCGGTTACCGGCGCCCTTGGCGTGCCACTGTCAGATCTCCTCGAGGCGCCGAATGAGGCCTTCACCGGCAGCAGCGTCCATGGCCGATATCCGGTTGCAACAGCGGGGCTGGCTGCGATGCTCGCCCAGAACCCCGTCACCGAGCGAACAGCGCCGTCGCCCGAGGCAGACGTGTCCGCCTCGCCGGCCGACCTCGCTACCACCACGCCCGGAACCCGCGAGGCAATCACACTCGACTCAGGGGTCACCTGGGAGCTGATGGGACAACTCGACGGCCGAAGCATCGATTTCCTCCGCATCACCTATCAACCCGGTAGCGCGTCCAGTGTTGGCGAATTAATGAGCCATGCGGGCAGAGAGTATGGCTTCCTGCTGTCCGGGGAACTCATCATGCAGTTGGCAGACTCCGAGCGGACTCTGCATCCGGGCGACGCGGTTTCCTTCCGTTCCACAACACCGCACCGATTCCGCAACGAGGGCACGGAGCCCGCGATCGGCGTTTGGCTCGTCATTGATGACTGACGAGCCATCCTTGACTACACTTCGGCCCGCGGGCGCGGGACCTGCGTCTTACCGCCCATCATGGCTCACGTCACACAGAGTGTCAAGGCATACTGAACACTTGTCGGCGACGAGCGATCAGTTCCCGGCCAGCACCATCGGCACGAGATGCTCGGCGATCGCGAGTGACGAGGTCGCCGCCGGGGACGGGGCATTGCGCAGCGCGACGATCCCGCCACTCGCATCGATGGCGAAATCGTCCAC
>CALCHX010000204.1 GCA_937906875.1 uncultured Gemmatimonadota bacterium | reverse complement strand
CGTGGAGATCGCGAAGCTGGTGCGCGAGCGCTCGGCCGCCGGCGAATCGGTGCCCTTGGCCGATGTGGCGGCCGCCGCTGGGCTCGACCCGGATAGCTACCGCTAGTGCCACCACAGCGGCGCGCGCCGCACCTGGCGCTGCGTGCGCTGCCCGGGTTCCAAGGCGACATCGACGCACTGCCCGATCTCGCAACCCGCAAGATGGCCCTCGACATGCTCGTGCTCGTCCGCGATGGCAAGACCCGCGGCCAGACCCTCGACGCTCGTGTCGGCACCGGCGACCTCAGTGACTGCTACAAGCTCTACTTCGACCCGGACGGGTCTGGCAAACCCCGCTTCAGACTCGTCTACCGCTACACGCCTACAGAGGTCACCGCGGTCGCGATCGAAGCCGTCGCTGTCGGCCGCCGTGAGGACCTGGACGCCTACCGCCGCGCCATCGCCAACCTCGAACGCAGCACCCCCGAGGACCCGAAGTGAGCGGCACAACGCAACCCGAGCAGCAGCTGGAGCCGATCGAGATCGTTCGCGACGAGCGGGCGTTTCGGGTCGACTACGAGCCCTCATCGCTGGCCACCGGCTGGATGCTGCGCGAGCGCCACCACGACGGATGGCCCGTTATGGCCGGGCCGTTCGACAGACGTCAAGACGCCCTCGAGGGCATCGAGGATCTGATCACCGCCGCGCCGCTGTGCTGCTACCAAGACGAGAACGGATACCAGTCATGCTGGGTCCAACCCGATACCGAAGACGCGAGGATATGAGTCACCACCGCTCGCCGCAGCCGGTGCTTCTTGCCCACTTCGTCAGTCGAGCCATGTGATGCCAACCCGATGGATCGCGAGCAAGGCCCTGGTTCTGATCGAGGAAACCTCCTCGCTCGGGATGACCCTGGACCAGGCCGCCGCCGAACTGGTCGTTCGTGACCGGCTCCAGACGATCGCCGGGGCGCTGCGGGTGACCGAGGCGGCCGCCCGGCGCTACCTCAACGACGACACGATCCGAGACCTGGCTCGCAGCATGGTCGCCTCCCTCGCCGAGGAACAACCGGGGCTCGACCTCGCCGAGGCCGAACCAGACACTGAGATCGACCCACGGCTGGCCGCGCTCGCGGTGACCGCGCTGTCTGAAGCCGTCCTGGTTCACCTGGCCAACCCGACCAGCGTCGGTTCGGGCCTGGTCGGCGAGTGCATCGGCATGCTCTCGATCCACGGCACCCGCCTCTACCAGTCGTACGGCGCCGACGCCGTCGTGGTGTCGCGGGCATGGTTGCTGCGCGCCGCCCGCTACATCGAGTCCGCTGCCGACACCTTGGATAGCGGCGGAGTCGTCGGAACGCCAACGGACCTCGACCCGAGCCGGATCGTCGCGTCGTTCCGCTCCGACGCCGAGCTGATGCGCGCCGTGGTGCGGAGCGGTTAGACAGAGTCCGGCCTCATCAGGTGTTCGGCCCCCGTCCTGACGCCCGCCGAAACCCCTTCCCGTACTACCCTGCCCGGGTATAGTCGTTCATACAACGGCCGCAGTATGAACGAGTATGAATCCGGAAGGTGTCGACGCCGTGGACCAGAGTCCGTACAGCCCGGGCGCGGGAACGCTACCGCCGGTCCTCGCCGGACGGGATCGCCTGCTGCATCGCCTGATGCTCGGTCTCAACGACGTCGCGACCGTGGGGCGCGTCCGGACCCAGGACGTGATCCTCATCGGGCCTCGAGGGGTCGGCAAGACGGTCGCCATGTCGGTCTACGGCGACCAAGCCCGCGCCGGCGGTTTCGAGGTCATCAACCTGCAGGCCGTCTCGGGCCGTACCGGCCTGGTGTCCTCGCTACTCGAACGGGCCGCACGCGGCATCGAGCGGCAGAGCGGACCCTGGACCCGCGCACGACGCGCCTTCGACCGCATCGCCAGCGTCAGCTTCGGGGTCGCAGGCCTCAGCGTCGGCATCGAAGCCCGACCCGAGCCCGCCGGCGGGCAGCGACTCGACCCGGGCACGCTCGCCGAAGCACTGGCCGAGCTGGCCGAGGAGGTGCGTCGCGACGCCCCAGCCGGCGGACTGCTGCTCACGATCGACGAGATGCAGGAAGCCTCGGCCTCGGATCTGGCGCTGCTCGCCGCCACCCTGCAACGGCTCACCGTCGATCACCGCGGGGCTGCTGTCGTCTTCGCCGGCACCGGCTTGCCCCACACGCCCGACGTGCTGCGCACCTCCCGCGTTACGCACCCCGATCGGCTCTTCCTGCTCGAAGAGCTCCCGGTCTCCCTCAGCCGGGACGACGCGCTGTACGCGATCATCGAGCCCGCCCGCCAACGCGGCGTGCGGTGGGAGCCGCAGGCTGCCGACGAGATCGTGGACTCCAGCAACGGCTACCCAGCCCACGTGCAGATGTTCGCCCACGAGGCATGGCTGGCCGCCGCCAGCCCGGGACTGATCACCCTCGCTGAGGCGCGGGCAGGCCTAGTCCAAGCGCACGACGACCTGGCCCGCCGCACCCTCGGACCACGCTGGCGGGCGATGCCCGAGCGCCAAATGGAGTACATCGCCGCGGTCGCGCTGCACGGCGGCTCGTCGACCACCGCGACGGTGGCCCGCACCCTCGGCCGAACCGCCCAGGAGCTGTCGAAGGTCCGCGACACTCTGATCAGCGAGGGCGACCTGTACAGCCTGCAGCGCGGCCACATCGCACTCGCGGTGCCGATCTTCGGCTCCTACGCCCTCGCCGAATACGAACGCGCACGACAGATGGCCACCCTCGACCTGATCAGCCTCGACCAGATGCGCAGCAATGCCGGCGCAATCACCTCGACGACCCCGCCAGCTCTCGAACCTGGCAACACCCAGCCGGACCAGCCATGAGCGCTGCGGACGCCGAGATCCCGCGTCCGCTCAACGGTGTCCGCGATGTCGCCTCGGCCGCGTTTCAACGCGCCATGAGCAACGGATCGATCAGTCGACGGCTCGGGTGGGCCGCGCTCGTTCTCCTGCCGCTGACGTTCCCTGCCCAGATCCCGCTGGTCCTGCTCGGCGGACCGCAGGTGATGCGTACGCGCCGCGCCGCCTCGCTTCAGCTCGGGCGAACCGCGCACGTCCGG
Organism: uncultured Gemmatimonadota bacterium; assembly: GCA_937906875.1. GTDB lineage: Bacteria > Gemmatimonadota > Gemmatimonadetes > Gemmatimonadales > Gemmatimonadaceae > CALCHX01. The sequence goes on along the minus strand of CALCHX010000204.1, from coordinate 2,245 downwards.
CCGGCGGCCGTGATTGCAAGTGTCAGCTTCGCGCTGTTGACCTGCGTCTACGTCGCGATCGCCGACTTCGTCTTTGGCCTGCCGGGCTGGCTGGTGTACTCAGTGTTCCTCGCCCTGGTCGTGGTCGAGCTGGCGGGCGCGATCCTGGCCGCCGCGGTGCGCCGCGCGTGGCGGGCGCTGAGGCACCGGCCCGGGCCGCTGGATCTTGCCACCGCGGTCGACCTCGACGGCCAGGTACCGGTGTCGGTCACGTTCGTGGTCGCCTTTCCTCGCGACGGTGGCCGCGGGTCTGCATTGATGGCCGGCCTCGAGGTCGTGCTTGATGCGGCGAGTGAGCCGGCCGAGTTGACCGCGCGCACCGCCGGGCTGATCGAGTTCTACCAGCGACACGGTTTCCGCAGCCTGCACGGCGACCCTCGCCAGATGATCCGCCACCCACGCCCGGACACCGGAACCGTCCAACGCTGAGACCTCAATCGGCCGCATCGGAACGGATCACCGCGGCGACCGCTGACACGAGCGGGCCGGCCGAGCTGATCAGTCCCAGCTCGCGGTTGTAGCGCAGGCTGGCGATCGAGAAGTTCTGCGACCCGATGAACAGTCGCGCGGACGGTGTGCCGGTGTCGGCGGCGATGACCTTGGCGTGGATATAGATCGTGCCGGTTGAGTCGCCGAGTTCGATCACCCGTGCGCCGGCCGCCTGCAGTTGAATGAGCGTCGATTCCCACTCCGGGTTACTGGTGAGCACCAGCGTCACCTGCACGTGCCGCTTCAGCGCCGCGAGCAGCGCCGCGGTGACGTCCGGGTCGTCCATCTCCTCGTTCTCGATGGCCAGGGTGTGGCGGGCGGCCGCGATCATCGACAGCAGCCGCGGCTGGCTTGTCGTCGGCGACCACACCAGGTCCGTCCCTGCCGGTGGCGTCACTGCCCGGTGGGCGAAGTCTGCGTCGAAGGTGTCATCGATCGCGGCCACGTCGCTGAGCTGTCGATCGACCACGAGGAAGTCGCGCGTGCTGGCGTAGTCGGCGGCCACCATGTTGCCGGTCATGACCGCCGCGGTCCGCCCGTCGACGCTGATGACCTTCTCGTGTGTGGCGGTGTAGCGCGGGTCGGCCCAAGCCACCTGCACGCCCTGGGAGGCGAGGTAGGTGTACGCGGCCTGATTGCGGGCGCGCTCGCGGTTGTGGTCGAGCAGCACCTGCACCCGGACGTGCCGGCGGGCGGCAGTCGCCAGGGCCTGCTCGGCCTGCGGGTCGACCAGTTCGTACATGGCCAGCCGGATCGTGTGCTGGGCACCGGAGATCAGCCCGTAGATCGGGCGCATGCCGGCCTGCGGTTCGGTGTACAGGCTCAGCGCACCGCTCGCCGCTGTCGGCCGCGCCGAGCCCCCCGTACTCGCGGTCGTGCCGGGACTCGCCGCTGGCCCTACGTGTCGCAGCGCAGCCCCGCCGCCGAGAATCAGCGGCACCGCCGCGACCGCAGCCGCCCAGCCGGCGATGCCGCGGCGGCTGACCCGGTAGCGAGGCCGTACCCACTCGCCGTTGTGCAGATGCCCGTGGACATATGGCATGGCCTAGACCCCCGCCTCGACGCCGGCGTCGACGTCGCCGATGTTCAGTGCTCGTGACCGGTCGCCGGGAGTAGGTGCGGGCCGGAACAGGGCCAAGAGCAGCATGAGTCCGCCGGCAAAGGGCAGCACCGCGGCGGCCGCGCAGCAGGCCGTGCCCAGCCATCCGAAGGCGGTGGCGACGAGCAGCAGTCGCAGCATGTGGTCGGCCGCCCAGAACAACACCGAACCCAACGCCCAGAGAGTGAGCGGCCAGAAGACCGCGACCACGCCGGCCTGCCACGCACGCGCGCCGCGGCCCGACCACGCCGGCCACCACAGCCGGTTTCGATACACGGTCATCCAGCGACGTTCTGACCGGACCGGGGCGCGCATCCTCACAGGACCACGACCGCGCTCAGTCGCTCGAAGAACTCGTCCATCACTGCCGCGCGGTCCGTGCGTCCGAACGCGCTTGCGTCCGCGACGTAGAGATCTCGGCAGGCAGCGACGCCGGCGACGAGCGCCACCAGCAGTTCCGGACCGGACCTTTCCGGATCCAGCGTGGAGATGCGGGTGAGTCCCGACTCATCGGCCGGCTCGGTGTACCGGCCTAGCCCGGTCCAAGTCCGCTGGCGGGGCGCGACATCTGCGGCGATCGGAACTCGCGCCAGCGCCCAACCCGACTGCGCAAGATAC
>CALCHX010000203.1 GCA_937906875.1 uncultured Gemmatimonadota bacterium | reverse complement strand
CACAGCGGCTGCTACAGTCTCAGGGTATGCGACGGCCAGAGCGGATGCTGCAGTCACAGCGGATGCAACGGTCGCAGCGCATGCTACGGCCACAGCGGATGCAACAGTCACAGGTTATGCAACGGCCAGGGCGGATGCTGCAGTCACAGCGCATGCACCAGCCGCAGCGAATGAGCCGGCTGCAGAGGCAGCGACGCGTCCAGCAGATTCGGCGAGTGCGGGCGGCTGGGTCGGAACGACTACGCGAACAGCATCGCCGCGCTGCGCGCTTCCGCTGGTGAACTGGTCTGGTCGTTCCAGACCGTCCATCATGATCTCCGGGACCACGACCACGCTTCTCCACCGGCTCTCGTCTCGCCGCGAATCAACGGGCGTCGGTGCCGGCGGTGCTTCAGGCAACAGGGACGGGTATGCTCTCCGTCCTCAACCGCGAGATGGGTAGGCCCATCTTTCCGGTGGAGGAGCGCGCCGCGCCGACGCACCCCCCAAAGTCGTCATCCCGGCAAAAGCCGGGATCCATGGCGTGGCCGAATCATCGCCGCTGCAGGGAGTCGGCCGCGCGGCGGAGCAGCCTCAGTCGCGTCCGCTGACAATCGACCGGGCGGCGGGAGTAGCGCTGTCGCCGACAGTCGGCTCACCAGACAACGAAGCGCTGCCGCCGTCACTGTCGCTGCCAGCATCGCGCCCGAACGTGAGCGAGATCTCGACCGTTTCACCGGCGCCCACTGTCACCTGACGTTCAATGCGCCCAAACCGCTCGTGCCAGGCAGCCAACGTGTAGTTGCCCGGCGGCACTCCCTCCAGCGAGAACGCGCCATTGGCCGCTGTGACAGCGAAGTACGGATGGTCGAAGACAGCGATCCAGCCATGCGTCCATGGATGCAGGTCGCTCGTCAACTCGAGCAGCCCCGGACTGGCCAGCACCCTGTCATCCGGAACCACCTGACCGAAGTCAGTGTGGTCTATCACCGCCAGCGTCGCCCGGGTGAAGTGGCGAGAGATGCGGGTGCGCTGCGGGATGGGATCTAGGTTGCGCACGTTGAGCGTGCCGCCTGTCATCACCGCCTGCACGCGTGGCTCCAGCAGGCAGCCTGAGTTCGTGACGGCGAAGCGGCGGGAGAGCCCCAGTTCACGTCCGCTACGAATGTCGGTGAGCCAGACCACCACGTCAGCCAGGCGTTGGTCGCGGGTGACAACGGTGCGATCGGTGACCTCGCTACCGCAGATCCGCTGATGCATCGTGGGTCGGACAGTGATGCTGGCGGGTGGCTCACCGAGTAGCAGCACGGTGCCATGGATGCCGGCGTTGGAATGCACCGACGACGGCACGTATGGAGTAGATGGCGCCGCGATCACGGGAGCTGGCCCGGCGCGGCGCGCGGCGCCGTCGACTGTAGTGCCTCCCGCCACGTCGCTCGTGCAGGCGCTGGCGGCCAGGGCGAGACCGGCCACCAGGACTCTCGCAGCGCAACCACGCGGTCGGAGAGCGGACCGGGAGCGGGTCGTGAAGCTCCTGGGCGGTCGCGAGTCTGGGTGGAACGGCAAGAGGAGACTCAGAGCAGGATCAGGTCGCGCTGATAGTCGTTTGGCGTGATCACCAGTTGTCGGTCGTCGACGTAAGCGTTGACCTCCGTCCGCATGCCGATCCTGCCGCTGATGTACACTCCAGGCTCGATGGAGAAGCCGACGCCCGGGATGAGGACCCGATCTTCTCGCGTCTCCAGGTTGTCCAGATGCGGGCCCGCGCCATGCAGGTCGCGCGCATCGATGGAGTGGCCGGTGCGGTGCGTGAAATAGTCACCGAAGCCGCGCTCGACGAGGACTCCGCGCGACCGGTCGTCCACCTCGCCACCGGTGACCGGAGTGCCACTGGATATTCGCTCACGCAGGAGGGCGATTGCCGCGTCGCGCGCGTCGCGGATGGCGTTCCATACCTCCAGCGCCTGAGCGGAAGGCTTGCCGAGCGAGGCCATCCAGGTCTGGTCAGCATAGATGCCGTCCGGCTCGCGCGCCCACAGGTCCACGAGGAGGATGGAGCCATCCACGATCGGCACCGGTCTGTCGGCCGACGGGGCGTAGTGCGGGTTGGCGGCGTTCGCGCCCACCGCCACGATCGGACCGTGATCAGGCTCTTCCAGGCCATGCCTGGCGAAGCTTTCCAGTATACGCGACTGAAGTTCGAATTCCGTCATCGGCGTACCGCCACGAGCGCGGCTGGCAGCGAGCTGGAAGGCCTCCAGGGCTACCGACCGAACGACCTCGGCGGCGCGCCGGTGTGAGGCGAGCTGCTCCGGTGTCCAGACGGCGTAGAAGCGGGTGACCAGTTCGGCTGACGAGACGATCTCGCTCGCGCCTGCATCACGCACCAGTTCCAGTACCCCCGCCGGGACCCTGTCCAGATAGGGCACGGCGTCGCCTGGCGAATACTCCATCGCCACCCGGCGTCCGCTCACCATCTCGCCGATCAACCCCTCGAGCTCGCGCCAGCTACTGTAGCGCTCATGACCCCATGCCTCGGGCCATCGATCCCAGGCGCCCTGCTCGATGTTGTGCGTGATGGCCACCGGCACACCTTCGCGTGGCAACCAGACGAAGATGCGACGGGTGAGCATGCCCTGGAGCCCGAGCAGACCGGCGGCGATCGGATTGGCTCCGTGGAAGTCGTAGACCAGCCAGCCGTCGATATCGGCCCCGGCGAGCGCCTCCTGGAGGCGCGGCAGCGTTTCTGGAGTGAGCATGGAAGCAAGATAGTGCGAGAATTCAACGAGCGTGACGATCAACGATGTGCCTGCATGACCCCAGCCAGCGCGTCGCGATCCGGGCTAACCCCGGCTACGCTTCCATTCGGCCCGCCACTCGCAACGCCCCTCGCCGCGGTCGGCGCAGCGAACATGCTCCACCATCCCGTCGCCGCCGACCAGCAGACGCAACAGTTCCTTCAGCACTGACTCGTAATAGGTGCAACCTGCCGAACGGGGAGCAGCGAGCGCGGTCACCGTCACCGGGACCTGCAGGAGGAGCGAGGAACCGGTCCTGACCACCACCCCGTTCAGGAAGCGGACAGCCAATCGTCGGGACTGGCGCAGAGCCATCGGTCGGGCAACCAGCGAGGGAAGTATCCGCAAGGTCCGCCGCGTGAGCGGGGAGAGGGTGGCATACGCCTGTACGGCGAGCAGTTGTCCGGCCTGTCTGTAGACCTGCTCCGCATCCGGTCGACGGCCAATCAGCCTGGCAAGCGCCGAGGCCTCGTCATGCGACGGTCGCTGACTGCGTTTCACCGCATCGGTGTAACGACCGATCTGTGCGTAGACCGTATCGCTCAGACCGAGGCGCTTGTTCCTCAGTTCGGCCAGGTAGTCGGCGTCGACGTCATCGCCGGTAGGCGTGTCGATCTGCCGAACTGCCTGGAGCAGACTCAGTGGGAGCCGCGCGTCTACTGTGGGATCCATTGGGAGGGTTCGGGGCAACCTTCCAAGGTAGCGATCCGTGCCACAACGTTCAATGGTTGCGCGGCGGTAACCTATCCGGCTCCTGACGGCGATGTCCCCATGCCGAGGTTCGCCATATTTCCCCTGCCCGGGCCATCAGGCGTCGCCGGTCGCGGGTTGCGTACCACGGCCGGTGAGGACGACATTCGACAGCTAGTCCCGACGTCTCTCCAGCGAACCGACGTGCCCTTGCGATCATCAGCAGAGCAGGATGGGTCATGCCGAAGCCGAACGTGGCCGAACAGAGCCAGCACCGGCTGGGATGATGGGACCGACTGCGCGCTGACGGCCACCCGGGCCCCAACGACATGAGAGCCCCATCGTCCTGACCGTGGCCGTGCGTCTCGTGGTTGGCGCCGTCGGTGCGACCGCCATCGCTGCCGCTGCCTATCGCGTGAACAGCCTCTCGCGTGGCGGCGCGGTGATGGCAACGCTGGTGGGTGCGGTCGCCTTCGGTGCCGGCTGGGGATGGGCAGCGCTCCTCGTTGCCTTCTTCGTCGTCTCGTCGGCGCTATCCCGTATCGGCGCGACGGAGCGCGAGCTCCGGACCGCAGCGCTGGTGCAGAAGGGAGGAGCGCGCGACGCGGTGCAGGTCGCGGCCAACGGCGGCCTGTTCGCGCTGGCCGCCGCTGGCTACATGCTCTGGCCCCACGACTCGTGGCTGGCCGTGGGCGCTGGGGCCCTTGCCGCTGCCGCGTCGGACAGTTGGGCGACCGAGCTCGGCACGCTCGCCCGCCGCCCGCCCCGCCTGCTGGTGGGATGGCGTCCGGTCCCGGCCGGGACGTCAGGAGCGGTGAGCGGTCCGGGGATGGCAGCCGCCCTGGCCGGCGCCCTCTTCATCGGCACCGTGGCCTGGCTCGCTGGCTGGCCCCTGCTGACAGCGGCCAGCGCGATCGTGGGAGGAGTTGGTGGTTCGCTCGCCGACTCGCTGCTGGGGGCCACCATCCAGGGGCGTCGCCGATGCGACGCCTGCGGCACCATGACGGAGCGGATCGTGCATGACTGCGGCCAACAGACGTTACCTGCCGGAGGACTGTCATGGGTGGACAACGACATGGTGAATGGAGCGGCGACGCTCGTCGGCGCGTTCCTCACGCTGGCCCTGGCACTGTCCATCCAGCTCTTCCTGGACTGATGCGCTTCCGACCGCCGCGCATCGTTCTCGTGCTCCTCGTCGCCGCACTTGCCGGAGCGACAGCGTGCGGTGGTGTGCCGACAGAGCTGGATGATACCGGATCCCCGGTGCTCGCCGGCGGCGGTGCCGTGGCGGAGCGGGATCCGGCTCTTCTGGGGCTCTGGTACCGGCGCGCCCTGGCCACTGACGGGCTGGGCAATGTGTTCAGCATCGAGACCATCTGGAGCTTTCAGGAGGACGGCACGGTACGGCGTCGTCTCATCACCTACGACATGTTCAGCGACGTCACGGATGAGCTGGTGGCAACGGGGACATGGACGACGAGCGGCAGTAGCGCCAGCAATGCGGGGACGGTGAGCATCGAGTTCACCTCACCTGCCGCCACCCTCCTGCGCCTCGCCTATCAACTTGCCGTGGACGCCCGGGGCACCGTGCTGGTGCTGGACGGCATTCCCTACCAACGCGGCTTCAGGTGACGGGCCCCAGGTGAGTCGGGGACGTGTGGTGGTTGTGGGTGGTGGCCCGGCCGGCGCGGCGACGGCGTGGCAACTGGCCACTGAAGGGGTGGATGTTCTGGTCCTGGAACGTGCCCACTTTCCACGCGACAAGGCCTGTGCCGAATACCTGAGCCCGGGGGCGACCGGGCTTCTGGAACAGATGGGGGCGCTGACTGCGGTGGAGGCAGCGGCGCCGGCCCACCTGGCCGGAATGATCATCCGGGCCCCCGGCGGCCTCCGCATTCGCGGTGACTTCGCGCGGTGCGACGCTGCCGGGCCACCGGCACGCGGACTCGCCATCCGCCGTACGCGTTTCGACCCCATCCTGCTGGATTGCGCGCGAGCCGCCGGTGCCGAGGTGCTGGAGGGAGCGCGGGTGACGGCGTTGCAGGAGGACGAGTATGGTACGGTGACGGGGGTGGAGGCCACGGTAGCCGGCGTCAAACGACGTTTCACGGCTGACCTGGTGGTGGGCGCCGACGGACTGAGATCCGTCGTGGCGCGCAGACTGGGCCTGCAGCGCCGTGGCGGCCTGCCGCGCCGCATAGCCGTGGTCACGCACTTTCGTGGAGTGCTGGGGATCGGCGAGTATGGCGAGATGCACGTCGAGCGTGACGGCTATTGCGGGCTCGCCGACGTGGGATCGGGCGAATCCAACCTGGCGCTGGTCGTGCCGGCCGGCCGCGGGCGCGAACTGGCAGGCGACGCGGCTGGCTTCCTGGATCGCTGGCTGGCCGCGCGCCCGCAGCTGGCGCCCCGCTACCGGAATGCCGAGCGGGCTGGACCGACGCTGGCGACTGGTCCGTTCGCGTCCAGCACGCGCCGGCCGTGGGCCCCGGGAGCCGCGCTGGTGGGTGATGCCGCATCCTATTTCGACCCCTTCACCGGCGAGGGGATCCACGCGGCACTCCACGGCGCCCGGCTGCTCGCCCCGTTCGCACTGAGCGCGCTGGACTCCGTCAACGGAAGGGAGGGATCGCCGGCGCAACGGCAGCGGCGAGCGACGGCGGCCCTGCGTGCGTACGGACGGGCGCGCTGGAAGGAGTTCGCCGGCCAGTGGATGGTGGAACGAGCCATAGCCGCAGTGGTGGCCCATCCGGTTCTGATGGACCGTGCGGCCGCCTCGCTCTCGCGACGTCGAGACCTCGCCGACCGCCTGGTGGGAGTGACTGGCGGGCTGCTGCCAGCGCGCTCGGTGCTCAGGCCAGACTATATCTATTCGGTATTCGGCTTCTGAGCGCAACAAGGCCAGGTTGCATGGGCCGCACGACGCGGTGATGAAGCGAAGCGTGAAACGTTCAACCCGGCCTGGATGAATTTCGAGATGACAATCGACCCCGACAGTTTCCGAGCCGCACTCGGCCGCTTTGCCTCCGGCATCACGGTGATCACGAGCCGCCGTGCTGATGGCCGCGACGTCGGCATGACGGCCAGCGCGTTCTGCTCGCTGAGCCTTGACCCGCCGCTCATCCTGGTATGCGTGGAGAGGAGCGCATCGCTGCATCCGGTGCTCGAGATCGGCCTGCCGTTCGCCGTGAACATCCTGGAATCGAGCCAGGAGGCGATCAGCCGCCGCTTTGCCGGCACCGAGCTGGATCGGTTCGACGGGCTGGGCTTCAGCCGGGGACAGACCGGCGCAGCACTGCTGGACGACGTGCTCGCCCATCTGGAATGCCGCATCGAGATGCTGCATCCCGGCGGCGACCACACCATCTGCGTGGGAAGGGTCGAGGCGATGAATGTGAACCGTGGCCTTCCGCTGCTCTACTATCGCGGCGGCTATGCCCAGCTCGAACGCTGAACAAGGGGCGCATCGTGTGGTTCACGCCGCAGCGCCGGCGGGGCATGGAGATACTGGATCAACCCGGAGTCGACCCGGCGCTACGCCTGCGCTCGCTTGCCGACGTGAGCCGGAGCAACATGCTCTTTGGCGGCCGCGCCGCGGTGGTGGCCGAGGTCATGCGCGTGCTGCCATGCCTGGGCGCAAGGGCGACGCTGCTGGATGTCGGCAGCGGGCTGGGCGACATCCCGGCGGCAGCGCGTGTCGCGGCACTGCGGCACGGGATACGCATGGACGTCCTTGGCGTCGACATGGCGCCGGAGCTGCTATCGGCCAGTCGCACACGGGGCGTGGAAGGTGTCTGCGCCGACGCGTTCAGACTTCCCTTCGCTGATTCCAGCGTCGACGTGGTCACCTGCTCGCAGTTGCTGCACCATTTTCCCGAAGCGGAGGCTCGGATACTGATCCAGGAACTTCATCGCGTGGCGCGGGAGCGCGTAATCGTCGCCGACCTCCGCCGGAACTGGATTGCCGCCGCCGGCTTCTGGCTGGCCTCCTTCCCGCTCGGCTTCCATCCAACCACACGACACGATGGGACGCTCAGCGTGTTGCGCGGCTTCACGGCCGGCGAGCTCAGCGCGCTCGTGCGGGAGGCAGTTGGCGTGACGCCAGTGGTCCGTCGGCGGGTGGGCTGGCGCGTGAGCGCGGTCTGGTCAACGTAGTGGATGGAGCTCAGATGAGAGAGGCGAGGAGTGGAGCGCCGGAGGGCGGCACTGCCGCCCCGGACGCGGCGGCGACGTCGTACGACCTGGGTCCGATGCCCCTCGGGCGGGCGATGGTCACGATCGACGAGCGGTTGGTGGGAGCCCCCCTGCACGTCATCTTCGACCTTGCCCGCCGTGTGGACGAGTGGCCGACGCTGCTCTCCCACTACCGCCACGTGCGCTTCCGCCAGCGGACCGACGACGGCGGCGGCCTGGTCCAGATGGCCGCCGATCGACCGTTCGGCCCGCTCGGCTGGCCCACCTGGTGGCTCTCGGAGATGAGCGTGGACGCCGAAGCGCCCAGCATCCGCTTCCGCCATGTGGGTGGAGTGACGACGGGCATGGACGTGGAGTGGACTTTCCGCGAGGTCGGCGAGGCGACGCGCGTGAAGATCGTGCATGCCTGGGACGGGCCGGAATGGCCGCTTGTCGGCATTCTCGCGGCGACACTGGTGATCGGCCCCGTCTTCGTCCACGGCATTGCCGAACGCACGCTGGCCGGACTTGCACGGGCCGCCGAGCGTCGGGCTCATCAGCCCTGAGGCCGGTGATCGGGAGCACCGGGCCACCACGCTTCCGCACCGCGACACCGTACTGCCCACGCGCCCAGGCCCTTCCACCAGGGTCATCGCTCACCCAACCTGCATCGCTCCTCAATCATGCATCGTCGTCGCGTAGTCATCACGGGCATAGGCGCCATCACTCCGATCGGTCTGACACGTGAGGGATTGATGGAAGGACTCCGGCGGGAGCGCTCGGCTGTCGGCACGATCACCCGTTTCGACCCATCCATCTTCCGGAGCCACAACGCCGCCGAGGTGAACGACTTCCACGCCGATGACTTCGTCGAGGAGCGGCGTGTGAAGCGGCTCGATCGCTTCGGCCAGTTCGCCGTCTCGGCAGCGCGGATGGCGCTCGACGACTCGGCGCTGAAGCTGGAGGCGGAGGATCGCGATCGGGTGGGTGCGGCCATGGGTACGGCGCTGGGTGGGGTGAGTTACGCCGAGGCGCAGCTCGCGACCTTCCTGCAGGAAGGGTTGCGCGGCGTGGATGCGACGCTCGCGCTGACCGTATTCGGCGGTGCGGCAAGCTGCAACATGGCGATCGAGTTCGGGATCCACGGCCCCAACTCCACCAACGCGATGAGCTGTGCGTCCGGCGCGATGGCGGTGGGCGAGGGATTCCGCGCCATCCGCGACGGCTATGCCGACGTCATGCTGGCCGGTGGTGCGGAGGCGCCGCTGGCCCCGCTCTGCTTCGGCGCCTTCGCTCTCATCCGCGCGATGAGCACTCGCAACGACGACCCGTCGCACTCGTCACGTCCGTTCGACCAGGATCGCGATGGCTTCGTGATGGGCGAAGGGGCAACGGTGCTGGTGTTGGAGGAACGGGAGCGGGCGGTCGCCCGCGGTGCTCCCATCCACGCCGAGGTGATCGGCTACGGAACAACCAACGATGGCTATCACATGACCGCGCCGCGGCCCGATGGGCTGCAGGCAGCACGATGCATGCGGATGGCGTTGATGGATGCAGAGGTGAGACCGACCGACGTGGACTACATCAACGCGCATGGCAGTTCCACGCCCCTCAACGACTCGACCGAGACGCTGGCCGTGAGACAGGTCTTCGCCGACCATGCCGACCGCATCCCCATGAGCAGCACGAAGGGCTACTACGGTCACGCCCTCGGTGCATCCGGTGCATTCGAGGCGGCGATCTGCGCCCTATCGCTCACCCACGGCTGGATACCACCCACGGTGAACCTGCAGCGCTCCGACGCCGCCTGCGACATGGACAACGTTCCGGGCAGCGGACGCCCCATGGACCTGCGCACCATCCTCAGCAACTCCTTTGGATTCGGTGGCATCAACGCCAGTCTGGTCTTCCGCGCCGCCGACTGAGTGGCCAGGGCGGCGTCCCGGACACTTTCCGCTGCCCCTTTCCCGATCGTGGCTTCCTGGCCATCATTGGGCCAGGACAGACATCACAACCCCAATTCCCGGCATGCGACACGCGCTGCGTCACTTCATAGCGGAGTTCATCGGAACATTCGCGCTCGTCTTCATCGGCAGCCTCTCGCTCATGATGGCGCAGGGCACGAATGCGCCGCCCAGCGTGGGGCTACTCATCGTGGCCCTGGCGAACGGCATCGTCATGGCGGTGATGGTGACGTCGCTGATGCGCATCTCCGGTCATTTCAACCCGGCCATCACGGCCGGCCTCATGATAGCCCGTCGAATCGAGGGCTACATGGCCGGCATCTACCTGGCCGGTCAGTTGCTCGGCGCGATCACGGCGGCCTTCCTGTTGAAGGTTCTCGTCCCGATCGGCCTGTTCACGGCCACGCGCGGAGGCGGCCAGGTGATCGCGCTGGACGTCACGGGCGCCCAGGCATTCGGCCTGGAAATGATCGCGACTTTCTTCCTGGTCTGGGTGGTGTTCGGCACCGCGATCGACTCGCGGGCACCGCGCGTGGGTGGCCTGGCTATCGGGATGAGCGTGACGATGGGGATACTTGCCACCGGCCCGTTGACAGGCGGCTCGATGAATCCGGCGCGGGCTGTCGGCCCGGCGATCGCCACCGGTATCTATGAAGGACAGATGATCTTCTGGGCGGGACCAATAGTGGGTGGCCTGCTTGCCGGCCTGCTCTACGACCAGCTCTTTCTGCGACGGTCCGTGGAGCCGGTGGACCATGGCGCCATAGAACCCCTGCCGTGAGCTACAGGCTTCCCGTATCGCTGGAAGCGGCCAGGGAGCAGGCTGTGCAACTGCTCTCGCACCACTACGCGTACGACAGGCTGAGCCTGGAACAGGTAGAGGAGCGGCTCGAGCTGGCGTACCGCGCCCGCACGGTCGCCGAGCTGGATGACCTGCTTGCCGACCTGCCCACGGGTCCACAGGACATGGTCACGACCGGCGAGCGGCAGTTCTACCACCTGGCGGACGCTGAACCCGAGAGACCGACCGCCCGATTGATTTCCTTCTTTGCCGAAGTGAAGCGTCGCGGCGGCTGGACACCTCCGGCCGGCATCGAGGCCAGGATAGTGTTCGGCAGCATGCTGCTCGATTTCCGTGAGGCGCGCCTGCAACCGGGGGTGACGACGATCGACGCCAACGTCATCTTTGGCGAGCTGAAGGTGATCGTGCCGCCGGGCGTACGCGTGGTGAGCGAGGGCAATGCAGTTTTCGGAAGCTTCGATCACAACGCACCCGAGTGGGAAGACCCCGCAGTGGGCGCACCGGTGGTGCGTATAACGGGATCGGCCGTCTTTGGCGCTACCAAGGTGATCGTGCGCCTGCCCGGTGAGAGCGGACTCGCGGCGCTACGCCGGAAGTGGTTGGGCGACTGAACTCGCCCCACTGCACGATCAGGGACCGATGGTCAGGTAAGCTTCCTCGTAGCGCCTGATCGAGTCCATGATGATCTCCATCGCCACCTCGCTCTTCTCCCAGCCCAGCGTCTGGACGCGCTTCCCCTCCAGATCCTTGTAGATCCCGAAGAAGTGCTCGACCTCCCGCAGGTAATGACCCGGCATGTCGGCGATGTCGAAGACCTCGCGGTGGAACGGATCGTTGCACGGGACCGCGAGTATCTTGTCGTCCGGCTCACCCAGGTCCAGCATGCGCAGCACGCCGATCGGGCGAACGTCGATCTGGCAGCCTGGAAAGGTGGGCTCGTTGATGCGAACGAGGATGTCCAGAGGGTCGTTGTCCTCGTGCAACGTGCGCGGCACGAAGCCGTAATCGCCCGGATAATGGACCGACGAGTAGAGAACGCGGTCCAGGCGCATCATTCCCGAATCCTTGTCCAGCTCGTACTTGTTCCGGCTGCCGCGCGCGATCTCTATCACAGCCGTGATCTGTTCGGGCGGATGCGGTCCCGGAACGAGGTCCTTCCAGGGATGGATCATGAGGCGGCGCGCGCCTCGCCATTCGTCGTCGTCCAGTCAGCTTCGTTCATCATACCCCGGCAGGTCGTCCGCTTCGCCAGCTCGGCCAGTTTCGCCTGGAGCAGCAACGGCAAGGCCGTCCCTTCCCCGTCCGCTGGCATTGTCTGTGGTCGACCGAATCATAGCGTCTGCGACCGGTAGCTGACACACCTGTCCTGGCGAATGTTCCAGCCGGAACGTGGGATGCTGTGGGCACGGTATGGAGGCAGGGCGCCAGTCGAGTGCTACCTCAGCACCCGACCGGGCCCGCTCCCGAAGCGCGGGTTGACGACCGAGCTGAAGATCGAGCCGAAGGTGTAACTGAGCCCCACCCGCATCGAGTAACGGTAGCTGGTGGCCAGCTCACGCCGCCGGAGAAGGATCTCCTCCTCAGTAGCATCACGCTTGACCAGGGCCAACTGGTCGCGGACCAGCGCCGCACTGCCGCGCAGGTCGAGTTCGAGCCCGCGGACCAGCCGCAGGCTCAGCCTGCCGTCAAAGCGCATGCTGTTCTTGGCCAGGTCATCCAGGTAGGTGGCCGCCTCCAGGGTGGCGTCGGCGGAGCCCCATGGTTGCCGCATGTCGTAGCCCGCCACGAGCGATTGAGTGGGACGGGTCTCGGCCAGCCGGTCGAAGATCGTCTCCTCGTGGTACTCGTAGCTGCTCACGCCGGCGGAATACTGGATGGTCAGTTGGCGTCGCGTGGCCTCGGAATAGGGGAAGAAGCTGTACTCCACGGCTGGTGCGAAGCGCACCGCGAGCTTCATGTTGTCATAGGTGGACGAGCTGACGGCGGCCTCCGCACCAGCTCCCCAGTGCGCTCCAAGGCTGCGCACCAGTATGGCCCCCGTGCGGTACTGCTCACGCCGGTTCCTGACGGACCTGTCGTCGAGCTCGTAGTGATCGGTATTGATCGACCCCGACGCGCCGACGCCGAGCTTCCAGGCCTCCGTGATCCGCCTGGCGCTCACATCGCTACTCAAGTTGAACCGTGTCTGGCGAGCCTCGTCGTCCATGGAGCCGTTCGCGCCCACCTTGAACACCCAGGCATTCCATGGATCCTCCCTGGCTCCGATCTCGCTCGCCGCAGGCGGCACGTAGGAGATCGTGAGTCCGGCGGCAACCGGCGTGTCGGTCACATATCGGACCAGTCCGGCGGCGATGGACCGCGTGAGGCCAGTCCGCCGGGCGTCCTGGGAAGAGCCTGGCGGGGAGGTGTAGTGGGCCGTGGAGTTCACGCCGTCAAAGCGTCGCAGTCCCACATAATCGATCGTGTAGACCTCTCCTCCACCACCGGCGCCGAGTCTGGTGACGATCACCTGTACATCGGCATCCGCGCGGTCGCGAACGAAGGTGACAAAGGTGATCTCGGTGCGCAGGAACTCGTTGTCGCAGAACCAGCCACAATCCACGAAGACTCGCAACGACGTCGATTGCGTGCCGGAGCCCGGGAGCCCGGCCGTCGAGCTGTCGCTCGCCGAACCGGTCACCTGTGCCGTCAGCCGATCGGGATGCGACAGCGACCAGACCAGGAGCGGGACGAGGAGAAGGAGGAGCCGAAGGGAAGGGAGCGATGATGGCGACGCTGTTGCTGGCAATTGCACACACACACTGGAGGGAGGGTGAAGACAGGGTTGAATGCGCCCCCCCTGACAAGCGATGAGAAGAACGGCGTCGAAGAGAAGCAACACCCTGTTTACGATCCAGTACGCCGGAACGTTATCGCCGGAACGTCGTCCAGGCACGGGACTTCGAGCGTCACGCCCGATCGTCCGATGGCGCCTGGAATGGCGATTCGAGCGTGATCGCGACGTCGTTGACGGCCTCCACAAGCGCCGCCAGGGTGGCCTCGCGCGCTTCGACTCGAACGTCCAGCCCGGACTCGCGCGCAGTCTCACCGGACTGTGCGTCGAGGGCTACTGTCGGAACCGAGGCCGCAAGGACTGGCCCCACTGCTTCCATGAGAGCGCCCACCTCGGAAGCCGAAGTCACGGTGATGATGTCAACCTCGCCGCGCGTCAGGGCGTCGCGCACTGAAAGAGCGGCATCCATATCGGGCACCGCGCGATACAGCGCCATCACCTCGACCATCGCGCCCGACTGCTCCAGGCCGTCGAGCAACAGGTCGCTCGTGTCCTGTCCGGCAAGGTAGAGCACGCGACTGTTGGGCAGATCGTCCCGCCCGGACAGTGCCTCAAGGACGGCTTCGGCGTCCGGCCGCTCGGCAGTGAGATCGACGGCCAGCCCGTGCGCGAGAAGTGCCGCGGGACCAGTCGCTCCCACCGCCACCAGCCGGGCAGCGCCCAGCGCGCGGGCGTCGCGACCTGAAGCTCGCAGTTCGTGCCAGAAGACGTCGACCGCCTGCCGGCTGCCGAAGATGATCCAGTCGTACTGCTCCAACCATTGCATCGCTTCCTGGACCGGCGTCGGGTCCAGATGCTCGAGCGTGGACGGCGGCAGGCCGAGCACCTGCGCTCCCAGTTCCCGAAGTCGCCGGGCAAGGGCGGAACCGCGCGCCGGCTCGGCGACCAGCACCCGCCTACCATGCAACGGCCTCCGGTCGAACCAGGCCAGTTCGTCGCGCAGCACCACCGTCCAACCGATCACGATGACCGAGGGGGCGGTGACACCGCCGTTCCGCATCGCGGAAGCCAGAGTCTCGAGAGTGGCAACGACGGTACGCTGGTCCGGTCCCGTGCCGTCCTGCACCGCGGCCGCCGGGATCTCTCCCGGCAGCCCGCCAGCCACGAGGTCGGCGGCGACACGTGGGAACTCCTTCGCGCTGGTGTGGAGGACGATCGTGCCGCCGGCCTGGGCCAGCGCCGACCAACTGGTGGGTGACGACTCGCCGGCCGTTGCCGCACCGGCGGTGGCAATGGTGACAGCGGAGGAGATGCCGCGGTGCGTGACCGGTATACCGGCATGGGTAGCAGACGCGACGCCCGATGTGACGCCCGGCACCACCTCGAAGGCGACGTCGGCCTCTGACAGGGCCAGAGCTTCCTCGCCCCCGCTGCCGAAGATCCACGGATCGCCCTCCGTCAGCCGCACCACGCGCCTGCCCTCACGAGCCAGCCGGACCAGCAGATCATTGACCTCCTGCTGGCTCACGGAGCGCGTGTCGTCGTCACGGTTGCCGACGAAGTGCACTTCAGCCGCGGGCAGCGACGGATCGCTGCGAACGAGCATGGAGGGGTGTTCCCGCCCATCGTGGACCACGGCGTCACAGACGTCCAGAAGGGCGCGAGCGCGAACAGTCAGCAGTCCCGGGTCACCCGGCCCGGCGCCAACGAGGTAGACGATTCCGTCAGGCGAGGCCGAATGGCTGCCGACGTCCACGAGATATTCATCGCGGTACGCCGCCAGCCAGGACGGCGTGGCCTCGTCGGGATCTGCGTCACCCGTTGATCCGTCAGGGAGATCGGCATCCCCTGGCCCCAGCGACCCGTCATCGAACAGGTCGTGGTCATCGGACTCGTTGCTGACGCTCATCGTGCGCTCCTTCCACGACGCTCAGCCTCGTCGAGCGCCGCTTCACGCCGCGCCAGATCGCGTGACCGCCACCAGAGCGAAGCGCTGTAAAGCACGTAGATCGTGGCGGCGACCACGTAAGCAGCGTGGAAGTAGAACTGGTTCTGCGGCATCAGAGTAGCCCCTCCTCGCGCGCCGCCAGAAGATCGGCCCGCACGGCAAGCCGGTAACGGGCCCTCAGGAATGCAGCGAAGAGCAGCGTGAACGCCACGAACGCCATGAAGAAGGTAAGCTGCATCTCACCCGGCATGGATGGCGCGCTCGGCTTGAGCAGGATGGGCATGGGATGCAGGGTTCGGAACAGGTAGACACTGAGGTGGATGAATGGCACGAGCAGAGCCGCCAGGATCCCGAGCACGGCCGAGAATCGCGCCCTCATCTGTGGCTCCTCCACCGCACCGCGAAGGATGATGTATCCCACGCCCACGAACCAGAGAAAGAGCGTGAGCGTGAGTCGGGCATCCCACGTCCACCAGGCGCCCCAGATAGGCTTTCCCCACAACGGACCGGTACAGAGCACGACCGTCGTGAACACCACCCCCACCTCGGCGGCGGCAGCGGCCGCGCGGTCCAGCTTCTCATCCTTCAGCCAGAGATAGAGCAGGCTGGCGACGGCGACCAGTCCGAAGCAGAGATAGAGGCCGACGAAGGCAGCGGTCGCGTGCACGTAGAGGATCTTCTGCGCCGGTCCCTGTGCCGCTTCCAACGGCGTGAAGTAGATGGCCCGCACATAGGTGGCGGCGACGGCCAGCACGGCGACGGCGAACAGCCAGTCGAAGATCGGACGCGGCTCATCCCGCAATGGCGGCATGGCAACGGTGGACGGTACGGTAGTCACTTTCAGTCTTCCAACGTGTATGGGAAGGCGAGCGTGCAGGCTACGAGAAAGACGAGGTCGAAGGCCAGCAATATGCGCAGCCATGGCCATGCCTCGTCCATGGGGCGGCCGGCCAGCAGCCGCGCCGTGACCTGCGCCGCCGGCATGACGACAGGGACGAAGAACGGGAGGGCGAGCATGGGGAGCAGCAATTCGGCCATGCGGGTGTTGGTGGCCATCGCGCTGAACAGAGTACCCACACTCACCAGGCCCACGGCGGCGGCGACGGTCAGCGCGAGGAGCGCCGGCCAGACGCCCGTGAGCGGCAGGTTGTAGAAGAGCGCCACGGCGGGAATCGCGCAGGCCTGGATGAGACAGACGAACACCAGGTTGCCCAGTGCCTTGCCCAGGAAGATGGACTCCCGGTCCACCGGCGAGGCCAGCAGGGCATCCAGCGCCCGATCGTTCTGCTCGAGGGCGAAGGAACGGTTGAGTGCCAGCAGCCCGGAGAAGGTGAAGATCACCCAGAGCACGCCGGGTGCGAGGTCGATGCTGGCAACGGCCGTGGCGTCCCAGGCGAAGAAGAAGATGACGACGGCGAGCAGGGTGAAGGCGAGCGCGGAGAGTATCGCGCTCCGGGTACGCAACTCGATCGCCAGATCCTTGGCCGCTATGAGTAGCGCCGCCCGCAGCAGTCCAGGGCGGGCGCGGACCACGGCGTCAGCCGGCATTGGTGACCATCTCCCTGTACTCCTCGGCATAACTGGCGCCATCTATTGCCTCACGGTCGTCCTGGCGGACGAGCCGACCGGCGCGCATCACCGCCGCCTGGGTGGCCAACGCCAGCCCTTCGGCAAGGTTGTGAGTGACGAGGACGAGCGTCGCTCCCTGCGCACGCAGCTCGGAGAGCAGCGACGTGAGAGCCCCGGCGCCTGCCTCGTCCAGCCCCGTATAGGGTTCGTCGAGGAGTAGCACCCGCGGCCCATGGACGATGGCGCGGGCTATCGACACCCTCTGTTGCAGCCCCCTACTGAGCGCTCTTACGGGCTGTTCGGCGCGCTCCAGCATGCCGAGCCGCTCGAGCGATGCGTCGGTGGCGGCCAGCGGATCACGCACGCCGTATAGCCGGGCGGTGAAGACGATGTTCTCGCGTACGGTCAGCGCGTCGTAGAGCATGCTCTGGTGCGATAGCAGCCCCACCTGCGCCCGAGCGGCGGCATCACCGCGGGTAGGTGATCCGGCCAGGAGCACCGTGCCGCGCGTGGGGCGGAGGAGCCCGGCCAGAATACGCAGGAGCGTTGTCTTCCCGGCGCCATTGGGTCCGAAGAGGGCGAGACAACTACCGGCCGGGAGGCTGAGCGACACCCCGTCCAGAGCCTTGCGTCGCCCATAGACGCGCGTCACACCCTGCGCCTCCAGCATTGGGGCGGAGGGCGCTGTCACGGAAGCGGCGGAGATGAGCGGAGAGGCGGCGGCCAGGGGCATCCGGTTGACAATAACCGCGCGCGCCCGGAGCGTCGAGGAGCGGAGGCCCACTGCATGCGTCGTCGTGCGGTGGCTTGCATCGTCAGGCTCCGGCCGTATTGTGGCATATCATCGTGGAAGTCATTCATCTTCGTCCCCGCTGCCATGAGCGACATAGACGTCCTGCTGACCGAGAGCCGCACCTTTCCGCCGCCCCAGGATTTCCGCGATGCGGCGGTGGTCAATGATCCCGCAATCTACGACCGGGCAGAAGCGGACCCGGAAGCCTTCTGGGTCGCCCAGGCACAGCGCCTCGAGTGGATGCGGCCGTGGGATCGGGTCATGGAGTGGGAGCCGCCGCACGCCCGGTGGTTCGTGGGTGGTCAACTCAATGCGTCGGTCAACTGCATCGATCGGCACCTGCGTGACGCCACGCGCAACAAGGCTGCGCTCATCTTTGAGGGAGAGCCAGGGGACCGGCGAACGCTCACCTACTGGGACCTCTACTGCGAGGTCACGAAGTTCGCCAATGTCCTCAAGGGGCTGGATGTGAAGCGCGGCGACCGCGTGGCGATCTACCTGCCAATGATTCCCGAGGCAGTGATCGCCATGCTCGCCTGCGCACGCATCGGCGCGATCCACTCGGTGGTCTTCGGCGGCTTCTCGCCGGATTCGTTGCGCGACCGGATCAACGACGCCCAGGCGACAGTACTCATCACCGCCGACGGCGGCTATCGCCGTGGCCAGATCATCCCTCTCAAGCGGAACGCCGACCTGGCGATGGCCGAGACGCCGAGCATCCGCCACTGCGTGGTGGTGATGCGGCGGCCCGGTTCGGTCGGCGACGCCACCTTCGCCCAGATGACCGAGGGGCGCGACCAGTGGTGGCATCGCCTCATGACCCGCGCGCCGATGCACTGCGAGCCCGAGGCGATGGATTCTGAGGACGTACTGTTCATCCTCTACACCTCGGGCACCACCGGCAAGCCGAAGGGGATCGTCCACACCACCGGTGGTTACATGACCGGGACAGTGGCAACGACCGAGATGGTCTTCGACCTCAAGCCTGAGGATGTCTTCTGGTGCACCGCCGACGTGGGCTGGGTGACGGGTCACTCCTACGTGACCTATGGTCCGCTCGCCGCGGGCGCCACCTGCGTGCTCTACGAGGGCGCTCCCGACTGGCCGGAGAGGGACCGGTTCTGGGCGATCTGCGAGCGGCTGGGTGTGACGATCCTGTACACCGCCCCCACGGCAATAAGGGCGTTCATGAAGTGGGGCGCGCAGCATCCGGCGGCTCACGACCTGTCGAGGTTGCGGCTGCTCGGCTCGGTTGGCGAGCCGATCAACCCGGAAGCCTGGATGTGGTACCGTGAACACATCGGCGGCAACCGTTGCCCGGTCGTGGATACCTGGTGGCAGACGGAGACGGGGGCGATCGTGGTCTCGCCGCTGCCCGCCATCACCGTTACCAAGCCGGGGAGCGCGACGCGGCCATTGCCCGGCTACAGCGTGGAGCTGCTCAACTCCGACGGCGCCGTGGTGCCGGTGGGAGGAGGATTGCTGGCGATCACGCGCCCCTTCCCTTCCCTCGCCCGCACCATCTGGGGCGACGACGAACGGTTCGTCCAGACGTACTTCTCCAGGTGGCCCGGTCGCCCGGACCTGTACTTTGCCGGCGACGGCGCGAAGCGTGACGACGACGGCTACTTCTGGATCCTGGGCCGGGTGGACGACGTGCTGAACGTGGCCGGCCACCGCATTGGCACGATGGAGGTGGAATCGGCGCTGGTCGAGCACGAGGCAGTGGCCGAGGCGGCGGTGGTGGGCAAGACGCACGAGCTCAAGGGACAGGCGATCGCCGCCTTCGTGACCCTTCGCGACGGCTTCCATCCATCGTCGGCGCTACTGGACGAGCTGCGTGATTTCGTGGCCGAGAAGATCGGACCGATAGCCCGTCCGGACGATGTGCTCTTCTCGGCCGATCTCCCCAAGACCAGGTCGGGCAAGATCATGCGCCGCCTGCTGCGCGACATCGCCGAGGGGCGCGCGCTGGGGGACACCACGACGCTGGCCGATCCGGCGGTGGTGGCGAGCCTGAAGACGCAGTACGAGGACCGCGAGTGACGCCGGCGCGCCGGCTGGGGGCCCCGTGGATGC
>CALCHX010000202.1 GCA_937906875.1 uncultured Gemmatimonadota bacterium | reverse complement strand
ATACGGCACCAGAAGCTGACGCTTCTTCACCCTACCCCCGCCACGACTTCGTATGCCAGACGACGCCGGCATGGTCCCCGATGGGCTCGACGATCGGGCTCCGACCAGTCACGAGCGCGCAGCTGGACTACCGTGGGATGCCTCATACCAGGACGGCACACCGCCCTGGGACATCGGGCGACCGCAACCGGCGATCGAGCGGCTAGTCGCCCGCGGTGAACTGGTCGGTCCCGTTCTCGACGTCGGCTGCGGCACTGGTGAGAATGCGCTGCATCTCGCATCGAGCGGCTTCGATGTCCTGGGCGTCGATGTAGCGCCGACCGCGATACGTGTCGCGCGTGAGAAGGCGCGGGTGCGCGGCATCGCGGCCCACTTCGAAATTGCCGACGCGCTCCGCTTACATGTACTGGCGCACCAGTTTCGCACCGTCGTGGACTGCGGCCTCTTCCACGCCTTCGATCACGACGAACGCCAGGAATATTCAGTCAGTCTGGCAACCGTCGCGGCGCCCGGTGCAGCCCTGTACGTGTTGTGCTTCAGTGACCAGGGTCCGGCTCAGGGGCCACACCCAGTCAGCCTGCAGGATCTCCGCGCCGCGTTCCGGCCCGAACAGTGGAGGGTCTCATCCATCACTCCGGAGCTTACGTACACACGCCTTCACGACGGAGGCCTCCCGGCGTGGCTCGCCACGGTGATCCGTCGTTAGCCGTCGACACTCGAACTTCCACCGCCCGCATCCAGACAACGCAGCACCATGCCTGAGGATCTGCAAGATTGCTGGCCTCGCTCGCTCCCATGGCCATATGTTGCCGACGACACTCCAATCCGGATCCATGCGATATCAGCGGCTCTGCATTCTCCCTCTCGCGTTCGCGTCAATCACGGCACTCGGGTGCCGCGGTTCCGAGCCCGCGGCACCGCCACAGCTCTCGCTCGAGGAGATCGCAGCAGCGTGGAGCGGCGGTCGCGCTGATCCGACCTGCCGTCCCCAGGGACCGCGCGGCGAGTACCTGGGGCCGATACCTGGTGCGGAACACTGTCAGTGGCCGACGGTCGTGCGCGGCAAGCAGTTCGGCACGGTCACCGGAAACCGGGATGCGATCATGGGGCTCGGCCTGATCACCTGGGAACGCACGGTATCGGATGCAGCAGCCGTCGAGGCCCTCGCCGATTCGCTCGCTGGAGTGTTCACCGCGTGGGGACTCGCGGAGTATCCCTGTCCGGATGGCGGTCGGCGCTGGCAGCGCTCACGACTCGGGGTACAGTTCACACCCGTGCCGCCAGATGCCAGTGGACGAACGCGCGTAATGGTCAGCGCGACCAGCCTGCCATCTTCGCTTCCCGCGTTGACCTGTCCGGGCACACCAACGTTGCCGCTCGAGCTACCGGGGTCCGAGCTTCCGACAAGAACCGCCTGAGGGAGCGCTGCACCTGACGGGCTGGGGCGTGGGTATGGATTGTTGCCTCCGTTGGCTGCAACATCACGTGTCACCCTGGGAGCTTCTTTCCAGAGTCCCCCTGCTGGGTTGCTCTCGCAGACGCTCAAACAATGTGTGAGAGCTGACGCCTTCGGGGAGGACAGCGATGGTTATCGGGTCCTTGTACACAGCCATCTCGAGATGGATGATAGGGCAGGCGGGGGAATGGCACGAATCACGGGAGAGATCCATGAAATGGGCCTTGCTGGTTGTCTGTCTCGTCGCACTGAATGGATGCGATCATCGGGTTCTTCAACCGACGCTTGCACTTCCTGCCCCCGGGTCGCCCGTACCGGCGTTTGCACTAGCGCTTCGGGACAGTGGCGAACTCCGGAGCTCAGAACTCTCCGGGCACCCCACGATCCTCTTTCTCTGGTCTACTCACTGCCCGACGTCGCGGGAAGCACTGTCGGAGTATCGAGAGATTCACCGCCTGTACAGCGCTCGAGGAGTACGCGTCGTGATGCTGTCTGATGACGAGAGCAGCGCTGAGATGGCACTCCTGCCGAGGGTGCTCACGGATTCGGCCATCGTCGGCGAAGTCGCACTCGCTCGAGGCAGGCTCAGGAAGATCTTTGATCGATCAGCAGGCGCGCCCGAGCGCGACACCGCCCGTATCGAGTTCGTGCTTCCCGCGTACCTGGTAATTGATCGGGACGGCAAGGTCGCCGCTCGCTCGTGGGGACCGTGGGGGAAGTCGGTTCGTGCCGCGGTCGATAGTCTGCTGGCGGTGCATCCCTCGGCCTGACGAATGCTGAGCCTGTCGGGCGATCTGAGAACGCACGCTTCGCTCGCTTCCTATCGAGCTGGTCCGCGGGTTAGCCTGGCCTCAGGACACAACCCATATCGTCGCATCGCAATCCTGACTGGAACGATGAATACCCCAGGGCTCGCGCTCATGCAGCAGTCACTGGTCGGTCCGCCCGACGCGGATATCGTGGCGCTCGAGGCTCGACTTCGTGCCGCGCAAATCGCCGCCGATGTTCCGGCCCTCGACGCACTCATCTCCGAGGAGCTGCTGTTCACCGGCCCCGACGGACAGTTGGGCAGCAAGGCCGAAGACCTGTCAGCGCACGGGTCGGGGGCGGTCCGCTTCCGGACCCACGAGCCGGAGGAGTTGCGTGTGCGGCGGATCGGCGAGGCCGTGGCGGTGAGCGCGCTTCGTGCTCGGCTGGTCGTCGAGGTCGGCGGCACCCTGGTCCAGGGGACGTATCGCTACACCCGCGTATGGGCGCTGGAGGCGGACGGAGGTTGGCGCGTGGTTGGCGGGCACGTGAGCGCGGTGCCCCCGGCCGCACCATCTGACGTCGCCGCGCCCGCGCCCTGACTGATCGTCGAACCCGAAGCAGCCGCTCACCGCTCCTCACTGGCGGCAGTGCTCCAACTCTGCTGTTCCGCAACCTTGATCTGGCGTCAGCCGCCACATGGAGTTCGCCGTGGATGACGAATCAGCAATCCGACAGCTTGTAGCCACCTGGCTGTCCGCCACCAGGGCCGGTGACACCGAGACCCTGCTTGACCTGATGACGGACGATGTGGTGTTTCTCGTCGCTGGCCAGGAACCCTTTGGCAGGGAGGCGTTCGCCAGGGCCTCAAGGGAACAGGCAGAGGCTTCCGTCGTGTTCGACGGCGCGAGCGAGATTCAGGAGATAAGGATTCTGGGTGATTGGGCCTACTTGCGCACCAGACTCAGGGTCTCCGCCACTCGCCCGGGCACTGAACTGCCCATGATCCGTTCTGGCCACACACTCAGCATCCTTCGCAAGGACGCCGGCGAGTGGCGGATCGCGCGTGACGCCAATCTGTTGGTTGCAGCCGGGGCGCCTTCAGGTCACTCCTGACAGTTGACGCGGCATTGAAACTGGCGGATGAGTACGTCACGATGTCGGGCGAGTGAGCGACCGAGGATACATCACATATGAACGGTGCTCGGGCGATGCTTGTCAGTGCACTGCTGGCAGCGTTCGTTGCGGTCTGCTTCTCCACTGGCATGGGATGATCCTACTGGAGCCAGGTCGATGCCCGCCGCACCTGGTCTTCCCGGCGGCACCAATGCTGGGGCGCGGCGGTACAATCGGCGTGAGGCTGGCGGACCCCCTGCAGATCAGGTGGATGCACCCCTTACCGGAGAACTGCCATGAAAGTCGACTACTTGTATGCGGCCGCTACCGTCACGGACATCGATGCTTCCGTAGCGTTCTATACCAGGGTACTCGGCAGGCAACCCGATGACAGGCCCATGGAGACGCTCGTCCAGTGGCGCGGCATCAGCAACGCCGGCATCCAGCTCTTCAGGGATCCTGCCAGAGCAGGCAACAGCCGCATGACGCTCGTCATCGCCGACGTCGGGAAAGCCCGCGCAGCACTCGAGGAGCAGGCACTGGCCCCGGGGCAGGTTCAGCAAGGAGACTTTGGCAGGATCGCTCAGTTGAATGATCCGGATGGGAACACGATCACTCTCGCCGAGCCGCCGAAAAATCACCCCTGACAGGCCCGACCACTCGTTCGGGCGGAGTCCACAACATGACCATTCGCGCCCGTCTGGCCCGTCCATGGTGGTGTCTGGCGCTGGCGTTGTTCATTCTGCCTGTCGTTGCCCATGCGCAGGAAGTGGCCAACGTCGGTTTTCGTGCGATCAGCGTTCACGACCCGGTCAGCGACGGTGCCATGCCCGGTTTCGTGTTCTATCCGTCCGTACTGCCGAGGGGTCTGACCCAGCTCGGACCGTACGACATCGATGCCGCACTGGACGCCGCTGCCATGCCGGGCGCCAGGCCGCTGGTGCTGATCTCGCACGGTCATGGCGGCTCGGCTCTGGGCCACCACGATCTGGCGGTGTACCTGGCCAGTCACGGCTTCGTCGTCGCCACGTTGGAACATCCCTCAGACAACTTCCACGATGCGAGCGGAAATGGCCGCTCGACGGTCCTCGCGGGCAGACCGGTTCAGGTCAGGGCAACGATGGCTTATCTACTCACCGACCCGCAATGGAAAGGTATGATCGACACCAGCCGGGTGGGTGTCGCCGGCTTCTCCATGGGCGGTTACACCAGCCTGCTGCTGGTCGGTGCGGTTCCACGATTCGACCGCCTCATCGGCTATTGCAAGCAATATCCCGACGACCAGGCGACCTGCGGCCTCCTGAGTCAGCCCCGCGCAGGACGGCCTGACTGCGGAGAGTTATCTGGATGCCCTGCAGAATGACCTCCATCGCTGGGGCAGGACCGATGACCCGCGGATCAGGGCGGCGTTCGTCATGGCGCCGACGAGCTTCCTGTTCGACGAGTCCGGACTCGCGACGATCGACCGCCCGGTATTCCTCTACTACGCGGAGGACGATATCGTGCTGCTGCCGGTCGCGAACGTCCTGCATATCGCCCCGCTCATGAGGACAGTCGTCGGCATCGAGATGATTCCCCGGGGCGGGCATTACGTCTTCATGGCGCCCTGTTCGCCGCGGCTGGTCGACGCGGCTCCGGACATCTGCGGCGAGACAGCGGGAGTGGACCGCGCTGAAGTGCATGACAGGATCAATGCCGACGCACTGGCGTTCTTTCGCCGGTCTCTGGATCTCCCATCACCTTGATGCCATGCGCCGTCACCCCCTGCAACGCGCTCCGGCGACGCCAGAACCGCTGTCCACTCTCGCTGCACCTGAGCCAGTGATGGTGCTGGATTCGATCGTGCGCCCGGGCATCCCGGGAGGTGACGTTGCACGTCATCTCACTCTACCTGCTTCGGCCCCATGACAGACAGGATCTCTGCCCGACTTGCCGAGATGGTTGAAGCCCTGCCCCTGCGTCCTGGTATGCGGGTTCTGGAGGTTGGTTGTGGACCTGGAGTGGCTGCTCGAGCAGTACTCCGGCGAATGGGTAAGGGGCGCGTCCTGGCCATCGATCGCTCCGCGAAGGCCATCGCGCAGGCTGTGGCTGGTTCCGGACGCGAACTGGCCACCGGCCAACTGGAGTACCGCTGTGTCGCCGTCGAGGATTTCACCCTGGCCGAGGGGGAGAGGCCGTATGATCTGGCGTTCGCCGTGCGGGTTGGCGCGCTGGACGGTCGGCATCCTGAGGCCGGTCGTGTTGCTCTGGGCCGGGACTACTGGCCGACCGACCGCGAGATCCACGTCGCTGCTACGGTCCCGAGTTCTCACCCAGTGCGACGAGAAGTTCGTCAAGCTGATCGAACGTCTCGACCATTGCCTCGGCTGATCCAGTGCCGGCAGCGTCTAGCGCTGCCTTCGAAGGATAGCTCTCGCGCAGGACCACCAGCGTCCGGCCGCCCTCTTCCTCTAACGTCACCGTGGTGACAGGCCCGTCCTCGCCACCTTCGTCATTGGTCCACGCGAGGCGCGAATACGGCTGTACCTCGACATACGTGCCGAAGAACGCGGCAGGCTCGGGGCCACCGTGGTCGAACACCAGTCGGTACTTGCCTCCGACACGAGCATCCACCTCGCAGGACAGCAGGGTCATTCCCATCGACCTGGGCACCCACCAGCGCCTGAGCAGCTCGGCCCTGGAAAAGGCCTCGAACACGATGCGCGCCGGGCCGTTGACGGTCCGCGTGACAACCATCTCGCGGTCCGACTTCCGCTCCACCGTGGTCCGGTTCGTCACGGGGCTGGCCTCACCTTCGATTCTCGCGTTCATCGCCCTCCTCCTTTCGTGTCAGTTCCCTGACAACCCTGTCCAACTCGTCGAAGCGTTCGTCCCAGCGCCGGCGGTACTTCTCGAGCCACGCCGTCCCTTCCTCCAGTCGGCGCGGGCCCAACTGGCATCTGCGGCTCGCGGAGTCGCTGTTCGTGAGGAGCGACGACCGCAATCCAGGTGCCTCTGAAGCACGGGGCGAGGATGTCAGTCGTCGATCGGCAGAACACGATAGCGGGCAGGTCGCCGAGCACCATGATGTAGCGATCCCAGGCCTGGCGCCCCGCTTTCTTGCGGCGGTTCAACGTGCGACCGACATTGTATCGGGACTCCGGAAGCCGGTCATCGTCGATCCGTTCGCAGGCTTGCCAGGACGCTGGCCCCCCCCCCAGACCTTCGTCGAGGAGCAGCATGAATCACGGAACCTTCTCCGGTGAGCCGGTCACACGCTGGCTGACAGAGCCCGACAATGATCGTCGGATGCAACTCCTCGAGTTGTTCAGGTTCCAGGACCCCGCGGGCAAGTTCTGGGACGCGCCCGCGGGGTCGACGGTGGACGGCGCTTCGATTCCGCGGCCACTGTGGACGCTGGTGGGGTCGCCGTACACTGGCGACTATCGCCGGGCGTCCGTCGTCCACGACGTGGCGTGTGCCCGCGCCGGGACCGACAGGAGCCGTCGCCGAGCGGCCGATCGAATGTTCTATCATGCCTGCCGTGCAGGTGACTGCGGAGTACGCCAGGCAATTCTGCTTTACCTGGGTGTGCGCATCGGCGCCGTCTGGCCATCCGTGCCACAATGGGCGTCGGCACTGCAGGTCGCAGAGAGCGGTCCACGCCTCTCCAGGTCGGCTGCCGAGGACCGGATGGAAGCGGATTTCCGGCGGGCCGGCGAGATGGTTCTGGCGGGCGGCGAGGACGATGACATTGAAGAAATTGAGCGCCGGGTGGATGGGGCTCTGACTGCGCTCACCGCCGTCGACGTTCGGCAGCTCTGACTCCGCAGGAAGGCCCAACGAGTCATTGCAACTGACGGAGCGGGCGCAGTCCATCGTGCATTCACGGTTCCGTGCGAACCGCTCCGCAGGTGAACTCGGGCGCTGGAACTGCCGCTGCGCGACGAGGCCCGATTCGGGCATTGGATCGCTGAAAGGTCGTGGTGACGAGGAAGTGGAATGAGGGGTCTACTGGTCAGTGCTCGCCACTTGCTACTCTCGAACTCGTATACATGCAACGCTTGCTCCTGCCCGTTCTCGCCCTGCTCGCGCTTTCGGGTGGCTGCCGGCGTGATGGGCCGACGGACCTCGCGGCCGGCGCGTCCGTGCGGGTGACGTCAGACCGGGCCCAGTACTCGGTCGCGGCCAACGACGTGGCGCGCGTGACCATCACCAACGAGTCGGACCGCGCGGTGTACCTCCCGATGGCGCAGTACGTCCTCCACGAGCACCTCGTCGATGGCGCCTGGCGTGACGAGTCATCGTGGTTCACGGTCGACGGTATCGGGATGTCAATCGAAGTCCCGCCCGGCGCCACACTCACGGACGGTTTGTCAGTCGCGCGCTATCTGGTCAAGGGGCCGGGCACCTATCGATTCCGCTACCTGGTGTTTGCTGACGCGCAGTGGCGCTCGCCGCTCCCGGTGGATCAGCGCGTGTCCGCGCCTTTCCTGGTAACGCCTTGAGGCATGTCCCCGGAACGGCGAAGTGATGCACGCTCCCCGGCTGCGCGTCCTGCCGACGCGTCGCACCTGATGGGGCGAGGAGCAATTCCTTGCCCCGGGCAAACAGGCAGGGGGTGTTTGCCCTTCGTGCTTCCTGCCTTGCACGGAGCACTGATCCGCGTCATTCTGATCTGATGGCCGGGACGCCGCGAGCGCGAGATCCACGCCGATGCGCAAGCCGAGAGTCGCCATCGTTGCACCTGGCGATCCGAGGCGGCATGGGGGCCGTTCTTCCAACACGGGCCCGCGGCGTGGAGCGCTGCAAAGGGGCGAGCGCGGGAGACTCATCTGGAGCGCCTGCGGGTGGCGGCTGCGGTTGGCGGAGCCCGCGACAGACGCCATGGAGTCGACGGGCTCCACGACCGTCTGAGCCGCTGCTGAGCCTGGCCATCGGGCGCTGCGACCTGGATCTGGAGGGACCGAATGACCAATCCAGCAGAAGGCTATGAAAGCTACATGGTGCCCACGCTCTTTGGTCCGTGGGCCACGCTCCTGCTCCAGGCCGCGGACCCAGGGCCGGACGACCGCGTTCTGGATGTGGGTTGTGGAACGGGGATCGTTGCTCGACAGGTCGCTTCGCGGCTCGGAGCGAGAGGTGCGGTTACGGGGGTCGATCCCAGTCCGGACATGCTGGCGGTTGCCAGGGCGGCTGCTTCCCGGGAGGGTGTCGCAATGGAATGGCTGGAAGGGAGTGCGGAGAGCCTCCCCTTCCCCGGCAACAGCTTTGATCTCGTGCTGTGCCAGTTCGCGTTGATGTTCTTTGCAGACAGGGCCGCTGCTCTGGCCGAGATCCGGCGGGTCATGACAGGGACGGGCCGATTGCTGGTGAGCGTCTGGCAGGGTCTCGACCGGCATCCATTCTACCGGACTCTGCACCTCGCAATCCAGCAGCGACTCGGATTGTCGGCCCTGCAGGACATCTTTGCCCTCGGTGATGCAGACGAGCTGCGCGCGCTGATGGCGGGAGCTGGATTTCAGCGAGTGGAGATGGCGCCAGCTTCCATGACAGCCCGTTTCCCGAACCCTGATGGGTTTCTGGCTGGTGAAATAGAGGTGGATACGGCTGCCATTCCCCAGATGCAGCACCTCGACCTTCAGGCTCGGCAGGCTATCGTTGCAGCCATCGCGGCGGACATGAAGTCGGCGCTCCGAGAGGTGACCCACGGCGATCATGTCGTGATCCCGTTTCACGCGCACATCGTGAACGCACGGCCGTGATCGGTGATCGGACACTGGTGACACCCCGAATCCTCCCGTCGGCCAGCACGAGCCCCGAGTGGGTGGCGCGAACGCGGGGCCGCTTCCCCCACTAACCTGCGCAACGAGTTAAATTACAGATCACCCAGAGACGAGGCGGTAGATGGAAGAATTCGATTTCGAGGCAGATGGTCGGACTTTCACGTGCAGCGTCGAGACGGCGCGAACGCCGCACTCTCCTTCATGGTGGTGGTTCTCGGTCACCGGCGATCGCCATCGCTATGCTCCCTTCCAGTTCGAGGGAGACGACACCGAGATGACGGTTCGCTCGCGCGTCCTGTCATACTACCGCGACCTGTTGGAGAGACGGGGTATCACTGCCACCACGCGCTGATCGGTCGCACTGACCTGATAGCTTGCCTGGTGCAGGCAGGAGTGAGACGGGGCCGGACGCCTGAAGAATGCGTCCGGCCCCGTCGCGATCGTGAGCCCGTGGCGCGCCGCTACGCTGCGCACGCGCCCTAGAAGGGCAGGTCGTCGTCGTCATCCGGGTGTCCGCCCGGATAGTCGTCCATGGGCGGGATATCGTGCATCGGCGGCGGGGAGGACGGCGCCGACGACTGGCGTCGCGGGGCGGACGCCACTGGAGCGCCCCCGGCACGCTGTTCACCATCCCGCGGAGGCCAGATGACTCCCTCGCAGCCGGGACCGCCCTGCATCCTGGGCTTGTTGCGACACTTGAAGTCCGGTGCCCGCGGATTGCGCTTGGATAGCCGGTCGTCCCACATCTTTCCACCACAGATGGGGCAGGCGGGGTCGTCAGCGGTGCCGGCGGGAGCGGGAGGTGGGGCATCGGGGTCACGCGGAGGCCAGATGACGCCCTCGCACCCCTTGTCGCGGCACTTGAAATCGGGGGCGCGCGGATTGCGCTTGGATTCACGGTTGTCCCACATCTCGCCGCCACACTTGGGGCAGGCAGGAGTGGCGTCATCGGGCGACGTGCTCTCGGGCGACGTGCTCTCGGGCTGCTGATCCACAGGACGTCAGGGCGGCAGATGGAGAAGGTGTGCACGCGGGTGGCGGGCACGTAGGCGCATCTTAGCCCGGTGACCGGAGGCACGGTAGCAGGAACGCCTGCCG
Organism: uncultured Gemmatimonadota bacterium; assembly: GCA_937906875.1. Taxonomy (GTDB): domain Bacteria; phylum Gemmatimonadota; class Gemmatimonadetes; order Gemmatimonadales; family Gemmatimonadaceae; genus CALCHX01. Next base: position 15,608 of record CALCHX010000202.1, on the reverse strand, counting down.
ACTGTCAGCAGAAACGGCATGGACAATGCGCGAGATGCCCGCATACAGTGGAGGCCACAGGTGGAGAAGCGACGAGTCGGCTCGCTACGCGTGTCGGTTGCCGGATTGGGCTGCAACAATTTCGGCAGACGATTGGATGCCTACCAGAGTGCGGCTGTGGTGCACGCCGCGCTCGACGCCGGTGTCACCTTCTTCGACACCGCCGACATCTATGGCACCGTTGACGGTGAGAGACGTGGCGAGGAGTTCCTCGGCCGTGCCCTGGGGTCCCACAGAAAGGACGTCGTGCTCGCCACCAAGTTCGGGATGGCTGCAGGCGGTGGACCCGGTAGCGCCCATCCCGACTACGTGCGCCGCTCCGCCGAGGAGAGCCTGCGCCGGCTGGGCACCGATCGCATAGACCTCTATCAACTCCACATCCCTGTTCCGGACGTGCCCATTGCCGACACCCTGGGCGCACTCGATGAACTGGTGTGGGAGGGGAAGGTGCGCGAGATCGGCTGCTCCAACTTCTCCGCCGCACAGTTGCGGGAGGCCGAGGGAGCGGTGCGTGACGGTGGCGCCCGCTTCGTGAGTGTACAGAACGAGTACAGTCTGCTCCATCGCGACCCGGAGAGTGGCGTCCTGGAGGAGAGCATCAAGGCGGGCCTCGCCTTCCTGCCATACTTTCCACTGGCCAGTGGTCTTCTGACCGGGAAGTACCGCCGTGGTCAGCCGGCACCGGCTGGGAGTCGCCTGGCGGGGGAGAAGGGATCCGGCTCATTCACCCACGAGAATGTCACCATCGTGGAACGACTGATCGGCTTTGCCGCTGAACAAGACCACACCCTGCTGGAACTCGCGCTATCCTGGCTCCGTCAGCGGCCGCAGGTGGCGTCTGTCATAGCTGGCGCCACGACTCCGGAACAGATACGTGCCAACGTGGCCGCAACCACTTCGTGGCAACTCAGCGAAGCGGAACTGGCGCGGGTGGACGAGTTGACTTCGCCGCCTGGCTGAGCGGCGGACGCTGACGAGACTCTGGCCGGGGTATGGGCCGTGCGTATGGGATGGTAGAATCCGGCACTTCCGTCCTCGTCAACGCCACGGAGCACCACTTCATGAGCAAGATTCTGCGCGGCCTGGCCGCTGGTTATGGAGCCAGGAAGATGGGGTGCGGCTGCTTCAGCACCGTCATCATCTTCATCATCCTCTGGGTGCTACTCGGCAATTTCGGCATCTTCAAGTAGCTCCAGCCACCCACGGCCGGAGAACGAGGTGGGCTCGCCAGACACGCGGCGGGCCCGTCTACACAACGCCGGTCGGCTCTGACGCCACGCGCGGGCTCGCCAGGCACGGGGCGGGCCCACCTCGTGTGGCGAGCAGAGCAGAGTGGCAGTGCCTGCCGAGCGAGGTTGCCCGGATCTGGCGGATAGTCAGGAACCGGCCGGATCGGCGCAGCCTTCACCGTCGCGAATGCGCGTCAGTGGCACCGGTTGCCACTCGTTCCCGTCGGCCGCCGCTATTCGGAGGTCCACGGCGGCAAGGGCAGCCAGCCGTACCAGGAGGGCATCGGCGAGCAGCACTCCCTTGCAGCCGGCGCTCGTCGTCACCCAGTGGCCCTCCTGCCATTCGGCGTTGCCTCCAGCGACCTTCACCCGCACCTCGGCGTCGTCGGCGATGTCGATCATCAGCGTATCGCCCGGCAGGGAGGCAGCCGCCGAGGATGGTGGGGGGATGGTGTTCGCGGGCGACCGCTGACAGGCCATGGCGAGCGACGCGGCCATTGTCAGCGCGATGGTCGTGGCGCAGCGGATGGCTGATGAGATGCGCTTCGTGGTCGGGCGCGACAGACAGAGCGGGAACATGGCGTTCGGGAAGGAGTGAAGGGGCTGCGGCGGGGGCTCAGCCGGGCCTGGCTGACGCCCCGGTGGCGTGGCCGTTCCCCTTCACCCGCTTCTGGGCGTACATCTCCCTGTCGGCGGAATCAAGCAGCACTTCCATGGACACCGGCGAGCCGGGCACGAACCGGCTCACCCCGACACTCAGGGCGAGCCTGTAGGGGCGGTTCGCGGTGGCGTTGTGGGTGTCCACGTTCTCCTGAAGGCGTGTGCAGGCGGCCTCCACCTCGGCGAAGGTGCTCTCGGTGGTCGCATCGACCTCCTCGGGCATGATGACGGCGAACTCATCGCCGCCCAGCCTGCCAATGATATCGGAGGCGCGGAAGGTGGTGCGCAACTGGGCCGCTGCGTCCATTATCGCCCGATCACCCTGCTGGTGGCCGAAGGTGTCGTTGATACGCTTCATGCCATCCATGTCGGCAAAGACGAGGACGAAGCCACGCCGCTCCCGCTCGCCCATCCGCATCTGCTGGTCGGCCAGTTCGAGCAGGCCGCGCCGGTTGTAGAGCCCGGTGAGCTCGTCGCGCAGGCTCATTTTCCGCAAGGTCTGCTCACGCACCTCGCGGGCGACGTGCTTCACGCGCATCCAGTGGGCGAGGGCGGCGATCAGGGCAAGAAGGGTTATGGCGAGTGCCGCGAACCACCATGTCTGCCAGAAGTATGGGCGCAGGCGGAGATGGGCGACGGCGGAGTGGTCGCTCCACACGCCATCCTCGTTGCGCGCCTGGACGCGGAAGGTATAGCGGCCTGGTGAGAGATGGGTGTACTGGGCAACGCGCTGTGTGCCGCCGTCCACCCAGTCGTCGTCGAACGGTTCAAGTCGGTAACGGAAACGGAGCAGCGCGGGTGCGACGAAGCTGGGAGCGGTGAAGTGGAACTCCAGTTTCCGCGAACCGGCTTCCAACTCCAGCGATGGGGCGTTGCCCAGGGACACGCCATCCACCACCATCTGTTCCAGATGCGCCGGAGGCGGCAATTCATTGCGGCGCACGCGGCGTGGGTCCAGGACGGCGACGCCACCAGGGGTGGCGAAGCGGAGCACGCCATCCGGACCCAGCCAGGACCGCGAGATCGACGATGCTTCCCGCGCCGGCATGCCGTCGTCGCGGCCGAACTGCCGGGCCGTCACCTTGGACCGGCGGCCGGCGGCCACGTCCGCCAGTTCCGCGACCGCCACGCGGCCGATTCCCCAGGGTCCGGTGATCCAGAGCTGACCGGCACTATCCTCCACGGCCTGGAAAATCGTGTTGCCGGGGAGCCCATCCTGCGCCGTGAAGAGTCGTATGCTGTCGCCGCGTAGCCGTGCCAGCCCCCGCGCCGAACCGATCCAGAGCGTGCCGTCCGCAGTCTCGGTGACGCGGAATACCGGCTGATTGGTGAGCTCGTGCGGGGCGAGGACGAAGCGACCGTCCGCCGTTCGCCTGAACAGTCCCGCGCCCTGGGTGCCGACCCAGAGCGTCCCCTTGCTGTCCTCGAAGACGGAGAGCACGTAGCCGTCGGTAAGCCCCTCGGCCCGGCCGTAGCTCGTGAAGCGACCGTCGCGGAAGGAGGAGAGCCCGTTGAAAGTGCCTATCCAGAGGGTGCCATCAGCGCCGATGTCGAGTGCGCGCGCACGGTCGTCGGCCAGTCCGTCGGCCACGGTGAAACTCCGCCAGCGTCCGTCGCGCAGCATCGAGAGGCCACCGTTGGTGGCCACCCAGACCGTGCCGTCGGAGCCGCGCAGCAGGTCCCGGGCAATATCATCGCGGAGCGCACCTCCGGCCCGCGTGAAGACTGTGAGTCCGCTGGCATCGCGATGGGCGACGCCACGCGAAGTGGCGATCCAGAGGCCGCCAGTCCCATCGCCGTTCACCGCCGCCACGAGGTTGTCGGGAAGCCCGTCAGCGGTCGTGATGGCCTGAACGCTGGCCGCACGCAGGCGGAAGAGTCCACCCTGTCGTGAACCGATCCAGAGATTGCCCTCGGCGTCCACCTGCAATGCCTCCGCCTGCGAGATCCCCCTGCCGTCACGGCGGGTGACGGGCGCTGCGGCATCACCTTCCACGGCATCGTCGGCCAGGCTGAAGAGGCCGTTGTCGGCAGCCAGCAGTATCACCCCGTCGTCGCGCCGGAGGATGTCATTCACCCTCAGCGGCGCTCCAGCGCCGCGCGCGGCGAGACGGGTGAGGGAATCGCCCCGGATGCGGGTCACGCCACGTCCATAGGCGCCCACCCACACCGTGCTGCCGTCGGCGTGGAGGGAGGTCACGCGGTCGTCGCCAAGCCCATCGCGCTCGGTGAGACGAGTGTAGACGCCGTCCCGGTAGCGCAGGACGCCGGCGGCGACAGTACCGATCCAGATGGTGCCATCGCTGGCCACGGCGATGGCCGAAACCGTGAATCCCCCGTCGCCGGCGATGGTGGGCAACGGGGGCAGTGAATCCACGCGGTCGTCCAGAATGCGGCTGATGCCGGAATGGGACCCAACCAGGAGGGCGCCGCTTGCATCGACTGCCATCGCCGTCGGGCGATCGTTCTGCAACCCGTCGCGCGTGGTGAAGACACGCCACTTGCCCTCGCTGAGCCTGACCACGCCGGCGTTCTCCGTTGCCGCCCAGAGGCGGCCGGCGGAGTCCCTGGTCACCGCCCAGAAACTGGCCCGGGCGAGCCCTGGAATGTCGGGCTCGATGAAGGTTCGGAACACCACCCCGTCAAAGCGGACCAACCCCTGGTAGGAAGCCAGCCAGAGATAACCATCCTTCGTCTGCTGGATGCCGAGGACGATGTTCGACGGAAGTCCCTGCTCGGTGGTCCAGCCGGCGATGGTGGGTCGGACGGTCTGAGCAGTGAGCAGGCCAATTGCCCCCGGGGCCGTGCAGACCAGCACGGCTCCGGCAAGGACCCCACCCAGCAGGCGGCGGTATCGCCGATGCCGGGTATTTTCGGGTGATGGGTGCACGGCGACTGCGGCTGTGGAGCGGATACTACTCATGTCACGGCGGTTCCGTCGGTGAACGGGCGTCATGGCTGGGCGCCGGGAGAACGATAGTGATGTGAACGCATCCGCGCGCGGTGCGCGTCGAGGTCACACAGTTCATAGACGTTCCGGGGCACGTTTCCGTCCCACTTCCGGAAGTATCCCAACCTGGATAAAGGCGTACCAACGCAAACCCGCAAGGTGGTCGCCGGGGCGGCCCCTCCCTGGCTGCCGGAACGACAGGTACAGATCCGTCGAATCAATAGCCGGACAGTAGCCGTATGGATTTCAGGTCGGTCGGACGATCCGGACGCGGCGGGGGGACGACAGTGGTGCCGTCTGGAGCGTCGATCGCAACCCTCCAGCCGGTGGTACTGTCTGATCGGGCGAGCGGAGTCCGGGAAGCCGGATTCGTTTCCCTGGCTCAGCGGTATCACCCCCGCGATTCGAGGATGCCGTGATAAACCTGAAGCACGCCCTGCGCTCGCTCACGAAGACGCCCTTCGTCACCGGCGTCGCGGTGCTCTCGCTGGCGCTAGGCATCGGGGCGAACGCCGCCATCTTCTCGCTCTTCGACCAGATGCTCCTGCGGCCGCTACCCGTCGCCGAGCCCACAGAGCTGGTCAACCTGCTGGCGCCGGGTCCCAAGCCGGGGTCGCAGTCCTGCAACCAGGCCGGCGACTGCGACGCAGTGTTCAGCTATGCCATGTTCCGCGACCTCGAGCGGACCCAGAACGTCTTCACCGGCCTGGCCGCGCACCGTGGCTTCGGCGCCAACCTGGCCATCAAGGGACAGACGCCGCAGAACGCCGAGGGCATGATGGTTTCCGGTTCGTACTTCGGCGTCCTGGGGCTCAGGCCGGCGCTCGGGCGGCTGCTGGGGCCGGCCGATGACCGGACCATCGGCGCCAACTACGTAGCGGTGCTCAGCCACGCCTACTGGAGCACCCAGCTTGGCTCCGACCCGACGGTGCTCGAGAAGCCGATCACCGTCAACGGTCAACAGTTCACGATTGTCGGCGTGGCGCCACGCGGCTTTGCCGGCACGACGCTGGGTTCGCTGCCGCGCGTCTTCGTGCCGATCAGCATGCGAGCCCAGCTCGAACCCGGTTTCGACGGTTTCGAGAACCGGCGCAGTTACTGGATCTACCTCTTCGGCCGCCTTAAGCCAGGCACTTCGGTGGAGCAGGCGTCGTCGGCGCTGAATGCCGCCTATCGTCCCATCATCGACGAGATCGAGGCGCCGCTCCAGAAAGGGATGAGCGAGCAGACGCTGATGCGCTTCCGGGCCAAGAGGATCTCCCTGGAGCCGGGTGTGCGCGGGCAGAGTTCGGTGAGCGGGGAGGCACGGACTCCGCTGATCCTGCTACTCGGCATCAGCGGAGTCGTGCTCCTCATAGCCTGCGCGAACATCGCCAACCTGCTACTCGCCCGCGCGGCCAGTCGCAGCCTGGAGATGGCGGTACGGCTGTCGCTCGGCGCGACGCGCGTGCAGGTCGTCGCGCAACTGCTCACCGAAGCCTGCATCCTGGCGCTCATGGGTGGCGTGGCGAGCCTGGCGGTCGCCCGCTGGACGCTTGCCGCGGTCGCCTCCATCCTGCCGCCGGAAGCCGTCTCAACGCTGCATTTCCAGCTCGATATCAAGGTGATGCTCTTCGCCGCAGCGTTGGCCGTGATCACCGGGCTGCTGTTCGGAATGTTCCCGGCGCTGCACAGTACCCGTCCGGACCTCATCACGACGATAAGGGCGAACACCGGCCAGCCGTCGGGTGCTCGCGCGGCGGCGCGCTTCCGCACCGCACTCGTCACGGCGCAGATCGCCCTCTCCATGGCGCTGCTCATCTCGGCTGGTCTCTTCCTGCGCAGCCTCACCAACGTGAGCCGTGTGGAGTTGGGGGTGAAGGCGGACAACGTGGTCACCTTCGGCATATCGCCGGAGCTCAACGGATATGATCCGGCGCGCTCGCTCGCCCTGTTCCAGCGGACGGAGGAGAGCTTCGCGGCAATGCCGGGCATAATCGGGGTTGCTGCGTCGCGGGTGCCGCTGCTGGCTGGCAGCAACTGGGGGAGCAGCGTGGCGGTGGAGGGCTTCGAGAAGGGGCCGGATACCGACAATGGCTCACGCTACAACCAGGTCAGCGCCGGCTACTTCAAGGTGATGGGCACGCCGCTCCTCGCGGGGCGCGAGTTCACCGACGCCGACATCATCGGGTCGCCGAAGGTGGCTGTGGTGAACGAGACGTTCGCGAAGAAGTTCGGACTGGGCCGCGAGGCCGTTGGCAAGTACATGTCCGAAGGCGGCGACGATTCGCTGAACATCCAGATCGTGGGGCTGGTGCGGGACGCCAGGTACAGCGAGGTGAAGGACGAGGTGCCGCCGCTGTTCTTCACGCCCTATCGCCAGGCGGATGACGTCGGCTCGATGAACTTCTACGTTCGAACATCGCTGGCTCCCGAACAGCTACTGCGCTCGGTGCCGGACGTCATGAAGACGCTGGACCCGTCGTTGCCGGTGGAAGCATTGAAGACTTTGTCCATGCAGGTCCGTGAGAACGTCTTCCTGGATCGCATGATCAGCATCCTGTCGGCGGCCTTCGCCACCCTGGCGACGCTCCTTGCTGCTGTCGGCCTGTACGGAGTGCTGTCGTACACGGTGGCCCAGCGCACCCGGGAGATCGGCGTGCGCATGGCACTCGGCGCCGAGGGAAAGCACGTGCGGATAATGGTGCTGCGTCAGGTGGGGCTGATGGTGCTGGTGGGCGGGGCGGTGGGAGTCGCTGGAGCCGTGGGGCTGGGGCGGCTGGCGGCGTCGCTGTTGTTCGGGCTGAGTGGCCACGATCCGTTGGTGATCGCGCTCTCGGTGCTCTCGCTCGGCGTCGTCGCCATGGGCGCCGGTTATATCCCGGCGCTGCGCGCGAGCCGCGTGGACCCGATGACGGCGCTGCGCTATGAGTAAGCGTGGATCGCTGGAGGTGGGACATCATGCTCCGCCCGGTATGAGAAGCGTCGCGCAATCCGTTACCGCCAGTACTTCGAGGATCTCATGATCAACCTCAGGCTCGCCCTCCGCTCGCTCACCCGGACTCCCTTCGTGACTGGTATCGCGGTCCTTTCCCTGGCGCTCGGGATCGGTGCGAACGCGGCCATCTACTCGATCTTTGACCAGGCGCTCCTGCGGCCGCTGCCGGTTCATGAGCCCGGACAGTTGGTGAACCTGGAAGCTCCCGGGCCCAAGATGGGTTCCACGTCGAGCAACTTTGCGGGTCGCGAAGAGGCTGTGTTCAGCTACCCGATGTTCCGCGACCTGGAGCGGACGCAGACCGACCTCACCGGCCTCGCGGCGCATCGCGCCTTCGAAGCGAATCTGTCCATGAAGGGTCAGACGCCACAGAGCGCCGAGGGGATGATGGTGTCGGGCTCGTATTTCGATGTGCTCGGGCTGAGGCCGGCGTTGGGACGGCTGCTGGGGCCGGCGGACGACCGGACCATCGGCGCCAACTACGTGGCCGTGCTCAGCTACTCCTACTGGACCAACCAGCTCGGCGCCGATCCCACCGTGCTGGACAGGCCGATCACCGTCAACGGCCAGCAGATGACGATCGTGGGCGTGGCGCCGCAAGGCTTTGACGGCACCACGATGGGTGCCACTCCGAAGGTGTTCGTGCCGATCAGCATGCGTGCTCAGGTGCAGCCGGGTTTCGACGCCTTCGACAATCGCCTCAGTTACTGGGTCTATGTCTTCGGCCGACTCAAGCCGGGCACGTCGATGGTGCAGGCGGCGTCGGGGCTGAATGCCGTCTACCGCCCCATCATCAACGACATCGAGGCGCCGCTGCAGGCGGAGATGAGCGAACAGACGCTGGCCCGTTTCCGGGCAAAGGAGATCACAGTCGAGCCGGGTGCGCGCGGCCAGAGCTGGGTGAGTGGCGAGGCGCGTATTCCGATGACCCTGCTGCTCGGTATCACCGGCGTCGTGCTCCTCATCGCCTGCGCGAATATCGCCAACCTCCTGCTCGCCCGTGCCGCCAGTCGCAACATGGAGATGGCGGTACGGCTGTCGCTCGGCGCGACTCGCATGCAGGTGGTGTCGCAACTGCTGGCCGAGGCATGGATGCTGGCGCTGATGGGTGGCGTGGCGAGCCTGCTCGTGGCCCGCTGGACCCTCGCCGCGGTGGGCTCCATCATGCCACCCATCGCTGTCGGATCTCTCCACTTCCAGCTCGACCTCAGGGTGATGCTCGTTGCGGCTGCGCTGGCCGTGGCTACCGGGTTGCTGTTCGGCATCTTCCCGGCACTCCACAGCACGCGGCCCGACCTCATCACGACAATCAGGGCGAACACCGGCCAGCCGTCGGGCGCTCGTGCCGCGGCACGGTTCCGCACCTCCCTCGTGACCGCGCAGATCGCCCTCTCCATGGCCCTGCTCATCTCGGCGGGGGTATTCCTGCGCAGCCTGGGCAACGTGAGCCGGGTGGAGTTGGGGGTCAGGGCGGATAACGTCGTCACCTTTGGCATCTCGCCGGAACTGAACGGGTACGAGCCCGCGCGTTCGCTCGCCCTCTTCCAGCGGACTGAAGAGGATCTGCGCGCCATCCCCGGAGTTGTCGGCGTCGCTGCCTCTCGCGTGCCCCTGTTTTCCGGGACCAATTGGGGGAGCAACGTCTCGGTGCAGGGTTTCGAGAAGGGCCCGGACACCGATGCCGACTCGCGTTTCAGTGATGTGAGTCCCGGCTACTTCAAGGTCATGGGCACGCCGCTGCTCGCCGGCCGCGAGTTCACCGAGGCAGACGTGCTCGGCACATCCGGAGTCGCCATCGTCAACGAGACGTTCGCGAAGAAGTTCGGCCTGGGTCGCGAGGCCGTCGGCAGGTACATGTCCGAGGGCGGCGGCGATTCGCTGAACATCCAGATCGTGGGACTGGTGCGCGATGCCAGCTACAGCCAGGTGAAGGCGGAAGTGCCGCCGCAGTTCTTCAGGCCGTACCGACAGCGCGAAGACATCGGCTCCATGCACTTCTACCTGCGCACGTCGCTCCCGCCGGAGCAGGTGCTGGCAGCGGTTCCGAAGGTGATGAAGGAGCTGGATCCGACGCTGCCGGTGGAGGAGCTGAAGACGTTGTCGACGCAGATCCGGGAGAATGTCTCGCTGGACCGCATGATCAGCATCCTGTCGGCGGCCTTTGCCGCCCTGGCGACGCTGCTCGCTGCCGTGGGACTATACGGGGTGCTGTCCTACACGGTCACCCGCCGTACCCGGGAGATAGGCGTGCGGATGGCGCTGGGCGCCGATGTGTCGCATGTGCGCACGATGATGCTGCGCTAGGTGGGACTGATGGTGCTGGTGGGAGGCACGATCGGAGTGGCTGCGGCGATCGGACTGGGACGCCTGGCGGGATCTCTGTTGTTCGGCCTGAGTGGGCATGACCCGCTGGTGGTCGCACTGTCGGTGGTGGCACTCGTCCTGGTCGCGCTGGCGGCGGGCTACATCCCGGCGCGGCGCGCCAGCCGGGTGGATCCGATGACGGCGTTGCGGTACGAATAGGCGGTGCCGGGCGCGACGTGACAGGCCGTGCCTGCTACCCCTGCGCGACCGCTTCCGGGCCACTGCTTCCGAGCACCGCTTCTGAATCACTGTTCCTGAGCTGCTGCTTCTCGAAAACTCCTTCTGACCGGCTGATTCGGGCCAGTTGCTCGGCCCTATCTGCCGTGCGCCTGTGACCCGGACTGGCACAGCCGTTGCGCACCGTCAACCATGTCTGCCTGATCGCATCGGTAGCCGCCTGATGCGCCGCCCTGTGACGAGCAGGACGCATGATGTCGTGGAAGGCAGGCACTTCGCACGAGCCTGCGGAAGGCTGGTCCAGCATTGGCGGACCAGCTTCCTGCGGCAGTTTCCCCTGCCCCGCACTCGCCCGCCAGCGGCTCCCGCTCCTGCCTTCGCTTTACTGCCATGACCATATCACAGTTGCATGCACCGGCACCGCACGCGCCGGAGATGACTTCCGTCTCCGGGGCAGGCACGCTTGCCGCCGACTACCTCGCCGTCCGCGCCCGGACCGAGCAACTCTGCCAGCCACTGGAGGTTGAGGACTACGTCGTGAGCTCGATGCCCGATGTGAGTCCCACCAAGTGGCATCTGGCACACACGAGCTGGTTCTTCGAGACGTTCGTGCTCGCCGAGTACGACCCCGACTATCGTACGCCGGACCCGCGCTACGCCTACCTGTTCAATTCGTATTACGTGCAGGCGGGAGAGCGGCATTGTCGCGCCAGACGCGGTCTGGTGACGCGTCCGACCGTCGCCCAGGTCTATGCCTATCGGGCGCATGTGGACGAGGCGATGCGGCGACTCATCGATCGCATTGCCGGTGATGAGGATCACCCTGCGGCCAGTCTCATCGTGCTGGGGTTGAATCACGAGCAGCAGCATCAGGAGCTGCTCGTCACCGACATCAAGCACGTGCTCTGGACCAACCCGCTCCGACCGGCCTACCGGGCGATGCAGGACGCGCCGGAGCGCGAGGCATCGGCTTCGGCATGGGTGGACGTGGGCGAGGGTGTGTACGAGATCGGCCATGAGGGGATGGGCTTCGCCTACGACAATGAGGGTCCGCGCCACCGGGTCTTTCTCGAGCCGTTCCGGCTCGCGACGCGACTCGTCACCAACGGTGAATTCCTGGCCTTCATGGCTGACGGCGGATATGCACGTCCCGAGCTCTGGCTCTCGGCGGGGCTCGCGACAGTTCGGGAACATGGCTGGGAGGGACCGCTCTACTGGGAGCGGGACGCCGACGGTCGCTGGGTGGAATTCACCCTCGGCGGCACTCGTGAGCTGGGCGGAGCGGCGCTCGCTGATCCCGTCACCCACCTGAGCTATTACGAGGCAGACGCCTACGCCCGCTGGGCGGGACTGCGCCTCCCGACCGAGTTCGAATGGGAAGTTGCCGCACGGGGCGCGCCGTTGCGGGGGCAGTTCGTGGAGTCGGGACGACTGCATCCCGCGCCGGCCAGCGGATCGGGCGCGGGCCTGGAGCAGCTATACGGTGACGCATGGCAGTGGACGCAGAGCGCATACGTGGCCTATCCGAACTACGCTCCCGCAGCCGGCGCGATCGGCGAGTACAACGGGAAGTGGATGGCTGACCAGTGGGTGCTGCGCGGAGCTTCGTGCGCCACCCCCGAGTCGCATGCCCGGCTCACCTACCGCAACTTCTTCCCATCGCCCACCCGGTGGCAGTTCACCGGGCTCCGACTGGCCAGTGGTGCCGCGCGGTGAGGACTGAACGGGTGATTGCCCTGGCTTGCGTGGGTCCGGGCGAGAAGTTGCGTTCGGCCATCCAGACGCTCGGCCGTGCAGGGGCTCAGGCGTTCAGTCGTTCCAGTTCCCCGCTGTTTCGCTGGCGTGAAGGGCCACGGCGGCGGACCCAGCTCCGGTCCGTCCTGTCTCGCCTGGCCGCCGCAGCGTTCGCACTCCCACTGCTTTCCCTTCTACCGGCGCCTGCGGCTGGCCAGCAACTCCCCGCCGCGCCAGCGGAGACGCTGTTCGTCTACGGTCCCGGGGGACCGTTGCCGGCGATGCGGGAAGCGGCTGCGGCATTCACCAGAGCACACGGGGTGGCAGTCATTGTCACCGCCGGTCCGGCATCGCAGTGGTTGGGTCGGGCGCGTGCCGACGCTGACGTGATCTACAGCGGTTCCGAGCACATGATGACGGACTTCATCGGACAGCTACACGAGGCGTCGGCGGGAGCCATCGTGGACTCAACAGTCACGCCACTCTACCTCCGGCCAGCGGCGATCCTGGTGCGCAAGGGAAACCCGCTCGGGATCGCGAGGTTCGAGGACCTGCTGAAGCCTGGCGTGAAGGTGCTCGTCGTCCATGGCGCGGGGCAGACCGGTCTGTGGGAGGATGTTGCCGGTCGGACCGGTAACATCGAGGTCGTCCGCGCCTTCCGTAACAACATCGGTGCCTTCGCGCCGAACAGCGGGGAGGCGAGGCGGATGTGGACCGGAGATGCCAGCTACGACGCCTGGCTGATCTGGAACATCTGGCAGGTGGCGAACCCGGAGATCGCGGACATGGTACCGCTGGCGCCGGAGTGGCTCGTCTACCGGGATGCCGGGGCGGCGCTCACTCGCCGTGGCAACGATCGGCCCATCGCCCATGCATTCGTGGATTACCTGCAGTCGCCCGAGGGAGCAGCCGTGTTCCGGCGTTGGGGATGGCGCTGACATGGCAGCGCTCACTGTATTCCGGCGACAAGGGGTACGTCTCTCACCCATGTTTAAGGAGAGAAAACGAACCCGGGGCGCGCGCAGGTGCTGATCCATCCAGTCCAGTGAGCGCAGACGTGCTACCTTGACTCGACCAGGCAAGGCGTCATGGACCCGATCACCTTCCGGAGGGGCGGCATGGAATCACGCCACATGTTTCGCATCAGGACTTTCCACATGGGCACCATGCTGGCGGTCTTCCTGTTGCTCGCCGCAAGCAGTGCGTGCAGCAACGTGTTGGGCACGAAGACCGAACGGTTCATCATTGCGGTCAACGATATCTCGGTCCCGGACACCATCGCGCCAGGCGAGACGCTCAACGCCCGCTTTGCCGGGAATATCGGACCGGACGGCTGTTCCCGGCTCGACCGGGTGGAACGCAACCGCAGCGCGGGCCTTCTCGAACTGCGCTTCCACGGCATTCGCAAGTTGGATGTGAACACGGATTGCACCCTCATGCAAGTAAAGCTGGAACATGTGGAGCATCTGTTGCCGCCCATCGAGGATCCTTTCATGATCCGGGTGATCCAGCCGGATGGGTCAGCGCTGGAGAGGGTGGTGCGGGTCCGGTAGGCGTTCTCGTCTCACGTGCGCTCGTGGCTCGACCTCATCGAGTCTCCCTGGACAACTCCTCTTCGGCGCCTCCCCTCAGCGCCGCATGCCGGTGGCCGCCATCGCCTCGTGGCAGCCGATGCCGCATGATGGTGACGATCGGAGCCGGCGGAGATGGCGTCCTCCTTTCCCCGACTTGTTCGGCTCGTGCCGACCTTCTACCGTAGAGCCCCTCGCACTACGGCCGGTGGCCAGTGAGTGAATGTGATGGGAAAAGGTTGGGTACGCCGGCTTGAGTGCTGGAGTCGGCTGCGTGGACGCTGGTGCCGTACTCCCGTATCCCGGGTTGCCACCTGCGCAGCTACCCGCTTCCGACCGTTGCTCACACTCGATATCCGCCAGTCATCCTCAAGACAAGCAAGCGGAGACGGCTCATGTCCGGGAAATGGAATCTTGCCGGCACCTACTTCGAGACCTGCAATTGCGACGTTGCCTGTCCATGTGTCTTCCTGAGTGCACCCTCCACCGGGGAGTGCACCGCGCTCGTCGGTTGGCATGTCGACAAGGGCAGCTCCGGCGATGTTTCACTGGACGGCCTGAACGTGGCGCTCGCCGTGCATTCACCCGGCACGATGGTGACGAGCAAGTGGAAGGTCGCGATGTACTTCGACAACAAGGCTTCAGCGGAGCAGAAGGATGCCCTGATGCGGATCTTCACCGGCCAGGCGGGAGGACATCCAGCGGTACTGGTGTCATTCGTAGGGGAGGTACTGGGCACCAGTAGCGTCGGCATCGACTACAAGGCGGAAGGCAAGCGTCGCAGTCTGAAGATCGATGGCGTGGTGGACGCCCAGATCGAGGCGATGAGCGGCGCGGGTGGCAGCGACGTCACGATCAGTGGTCATCCGCTGTGTATCGCGCCCGGCTTCCCGGCGACGGTAGCGAAATCGAAGAAGCTGAGCTACAACGACCATGGGATGAGCTGGGAGCTATCAGACATGAACGGCTTCTACTCACCGTTTGTGTATCAGGGAGGCTGATACGTGCTGGCGCCGATTGCGGCGAGTACGCTCAAGCGAGACCGCGTGATCGTGGCGGCGGGTCTCGTCGCAACCGGCGCGATAGCATGGGCGTACATGATCCATCTCGCGTCGACCATGTTGTCCGGCCCGCAGATGAGCATGGGCATGTCCGGAGATATGGACATGTACATGCCCACTCTGCAGCCGTGGCAGTTCGGCGATATCCTCCTGACGTTCATCATGTGGGCGGTGATGATGATCGCCATGATGACGCCGTCGGCCACGCCGGTGACACTCATGCTGGCCAGGGTCGATCGCCAGCGGCACGCCGGGCGCTCTCCCCTGTCCACGACGAGTCTCTTCCTGAGCGGCTACCTGAGTGTATGGATCGCGTTCAGCGCGGTGGCAACAGTCGTCCAGCTCGGGCTGCATTCGGCGGCGTTGCTGTCATCGGAGATGACCACCGCTACCCCGCTCGTTGGTGGCACTCTTCTGGTGCTGGCCGGCGCGTATCAGTTCACACCACTCAAGCGGAGTTGCCTGTCACACTGCCGCACCCCATTGGGTTTTCTGATGACCGAGTGGCGCGACGGAGCAGGAGGGGCATTCATCATGGGCACGCGACACGGCATCTACTGTGTGGGCTGTTGCTGGCTGCTGATGGCGCTGCTCTTCGTGGCGGGAGTGATGAACCTGCTCTGGGTGGCGGTGATCGCGGCGTTCGTGCTGGCGGAGAAGGTCGTCCCTGCGGGGGAATGGGCGAGTCGAGCGATCGGGCTCGTCGCCATTGGATGGGGAGGGTGGATGTTCGCCCGACTGGCGGGTAGCTGAGCGGGGGCGGGTCCGCCTCGCGCCGCCGCTCCCGCTCGTGCCGCCGAGCAGCAGTGCCGCGCGCAGCGCCTGCGTCCCGGCCGCGTCGGCTTC